>NZ_CP011834.1:655287-982931 GCF_001412575.1 Limnohabitans sp. 103DPR2 | reverse complement strand
CAGGCAGTATTTTTTGATCTGAAACCACCAAGCGCGATGCAGCACCGCCAAACAAGCTTCGAACACCTGTGAAGCAGTTGGCGCCGGGGACAAACACGGTTTGGCCTTCTTTGAGCTTGGCGCCTTGAGGGGCACGCACCACTTGACCCACGGTTTCGTAGCCCGGCACAAGGGGGTAACCCATGCCGGGAAATGGCGGCATGCTGCCATCCCACAACATGCGCTCTGTGCCCGTGCTGATGCCACTGTATTGCACAGCCACTTCGACTTGGCCTTCTTGCAAAGAAGGCAAATCCAATGCCTGAAGCGACAATTGCTTGGGGTTGTCAAATACGACTGCGGTGGCTTTCATAACTGTATTCTTTGCGTTACATCAATTTGTGTCAAACGATGTTTACATATAATCATATTGATTAGGGTAAACACTTAGACTTTCTGCCCACAATGAGCTGCGCATGGATGGGCATGGCGTTGGGCAAGTGCTCAATCTGGCCAAATCCGGCCTCTGCCATCAAATGCATCAGCTCTTCAGGGGTGCGAAGGCGCCCTGCGCCCATGGCCAGCAGGTAAAAGTGGAAATACGCGTCCGACTGGGCCGGGCCGGCATAAGACTCCGACAGGGCTTGCGCCATGGGTTCTGCCAACAAGAGGACTCCACCCAATGGGAGCGCTGCATGAATTTTTTGCAGCAACTGGCGCACCACGTCGTCAGGGTGATCGTGGGCCACGCGCACCAGCGTGATCAAATCGGCGCCTGTGGGCAAAGCGTCGTGCAAAAAACTGCCTGGGTGAAAACTCATCCGATCGCTCAAACCACGTTGCTGAACGTTGGCTTTGGCCAGTTCCAACACGGGTGGCAAATCAAACAATTTGACTTTCAAGTGGGGTGCATGCACAGCCATTTCTGAGGCAAAACGGCCCTTGCCAGCACCCACATCCAAGACGCATTGGTGCTCATCAAAGAAATAGCTGGACAAGATTTCTTCGATCACAAAACCTTGAGATGCCGCCATCAAATCGGAGTACCGGCTGAACTTGTCTTGAGGCTCACGCGTGGCAGCATTGGCGTCGTGCGCATAGGGCCAATAGGCCGCCATGTCGCCTTGCCATGCGTTGTTCAAAAAGCCCACCGGATCTTGCATGTCGGCGTACAGCAAATGGTTGTGCTCAATCATGGCGGCAATGCCGTCGTGCGTTGCCAAAGGCACGCCCAATGGGCCTAAGCCAAAACGTGCGCCACTTCTGCACTCCAACAAATTCAGCGAGACTGCCGATAAAAGCAGGCGCTGCAAGACGGGCGCAGGCATGTTGACGCGGGCTGCAATTTGGTGCAAATCGGCCGGCGCTTGGTGCAACATTTTGAACAGGTCGAGTCGAATGCAACCCAGCATCACCTGGGTGTGCACAAAGCCGGCCATCAAATCAAACAGCTTTTGAGTGCGACGGCGCGTCACCCAGCGCGTGAGCGGATTGGTGAGTGAAAAACTGTAAAGACGTGGACTGGCATAGAGCCGCTCTAGCCACGCCAAAAATCGATCATGCCAAGCGTCAGCCCCGTGCCCGGAGGCTGGCAAACTGGCCAAGTCAAGTTTGTGATTCACGCCCATTTGACAGCCTTGGCCAATGCAGCTTGCTTGCGGTAGTCCTCACACATCGACTTGGGGACCAATCGCTCTGACTCATGCAGCACCAATTGCTTCAACATGTCGCGGCAATTGCAATCCGGAATCGAGTCACCCGCTTTGGCGATCAAGCTGTCAAAGTGATGAATGGCGCCTTCCAAGCCCAAAGCTTGCGCCGAACTGGGCCTTGCATTCAAGACATCCTGCCCTGCTGGTTTACCCAAACTGGCCACATCGCCCAGAACATCGCGAATGTCATCGGCTACTTGGTAGGCCTCGCCCAAATACGCACCCAGCGGCGCCCATGGCTCATGCGCTTGACCGCTGGCAATGGCGCCAGCACAAGTTGCAGAAACAAACAGCGCACCCGTTTTGGCGCGTTGATACTGCCCCAAATCGGCCGTGGTTTCACACTCCCAGGCCTGGCCCGCCACAATGCCATTTGGCAAACCCACGCCTCTTGACAGGTTGTCCATCAATTCAATGAGACGGTCTGGATAGGTCCGGCCAGCTTGCAACAGCGCTTGGTAGGCCATCACGATCAGGCCATCCCCCGTCAACAAGGCCAAAGGCTCCGAGAAAGCCTTGTGGACCGTGGGTTGTCCCCTACGGAAATCGGCATTGTCAAAGGTGGGCATGTCGTCGTGCACCAAGGATGCACAGTGCATGAATTCCAAGGCGACAGCGGCCGCATTGGTCAACTCGGGGGCATCGTCGCCACAGGCGGTGGCAACGGCCATGCACAGCTGGGGGCGAATGCGTGCACCGCCCGAAAACACCGCATGCTGCATGGCGGCTTGAAGCCGTTGGGGTGCACCAGCGCCCGCAGCGGCGTCGAAATGCAATTTCAGCGCCGCTTCCGCTCTTGTTAATAGACTCATGACACCCCCAGAGGAACCGTCAACGAAACGTGACAGAATTAGATGTCAATATAGTAATACGTTGAGAAATGTCAATAGATGTTGACACTTAGTTTATTTTTGGCTGATTTAGGGCCAAATCATGGGGTGAAAAACCCCTTAGGGAGCGATATGCATGAACGTTCATTGCCTTGTTTGCCCATCGACGATGCGCAACGCTTTGTGCTGCACAACGAAATTCACACGCGACCCTCTGCCACCTTCAAGCTGCCAGCCCTGATTGTTTATGTTGCTGTCTTGAATGCAGGTGTCAGCGTCTCGGACGAATGCCAACACCTGCGGCAATTGGCCGGTCAAGACAGTTTGGACATCGACCAAATGAAGGGCAACTTTTTGCAACTTCAAAGTGATCAGTTCAAAATCATTTGGGAACGCCATACCGAATTCACGCGCTACACCATTGTTCAGGCATTGCCCGTGCATGCGCATTGGGGCAGCACCTTGCCCGACCTGGCCACCCACGTTGCCACGGGCATGGCTTGGTTAAAAGGCATTCCCGGCAAAACCATCACAGCCATTCACTTGGCCATGCTGAACGAAGGCATGGACGATCCAGATGCCATCTACAAATCCAAATTGTGGTTGGGCGAAGGAACCGTCATTGGCGCCAAAATGGGCCGCACCGCCGACGCCAATTCACACTCACACCTGATCACCAATTTGCGCATTGGCGCAGATGGCTTTGAAAGAATATTGGTGATGGCTGCACCCGGCACATCCGAGAACAGAGCCGGACGTATTGCACAGCGATTGTTGGAACTTGAAACCTATCGCATGATGTCTTTGCTCAGCTTACCTGTGGCCAAGCAATTGGCAAGCAAGTTGGCAACCACAGAAGCACAATTGGTCGAGATCACCGCGCGCTTAGAAACCAATACCGTCAGCGACGAAGTCCTGTTGAGCGATTTGGCCAGTTTGGCCGCGCAAGTGGAAAGCACCACCGCTGAACACAGCTACCGTTTCTCGGCAGCACGCGCCTACGATGCCATTGTCAAAGAACGCATTTCTGAAATGCGTGAACGTCCCTTGTCGGGCATTCAAACAGTAGGCGAATTCATGCAAAGACGCTTGGCACCGGCCATGGCCACTGTCAATGCCACCTCCGAGCGTTTGGCTGCCCTGGCCCAACGTGTGTCACGCGCCAGCGCATTGCTTCGAACACGCGTCGAGATTGCGGCTGAAGCACAAAACCAGCAACTGCTGGAAAAACTCACACGCGGACAAGCGCTGCAACTCAGACTGCAATCCACTGTGGAAGGCCTGTCGATTGCAGCCATCACTTACTACGTCGTCAGTCTCTGCCTTTACCTGGGCAAAGCATTGAAGGCGGCTGGCTTGAACATCAACCCAGAAATGCTGGCTGGATTTAGCACCCCCTTAGTTTTGTTGGTGTGTTGGCGAATGATCCAACACATCCACCGAAGCTTGAAAGAACTTTGAGATTGAGAACATGGACACTCAAGTCGTTAGAAATTACTTAACATCCTTGCAAAGCAGCATTACCACACGCATTGCCAACTTAGATGGCGGCAGCTTTTTGTCAGATCACTGGCACAAGCCACCTGGTGAGCCTTTGCAAGGCAGTGGCATCACGCAAATCCTTGAAAACGGCGCTGTGTTTGAAAGAGCAGGCTGTGGCTTTTCTCATGTAACAGGACCCAAACTGCCACCTTCTGCCACACACGACAGACCTGAGTTGGCGGGCGCCCCCTTTGAAGCCATGGGTGTTTCCTTGGTTTTTCATCCACGCAATCCCTACGCGCCAACAGTGCACATGAATGTGCGCATGCTGTCAGCCAAAACAGCAGACGGCCAGACCGTGGCTTGGTTTGGTGGCGGCATGGACCTCACGCCCTACTATGGTTTTGAAGAAGATGCAGTGCATTTTCACCAAACGTGCAAAGACGCATTGACGCCACACGGTGCGCATTTGTACCCCCGCTTCAAAGCTTGGTGCGATGACTATTTTTGCTTGAAACACCGCAATGAACAACGCGGCATTGGCGGTGTTTTCTTTGACGACTTTTCAGAGTTTGGCAGCGAGAAAAGCTTCGCTGTTTTGAAAAGTGTGGGCGACGCATTTTTAAGCGCCTATATGCCAATCGTTGAAAGACGCAAGGACACACCCTACGGTGAGAGGGAGCGTGCACACCAGCTTTACAGACGCGGCCGCTACGTTGAATTCAATTTGGTTTGGGACCGCGGCACGCATTTTGGTTTGCAATCAGGTGGCCGTACAGAATCCATTTTGCTGTCTATGCCGCCCTTGGTCAGTTGGTCTTACCAGCACCAAGCGCCAGCTGGCACCCCCGAACACGATTTGATGCAAAACTTCATCGTGAAACGCGATTGGGTTTGACATCCCACTGCTCAACCAGAGATGACATCCACACCATGACAAACTCCTTTCCCGCCCATCGCCCTCGCCGTTTGCGCCGAACAGACTTTAGCCGCCGACTGGTGAGAGAACATGCACTCAGTGTCAACGATCTCATCTATCCGGTGTTTGTGCTTGAAGGCGAAAACCGCCGCGAGTCTGTCAAATCAATGCCCGGCGTCGATCGCGTCAGTCTGGATTTGCTGATGCATGTGGCAGAAGAATGCGTTGAGTTGGGCATTCCTGTGATGGCGCTTTTTCCTGTCATCAGCGCACACCTCAAAACACCCGATGGCATCGAGGCGACCAACCCCAAAGGTTTGGTGCCGCATGTGGTGGCCACTTTGAAAAAACATTTTCCAACGCTGGGCATCATGACCGACGTTGCGCTCGACCCCTACACCAGCCACGGACAAGACGGTTTGCTGGACGAGGCGGGCTACATCCTGAACGATGCCACTGTCAAAGTGCTCACACAGCAAGCTTTGGCACAAGCGCAAGCGGGTGTCGACATGGTGGCGCCCAGCGACATGATGGATGGCCGCATTGGCGCCATTCGCGAAGCACTTGAGGCACATGGCCACATCAACACCCAAATCATGGCGTACAGCGCCAAATATGCCAGCGCCTTTTATGGCCCGTTCCGCGATGCCGTAGGTTCAGCCGCCAATCTGGGCAAGAGTGATAAAAAAACCTACCAAATGGACCCCGGCAATTCAGACGAAGCCTTGCGCGAAGTGGCGCTTGACATTGCTGAAGGCGCCGACATGGTGATGGTCAAACCTGGCATGCCCTACCTCGACATCGTAAGACGGGTCAAGGATGAGTTCAAAGTACCCACCTTCGCCTATCAAGTGTCTGGTGAATACGCCATGCTCAAAGCAGCTGCGCAAAATGGCTGGCTCGATCACGACGCCGTGATGATGGAAAGCTTGCTGGCATTCAAACGGGCCGGCGCTGATGGCATCTTGACTTACTTTGCCATCGACGCTGCCAAAAAATTAAAGACTTCCAACTGAAATCAAAGCACTTCTTTATGACCTCCACCATCACCATTGCAACCCGCGAAAGCCGACTGGCTTTGTGGCAAGCACATCACGTGAAGCAATTGCTTGAAGCACAAGGCCATCAGGTGTCATTGCTGGGCATGACCACTCTAGGCGATCAGATTTTGGATCAACCTTTAAGCAAGGTGGGCGGCAAAGGCTTGTTCATCAAAGAACTTGAAGTTGCACTGGCAGATGGCTCGGCCCACATTGCGGTGCACTCCTTGAAAGATGTGCCCATGGATTTACCGCAAGGCTTTGCACTGGCGTGCATCTTAGAACGTGAAGATCCGCGCGACGCCTGGGTTTCGCCTCATTTTGACTCCCTCGAAAGTTTGCCTCAGGGCGCCGTTGTTGGCACCTCCAGCTTGCGCAGAACCGTGTTGCTGCATGCCCTGCGACCTGATTTGAAAATCGAACCCCTGCGTGGCAACTTGGACACACGCTTGCGTAAACTCGATGAAGGTCAATATGCCGGCATTGTGTTGGCCACAGCGGGACTCAAACGCCTAGGGTTGGCTGAACGCATTCGACATAGCTTTGATTTAGACCGCATGATGCCTGCCGCAGGACAAGGCGCCATTGGCATTGAAATTTGCGACGATCGCCCCGACTTGGCAGCGCTGTTGACACCCTTGAATGATTTGCCAACCGCCATCAGGGTGTATGCAGAGCGCGGTGTCAGTCGCACCATGGGCGGAAGTTGTTCAATGCCATTGGCGGCCCACGCCACACTTGAGAAGGGTGTCTTGGCCATCAGCGCTGCATGGGGTGATCCCCATAACAGCCATGCCCCATTGATACAAGCCAAAGATCAATGCGAGATCGACCTGAACCATCCCACAGTACTGCAGCAATCCAGTGAATTGGGCATCAGAGTTGCACAACAACTGATTCAAAAAGGGGCTGTTGCCGTCATCAAATGAATTGGCATCAGGCCCTGGGATTCAAGCAATTGAATGATTGAAGCTTTGTTTCAGTGCGAAGCAAATCCACACAATTTTGCAATCACCCCTTGAGCAGTTTCTAGGTTCAAAGCATCACCTCGCCAAACTGTGTGCGCATCCGAGCGCACCAGCACAAAAGCATGGCGATACTCAGGCGGCACATTCGCTTGCGAGGAGACGTCGATGACAGCCAAAGGCATGCGCGCGACTGCGGCTTGCCCTTTCAAGGCTTCGACTGTTTCGCAAACCGGGTTGACAAAGCAAAGCAAGGTGTAGGCTGGCCCCAAGGCGTCATAAACTGAGCGCCCCTCTGCCAGCCAGAAATGCGGTGCACGACAACCGGGAACTGAGGAGGATTGAAAGCTGCCCATGCTGTAATCGGGCGCGCGCTCTTCGTCATAGACCATCACAGGCGACTGATCGTAGTAGTAGCCGAAGTTCAGCCCTGCACAGCAATACTGCTGAACATTCAAGTCGTACAAATCTTGGCCAAACTCGGTGCGAGCCGCTTGACCAGCCGGACTGTCTTCTTCCAGATTCTCTGGAATTTGCCGGCGTCGTTGGCTCATGGCATGCGCATGGTTCATGGCAAAGCGCGACACTTGCTCGGTGATGGGATGTCGCTCTTTTTCATAAGCACTCAAAGCTTGTGGCGCCGCCCAGCCTTCTAGTTGTGCTGCCAAATGCCAGGCCAAATTGGCCGCATCTGCCAACCCTGCATTCATGCCATAGCCTGCATAGGGTACCCACAAGTGGGCGGCATCTCCGGCCACAAAGACTTTGCCACTTTGCAACTGATCACTGACCAGCCTTCGCCCAATCCAGTCTTCCTTGCTCATGACTTGATATTCGAAATCATCACCCACACCCAAAATGGTTCGGATGGCCCAATCTCGATCGACGGCCTCAAAATCCACCTCATGGTCGCGCAAGTAGTTGTGAATCAGCCAAACCTCTTTGCCATCAATGGCGTAGATGTTGCCGCTACGGCGCGGGTTGACCGTGAACATGGCCCAAGCCGGTGCAGCTTTCATTTTCGCAATCAGTCCCGGGGCACGGATGCAAGTGCTTTGAACCCGTTGCACCACTTCGTCGCCGACCAATTTGGCGCCAATGCCTTTACGGACCATGGAGCGTCCGCCATCGCAGCCCACCAAATACGAGGCTTGAATGGCGAAAGCAGGTGCATCAGGCTGTTCCAAGTTTTGAACTTGCGCGGTAACTTGGTGTTCATCCTGTTCAAAGGCAATCACCTGGTGCTTGTACAAACAAGTGATCAAGGCTTGCTTTTGAACATGCTGCCGCAGAATGGGTTCGATGTAACGCTGATTGATTCTGTGCGGAGGCTCTGGTGTTGGCCAATGGCCATCCGGACCTGAGTGATCGGTGAGGCGTGTGTTTCGGCCTGGGATGTGAATTCTGGCAATCTCTTCACCCAAGGTGCTGGTTCTGTAAGACACACTGTGCGGGTAGTCATCTGGCAGACCTGCTGCGCGCAAGTCTTGCGACACCCCCAAGGCTCGGAACAGTTCCATGCTGCGCGCTGAAATGTGGTTGCACTTCACATCGGGCAATACCTCTGCGGCGCGCAATTCCACCAAGACACTGGCAATGCCTCTTTGGGCTAAACACAAAGCCATGGTCATGCCCACGGGGCCAGCGCCCACAATCAACACAGGTGTGTTGAATTTGATGTCGGCGCTCATACTGTCACCTTCAATGCATCGTATTCAAACAGCCAGTCGTAGCGTCGGCGAACTTTTTCGGGCTCCCATTCAGTGCTGACATAGTCAACCGCTTTGTTGGCATCGGAAAGTTGGGGGTTGTGAAAGCGCTTGGCGTTGTCACTAGAGCGGTTCACGATGTCGGCTGTGCGTTGCCAACGCAGTGCTTCAAATTTCTCAAAGGCTTCTGGGGCCGTTGAATAAGCGTCTAAACAACGCGCCATGACAGCAGCATCTTCGATGGCCATGTTGGCGCCTTGCGCTAAAAAAGGCAAGGTGGGATGTGCGGAATCGCCCACCAGGCAAATCGATCCTTGCGCCCATCCTCTTTGTGGGGTTCTGCCAAGCAAGGCCCATTTAAAGGGTTGCTCAATTTTGCGCATCAACGCAAGCACATCCTCATGCCAGTGACCAAAGTCTTGAAGCAGCTCTTCGTGCGTGCCCTGCTCTGTCCACGATTCACCCTGCCAGCCCTCTTTTTCAATGATGCCCACCACGTTCATCAGTTGGCCACCGCGAACAGGGTAAGTGATGACATGCGCACCCGGCCCCACCCAATTGGTCCCCACGGGCGCTTGTAAATGCGACGCAATGGATTGAATGGGAACCAAACCACGCCAAGCCAACAAACCTGTGAATTGCGCTTTGTCTTCGCCCAACAACTTTTCGCGCAACACCGAGTGAACGCCATCAGAGGCAATCAAGCCATAGGCTGTGTGGCGACTGCCATCTTGCAATTCGAAACTTGCACCGCCTGAGGTACTTTGCGCAGACACCACCCGGGCATTCAACCTCACCGGTGCATCCGACCTTGCGTTGAAAGCATCTAACAACACTTTGTGCAGGTCACCTCGGTGCACCATCCAATAAGGCGCGCCAAAGCGCGACAAGCAATCATCACCCAGGTCAAACAACTTCCAACGTTGACCTGTATTCCACATGCGAATCTCTTTGCCCTGCGCTTTAGACACCACTTGGCGCAAGGCATTTTCCAAACCCAAACTTTGAAGAATGCGTGTGCCGTTGGGTGAAATTTGCAGGCCTGCACCCACCTCGCCTAATTGCGATGCTTGCTCATAGACATCCACCTTCCAACCCAACTGCAACAAAGACAGCGCAGTGGTCAGGCCTGCGATGCCAGCGCCAGCAATGGCGATTCGCTTGTCATTCATTCAGAACCATCACTCAGCTTTGATGTTGTTGTCTTTGGCCACTTGGGTCCAAAGTTGAATTTCTTGCGAAATGGTTTTGGCCAAATCTGCAGAAGAGCTGCCCACAGCTTTGATGTCCAACTTGGCCATGCGCTCTTGCACATCAGGCAAGGCCATGATGCGCGCCACTTCTTCTTGCACACGCTTCACAATCGGCGCCGGCGTGCCTGCAGGCGCCAGCAAGCCACTCCAGAAATTGACCGACACATCCACGCCCTGCTCTTTCAAGGTTGGCACTTGAGGGTAGGCGGCCAGGCGCTGCTCTGAGGTCACACCCAGTGCACGCAATTTGCCAGCTTTCAACAAAGCGGCAATGGGGCCCGAGTCAATCAAGGTCATTTGCACTTCTTGGGTGAGCACCGCATTGATGGAGGGGGCACTGCCTTGATAAGGCACGTTCATGGCTTTCAAGCCCGTTTTGGTTTTGACCAACTCCATCACCAGCTGAAACGAAGCGGATGGGTACGAGTAATTGAACTTGCTCGGGTTGGCCTTGGTGAGGTTGACCAGTTCGGCAAACGTCTTGGCAGGTGATGCTTCGTTCACCGCCAAAATCATGGGGAAAGAACCCACCAATGAAATGGGCGTCAAATCGGTCATGGGGTTGTATGACAGTTTGGCTACCAAAGCGGGATTGAACACAATGGGTCCACTGGCCGCCATCAGCAAGGTGTAGCCATCGGGGGCCGCTTTGACCACCAACTCGGTCCCCACAATGGCACCAGCACCAGGTTTGTTTTCAACCACCACAGGTTGACCTAATGCCGGCGCTAATTTTTCGGCCACCACGCGGGCCAAGATGTCGTTGGCGCCACCGGGCGCATAAGGCACCACAATGCGCACCGGCTTAGAAGGCCACGCAGTTTGTGCATGCACCACGCCAGCCAAACTGGCCAACAAGGTCAATGCCGTTCCAACAACAGCCATGCGCTTGCTTGAAGAAAATTGGGTGTGTGTCATGTTTGTTTCCTGTTCAATCTCAATGCTTTGGAAAAACTCAATCTTTAACGAGGCGTTCAGTTAGAGTGGGGTGATGCGCACATGCAGCAGTGCGCTTTGTCCAGCGTCCAAGGCCGCCAAGCAGCGTGCCACAGCGGCAGCAACATCCGCTGGATCTGACAGCCTCTCGCCATGCGCGCCTGCGGCTTCTGCAATGGCTGCGAAATCTGTGCCGTAACCCAAATCGGAAGCAAATTGATTGGTCTCTTTCGCTTCCCCTTGGGGGTACATGCGCAAGGTCGACTCCTTCACAGCCGACCATCCGCCGTTGTCTAGAAGGACCGTCAGGATGGGCAAGTTGTATTGACGCGCCACTGCATACACCGCACTGGGGTTGCTAAAGTAAAACGAACCATCGCCCACAAAATGAATCACGCGGCTCTTAGCTTGCGCCAATTTAATGCCCAAAGCCGTGCCTGCGGAAAACCCAAGTCCACCGCCCGACAGGCCGACCAAACTGCCTGGCAATTCACGCGGAATTTGCTCAAAGACCGCCATGGTGTTGCGAATGGCCTCATTCAAAATCACATCGTCCGGCTTGATTTGTTGCGCCAATGCCGCACACAGGTAGTGCGGATTGATGGCATTCAAGGTGCCCGGTGCACTGGCCAATGCAGCCACTCGCTGCTGATTGGACTGATGTGCCTGTTGAAGTGCTTGACCACGCGCTTGCGCTTTGCGTTTGAATTCGGCACTTGCTGTTTGCTCAATGACCGCAATCAATTGCTGGAGTAACTTGACGCTGTCGCCTTCGATGCGTGCATTCAAGGGGAAGCCCCACATCGGAATGTCGCGCTTGATGGCATCGACATCCAACTGCGCCCAATAAGCTTTGGGATTGACGCGCGTTGTTTTGGGAATCCAAGGCACATCCACGTCAACCATCAAACCAAAGTCGGCCTGCTCTGTAAAAGCTGCGGGGTTGTAGCCTGCAAAATAAGGTGAATCTCGGCGGATGTTCAGATAGATCGTGTTGAACTCACAAACACGCATGCCGCACAAGGTCGCCAATTTTTCAATCAAAGCAGGCGCCTCATGGTTTCTGCCTGCATAGGCCGTGACCAGCATCGGATTTTCTGAAGCCATCAACTTGTCCGCAATGGCTTGCACCGCCGCCAAATCAGCACCCTGCGCTTTCACAGGCAAATGGTTTTGATGACCGTAAGCACCGATGCTGCTGGCATCTACGGGCGCCGCCAAGACCTCGCGGGGCAGTGTGAGGTACACCGGTCCTGTTGGATCGCTTTGCATCACCGCCCCTGCCCTTGAAACAACCTCATGCGCCATGGCGGGCCATGCCAAGTTGTATTCCCATTTCACATAGGGCCGAACCACACTGGCTTGGTCAAAAGGCTCTTGAATGAAATGCACATAGGTGTCGCGACCACCCGTGGCTTGATCGAATGTGCTCATGGGCGCACGACCCGCAATCAACAACACTGGAATCCGTGTGCGGCACAGGTTGTGCAGGCCCATGGCCGCGTTGGCAGTGCCAGCATCCACGTGCACCAGCACCGCCTGTCCGCGGCCTGTTGCTACGGCATAACCGCCCGCCATGTGAACCGCCGTGTTCTCGTGCGGACACAAGATCAGTTTGGGAAACGAGCGACCTTGTGCACGCCAATGCGCCATCTCTTCAATCAGGGGGGCGTGGTCTGTGCCCAAATTGCAAAACAAATAGTCAATGCCTAAATCAACCAAGCCTTGAAGCAAGTCATGGGAAGCTGTGCGTGTGTAGGTGTCGGTCATGGTCATTTGTTGAGGAGGCCAGCCGATTTGACAACGGGCAACATCGATTTCAATTCAGATTCAATTCTTTGGCGAACCACCTCGGGGCCGGCACTGTCGCTTTCATGGCCCAGCTTGCTGAAGGCTTCGCGGGTGCTGGGCATGTCCAAGAACTTTTTCACTTCTTGTCCAACGCGCGCCACAATGTTGGCAGGCGTTTTGGCAGGCGCATACAAGGCCAACCAAATTTCAAACTCATTGCCTGGATAGCCTGCTTCAGCCAAGGTGGGCACCTCTGGCATAAAGCGGGAGCGCTGATGCGAGGCCACTGCCATGGCACGCAACGTACCCGCTTGAATTTGCCCTTTGACTGGCGCCAGGTCGGCCATCACCATCACCACACGGCCCGTGACCAAGTCGGAAACGGCTGGCGGGAATCCTTGGTAAGGCACGTGAATCATGTCCACGCCAGCGCTTTGCGTCAGCATGGCGGTGCCCACATGGCCCATGGAGCCGATGCCGTTGCTGGCATATGGCAATTGGCCTGGTTTGGATTTGGCATCGGCCATCAACTCTTTCAGCGAGTTGTACTTGTTGACCGGCGATGTGATCAGGAAAAAAGGCAAACGCGACACCATGCTGACGGGTGCAAAGTCTTGCTATGGGTCAAAGGGCAACTTGCCAGGGTGAGTGAGGGGCAGCAGGGACATGGTGGAGCCACCTGTCAGCAGAAAGGTGTAACCATCGGGTGCTGCACGTGCCACCATGTCCGCACCGATCACGGTGCCGCCACCTGGCTTGGGATCGATCACGGTGGACTGACCCAACACGGTGGTGAGATGCTGCGCGACCAATCGGGCCGCGGCATCCACACCGCCGCCGGCTGGATACGGCACCACGATGCGGATGGGTTTGGCCGGCCACTCTTGCGCAAAACTGCCAAAAGGCAACAAGCCCAGCAGGCAGAGGAGGATGAGTTGGCGAATCAAGGGGATCTGCATGATGAGGTCACTTCCACAAAAACTGTGTTGTCACGCTATCACGCCCCTTAAGGGCGGCAAAGCATGAAAACCCCAAGTTTGTGAGCTTCCGTCACACACCTACGCGCTCTGGCTCTTGTGGCGCTGAAGAATAGCGAGGATGGGTTGAACCACCCATTGCCAATGCAAAAACGCACCGCTAAAGTTGTCGCCAATTCAAGGAGCATTTATGTACAGTCGCATGATTCAATGGAAGTCTTTGGTCTTCAGCGCTTTATTGGGCTTGACGATTTGCCAAAGCGGCTTTGCACAATCCAATGACTATCCCACCAAGCCCATCAAAGTGGTGGTGACCTTCCCCCCGGGTGGCAGCTCGGATGCCATCATCCGAATCTTGTCCACGCGCCTGAACGATAAATTGGGACACCCACTGGTTTTAGACAACCGACCTGGTGCTGGTGGCAACATTGGTTTAACCGCAGTGGCCAAAGCCGCACCCGATGGTTATGTGTTGGGCGTAGGGGCTGCTGGCGGGCTGACCGCCAACGTCAGCCTCTACCCCCAAATGCCATTTGATGTGACCAAAGATTTTGCGCCCATCACCATGTTGGCCTCCATTCCCTTCGTGCTGGTGGGTCATCCTTCAGTGCCAGCCGACAACCTGCAGCAGCTGATTGCGTTGGCCAAATCACAACCGGGCAAAGTGTCGATTGGCCACGGTGGCAATGGCACCGCCATGCATCTGTCGACAGCCTTGTTCACCCAAATGGCCGACGTCAAATTGATCGAAGTGCCTTACCGCGGTTCTGGACCTGCCGCCATGGACACGCTGTCGGGTCAAATTCAATTGTCGATCACCGATTTGGCAGCAGCACTGCCCCACATCAAAGCGGGCAAGCTCAAAGCCTTTGCGGTGACCAGTCCCAAACGCTTGAGCAATTTACCCGACGTGCCCACCTTGTCTGAAAGTGGTCTCACTGGCTATGACTCTACCGGTTGGTTTGGCTTGGTGGCGCCTACCGGCACACCGCCCCAAATCATTCAACGCCTGCACGCCGAATTCACAGCAGCTTTGAACGATGAAGCGATCAAATCGCAAATGCGTCAAAACGGCATGGAACCTGTTGCCACGTCGATCGAAGGCTTTGATGCATACATCAAAAGCGAAACCCAAAAATGGGCGCGCGTGATTCGCCAAGCCAATATCAAATTGAATTGAAGTTCAACATGTCTACAAAATTTGACAGCGATGTCTTGGTGGTGGGCGCAGGCCCCGTGGGCTTAACACTGGCCACCGATTTGGCGCAGCGCGGCGTCACCGTCTTGATGGCTGAAATTCGGGAATTTGCCCAACCACCCAATGTGAAATGCAACCACGTTTCAGCGCGCAGCATGGAGCACTTCAGACGTCTGGGCATAGCGCCAACATTGCGCGCTGCAGGTTTGCCAGAAGACTACCCCAACGACGTGGTGTTTCGCACCAGCATGACGGGCATGGAACTGACGCGCATTCCCATCCCCGGCAGAAGCACGCGTTATACAGAAACCCAAGGTCCCGATACAGGCTGGGACACACCCGAGCCGCCGCACCGCATCAACCAAATCTATTTGGAACCTTTGCTGTTGAAGCATGCTGTGTCGCACAAGGGCGTGAGCTTGCGCAACCGAACCCAAGTGACCGACATCGTGCAAGACGAAGAAGGTGTCAATGTCAGCTTGCTGAATTTGGACACCCAAGAAAGTCAAACTGTACGCGTACGTTACGTGGCGGGCTGCGACGGTGGCAGTTCGTTTGTGCGCAAAAAGATAGGTGCCAAGTTAGAAGGCACTGAAATGATTCAGCGCGTTCAGTCGACCTACATTCACGCCCCCGATTTGATCCATTTGCTGCCAGGCAAACCCGCTTGGTGCTATTACTCGGTCAATACCCGCCGGTGCGGCACCGTGTTTGCAATCGATGGCAAGGATAACTGGTTGGTGCACAACCATTTGCACCCTACCGAGCCCGAGTTTGACTCCGTTGACCGTGACCAATCGATTCGCAACATTTTGGGTGTGGATGCCGATTTCAAGTACGACGTCATCACCAAAGAAGACTGGGTGGGTCGTCGCTTGTTGGCCAACCAATTCCGCGATCGCCGCGTGTTTTTGGCAGGCGATGCAGCGCATTTGTGGGTGCCCTATGCGGGCTACGGCATGAATGCAGGCATTGCCGATGCCACCAACTTGGCATGGCTGTTAGACGCCGCCATCAAGGGCTGGGCAGCGCCCTCCATTTTGGACGCCTACGAAGCCGAGCGCTTCCCCATCACAGAGCAAGTCTCGCATTTCGTGATGAACCATGCGCAGAAAATGATCAAAGCACGCCGTGCCGTGCCACACAACATTGAAGCCATGGACGCAGAGGGAGAAGCCGCTAGAAAAGCCACAGGTGACGAAGCCTACGAGTTGAACGTTCAGCAATTTTGCTGCGAAGGTCTTAACTTTGGTTATTACTACGAAGGCTCACCCATCATTGCGCATGAGGAAGAGGCTGCGCCAGCTTATTCCATGGGATCGTTCACACCTTCCACGCTGCCGGGTTGCCGTACGCCTCATTTCTGGCTGGATGACGGCACTTCGCTTTACGACCTGTTGGGCAAAGGTTACAGCCTGCTGCGCATGGACGACACAGTGGATGTGCAAGGCTTTTTAGACCAAGCCAAGGCACAGAATGTGCCCATGACCTTCGTTGATTTGGTCAAGCAAACTCAAATTCCTGAAGCCTACAAGCACAAATTGATTTTGTGCAGAACCGATCAACACGTGGTGTGGCGTGGCAACAGCCTGCCCGATGCAGCAGAAGACTTGATGGCCCTGCTGAAGGGTCAGGCCACTGCCATGGCCTGACGATCGTCGTGGCTTAAGTGATGTTGAACACGCGTTCAGCATTGCTACCGCGAATGGCTGCACAGGCTTTGTCGGACAGCTTGGCCGTGTTGGCGAACGAGCCTTTGGTGTCGTGCACTTGGTGCGGCCAATCGGTGCCAAACATCACGTGGTCTTGTCCCACCACCGAGATCAAATACTCCAACGCACCCAAGTTGTAAGTGATGGTGTCGTAGTAAATGTGACGCAAGTAGTCTGTGGGCTTTTGCTTCATTTGACGGCGTGAAGCAATTTCCACTTCATCGCCTTTTTCAAATCGGCCCACCAAATAGGGCAAGGTGCCGCCGCCGTGCGATGCAATGATTTTGAGTTTGGGGTACTTGTCAAAGAAGCCTTCAAAAATCATGCGCGTGATGGCCAGCGTGGTGTCAAACATGAAACCCACAGACCAGCTCAAATCGAATTTGGTCATGTCCATCATGTCCACGCCAGGCGGATCGGTGGGGTGTACCAACACGGGCAAGCCGCGTTTGTCGATCTCGGCCCAAATGGGCGCAAACATAGGATCGGTCAGGCTTTTGCCAGAAATATTGGCCAAGACCATCACACCGCTTGCGCCGTTGCGGCAGGTGCGGTCTAGCTCCTCAATCGCCCTTTGAGGATATTCCCAGGGTAAGGATGTAAACCAACGAATGCGGTCGGGGTAGGTCGTTTGCGCTTGGGCCATGGTGTCATTGGACTCGCGGGCTGCACGGCAGCTGATCTCTTCATTGCCCCAATACACATTGGGACAAGTGAGCGACACCACTGAAATGTCGATGCCTGCAGCGTCCATGTGCTTGATGCGCAGGTCGTAATCGAAATGACCCTTTTGCGGAATGACCACCGGTGTGTCCCCGCGAAAAACCTCTTGCTGACCGTCTGGCCTTGTTTTGATGTTGTACTGGCCGCCTTCGGCTTTCAGCAGCTCCAGCCACTTGGGGGTAAACATGTGCGTGTGAACATCAATGACTGACATGGTCTTGGTCTCCGTTGAATGAATATTTGGCTGACATCATGAAAACCCCAATGGGCTTTGTGCCTGATTATGGCCAAACTTGGTCTTTTCAGTTGTCCATTGATTTCACCACGATAGGAATTCTCATGAAGCGTCAATTTTTGAAACTTGCTCTGTTGAGCGCTGGCATGGCATTGGCTGGCTTTTCGGGTACTGCAATTGCACAAGACAAACCGACTTTGAAAATTCTCGTGGGCTTTCCGCCAGGTGGCTCTGTTGACGTGGTGGCCCGTTTGTTGGCCGAACGCATGCGCACCTCGCTCGATCAGAACGTCATCGTCGAAAACAAACCCGGCGCCGCGGGTCGCATTGCACTTGGCGAACTGAAGCGCGCCAATCCCGATGGCAACACCTTGGCCTTGGTGCCCTCGGGTGGTTTGGTCATCATGCCTTGGTTGTACAAAAACTTGGGCTACGACCCTGTCAAAGATTTCTCGCCCATTGCGCGCGTCACCACGTTTGACTTTGCAGTCACCACAGGCCCCGGTGCCCCCGCAACAGACATCAAATCTTTGATGGGCTGGCTGAAGGCCAATCCAGGCAAAGCCAACTACGCAACCTCTGGCGCAGGCACGGTGCCTCACTTTGCAGGTCAGTTGTTGGCCCAAGAATCCAACACACCCATGACGCATGTAGCCTACAAAGGTGGCGCGCCCGCCGCACAAGACCTCATAGGTGGCCAAATTCCCGTCATGATTGACACCGCCTCCGAAACACTCGAGCACCACAAAACAGGCAAGCTGAAAATTGTGGCTGTGACAGGTGAATCACGCTCTGCTGCTTTACCCGAAGTACCCACCTTGAAAGAAGTCGGCATCAATGTGGTGGCCGATGCTTTCTTTGGTTTGTATGGCCCTGCCGGCATGCAAGCCGACCGCACACAAAAGATCAGCGATGCTGTGGCGCAAGCTTTGAACAATCCTGAAATTCAAAACCGCATCAAAGGCTTTGGATTGGTACCTAGTTATGCCAATGCCGCGGCTTTGACAGCTTCGCAGGCCACACACTTGAAGCGTTGGGAAGCGCCTATTAAGGCTTCGGGTTATACCGCGGAATAAGCTACGAGTTCCTATCGCAGTGCTCAAGGCCCTAGGACTTGGGCACTACATCACTTCAAAAAAGCGCATGACCACTTTGTCGGGATGCCTTGCACCAGTGCCAATGAACAATTTTTCGCTGATCCAAGACAGCGATTTTGAAGCTGTTTCAAATTGGGGTGTGCAGCGGAAGTAAACAAGTTGCGGGTCTACTTTCTCGCCGCGAATTAATCGCGCCATGACCTCGGGTGGTGCAGTGCGAACAGCGCGATTTTGAACAAAAATGAAATCGCCGGCATCCGTTTCCAAAACGTACCTTGCATCGAGTTCTGCCAAACTCTGATTCACAATCATTTGAAAATCTGCACCACCGCGAAGCACGCGGGCCGTCCAGCCATTGCCATGAACTTCGCCGCCCAAGATGGGGATGACACGGCGCTGCCCATGCACAGTGGCACCAACCTCTTGCGGCTTGTCCACTTGAACCGACAGATCGGCAAAGAATTTGAGTTCGGGGGTTGGTAAATCAAACATGAGTAGAGTCAGTTTTGGGCAGTTTTCAAAAAGATGGCGTGAATTTATCGACCCGCAATGGCAATCAGTTCAACTTCAAATTGCAGCGTTGCGTTGGGCGGAATGACGCCACCAGCACCCCTGGCGCCATAGGCAATACCTGGCGGGCATGTCAACTTGGCCTTGCCACCCACCTTCATCAATTGAACACCTTCGGTCCAGCAAGGAATGACAGCGTTCAATGGAAAGTCGATGGGCTGATTGCGCTTGTAGGAGCTGTCAAATTCCTTGCCATCGGGAAACGTACCGCGGTAATGCACTTTCACCTTATCGGTGGCGGAAGGACTTGCGCCCTGTCCGTCTTGCAACGATCGGAACACCAATCCGGAAGCGGTAACTTTGGCGCCTGACTCTTTGGCCGCCACATGCGCAAAGTCGCTTTGCGCAAGTGCAGAAGAAGCAGCAACGGCACACAAAGCCAGTGCAGTGAAAGTAGCTTGAATTGAATGCATCTTGAATGTCTTTGGTAAGTTGTCTGAATTTTTTCTGCAAGCTTACTTGGCAGGACGATGCAAAACGCAAATCTTGTTGCCAATGGGATCGCGAAGGTAGGCCAAATTCAAAGTGCCAAATGAACCTTCACGGGGTCCTGGTGGATCTTCACAGGGCGTTCCACCGTTGGCAATGCCGGCTGCATGAAATGCGTGGACTTGCTCTAGTGTTTCTGCCAGAAAGCCAATCGTGCCACCATTGGCGGGCGTAGCGGGCTGGCCGTCCAGAGGTTGGGTGATGGAAAAAGAACCCTTGGGGGTGCGGTAGAAATAACGCGTGTTGTTATTGATCACACCAGGGCCGATGCCCAAAGTGCCAAGCACTGCGTCGTAAAACTTTTTGGATGCCTCGAGGTCATTGGCGCCGACCATCACGTGACTGAACATTGATTTTTCCTTTGGTTAATGGGTTTTAGCAACTTGAATCATTTTCATTCAAATTGAAGTGTTGAGGTATCAGTATTAAGCAAGGGCTTATTTCTGCTGTGCAAGACAATACGCAACGATGGCATTGGCGTGCCCGTGACCCATGCCGTGTTCACTCTTCAGCCAACTCACAAGTTCCATGTGTTTCAAACATTTATGTTGCTTCACAAGCTTGATCCAATGGTCTATGGGTTGCCCGTATTTCTTTTCAATGGATGGAAAGTAAGAAGCTGGGCCTGTCGCTTTGAGTTGTTCGCTCATCTCGTTTCTTTCATTAACTGATAACCATCAGACTGTCATGCAATAGACCGCCACCACAGAACCATTTCCAACGGTAGCAGCTTGTCCATCAAAGGGCTTCATGACGCTTCTTTTTAAGGATTTTTGCATTATTGCGCAACCATTGACCTGATATTTTAGGACTGGAATCATAGGCAGGACGTAAAAAAACCCTGTCATTCCTGACAGGGCTTTTCTTCATTCAAAGTGTCAAGCAGTGTTGCCATTTACTCAGGCTGCAAATTAATGGCCTTGGCAATACCTCTGTAGCGAGCCGTGTTGTCTGCATAAATTTTATTCATGGCAGCCAGCGGCTGTGGACGAGGAACAATCATCGACTGCGCCTACAGTGCTTCGCGCACTGAAGGGTCGTTGGCCACTTCACTCAAAGCCTTGTGCAACGCCTGCACCACGGCTTCAGGTGTATCTTTGCTCACAAAATAACCAGACCACATTTCAAAGACAAAATCTTTGAGTGCTTTGCTTTCGTTCAATGTAGGCGCTTTCTTGAACATGCTTTGGCAGTCTGCAGACAGCACACCCACCACTTTGAGCTTGCCCTCTTCCACCAGTTGGACATGTGCTCGCCCAGCAAGTGGTAAATGGAGCCAGGACCCACGCTGGCGAAAGTCATGGGTGCACCAGATGCTGCAGCCTTTTTGGCGTTGGCCACCAGTTCATCGCCGTTATTCACGGGTAAGTCTTTGCGGGCTAAGACGGCCATGGGATTGATGGTGATCATTTGCACCAGGCGAAACTCATCGCTCTTGTACTTCACCGCTGCGTTGGCCAATGGGGCCAAGATCAGCTCGTTCGGGCCACCTTGAAAAATGATGTGACCATCGGCAGGGGCGTTCAGCACTTTTTGTGCGGCAATGGCGCCACTGGCACCGCCTAAGTTTTCAATAATCACCGGTTGACCCAGGTGTTTGGCCATCCGCGGCAGTGCGCCTCACTTGGTAGAGGTAGAAGTCAAGCTGACGCCCTAGCTGAATGACCACGCCAGGTTTGGATTGGTCACTTTGGCGAACAAGGGGGAGGCTTTGTACTTGAATGAAATACGCAAGCTGATGCGGCAGAGTTTCAAATAAGCTTTTGATTCACTCTTTTAGAAAGCTCTTCAAGAATAGACAGTTAATCAGACAACTTAGACACGCATGCCCTTTTCATTGATCACCACTTCACCATCTTCTTTGGTAAATGCGCCGCGCTGGGGTTCTACAAGAATATCAAGCACGAGCTCAGAAGGACGACACAACTTGGTTCCAAGTGATGTCACCACGATTGGACGATTGATGAGGATTGGATGCGCCATCATGAAATCCAACAAATCATCGTCAGACCATTTTTCGTTTCCCAAATCTAGCTCTTCGTACGGGGTGCCTTTCTGACGAAGCACATCCCTGACTGGCAAGGACATGTCAGAAATCAACTTCTTGAGTTGTTCTTTTGAAGGCGGTGTCTCCAAGTAAAGAACCACCTCAGGTTCGACACCAGCGTTGCGAATCAGGGCTAAAGTATTGCGCGAAGTGCCGCACTTTGGGTTATGGAAGATTGTGACCATCAAGAACTCCTAATTAGCTCAACTTTATCATTTCAGAACTTCGCATTGAGCAGGATAGCTTATGGCCAATGATGCAAGATGAATGCCGTTCGTTCTGATTTGTTATCTTTTTCTGATGAGATTGGAGGAGGAGCAGGTAAGCGCCAACTTGATTTAAATTGACGCATAGCAGACTGAACGATCACTGGAAACTGAGTGGACCCTTCATTGATTAGTTTTCATTCACATCAAGAATAAAACCTACAACAAATAAACCAAGTGAAAAGAAATACAAGCCTGTGAATTCGTCGGTCAACGAATGGACTATGAGTGCAACGACCAGCAACAAGGTGCCAACCATTGAACAGCCAATAGCGAAGAGGTTGGAATTCGAAGTGGGCATTTGCAACTTTCTGTAGTTGCCCCAATGTAGAAAAACCACCCCAGTTTGTAAATTCGCCCCAAGCCGTACGGGCAAGCCCTTATGTCAACTTAAGATTTGACCGAAATGCGTAGAAGGTCAGCAAGCGTCTTTATTCCCAGTTTTTCCATCACCCTAGCCTTATGAACCTCTACCGTTCTCGGACTGATTTTTAGTAATTCTCCGATTTCACGATGACTTTTCCCTTGGGAAAGAACATGAAAGACTTCTTTTTCCCGAGGAGTCAGCAAGCTCAGCTTTTGATTTTGATGGATATGTTCGGTAGTGGCAGATAAATTCTGAAATGAACGATTGATAGACTCCAAAAGCTGTTCAAGTACAAATGGCTTTTCCAAAAAGTCCACGGCATTGCCTAAAAATGCTTCACGCATCACTTGAACATCTGCAAAAGCAGTTAGAAAAATGATTTGAACTGGTGTCTTTAAACTGAGCAAACGGTTTTGTAGCTCAAGTCCGCTCATGCCTGTCATCTTCAAATCCAAAATGATACAAGCGGGGCGATTGGGCAAACTAGATAGGAAAGACTCAGCACTTTCATAAGTCCGGCAGTCGTAGCCTTTCAAACCAAGCATTAAGCTGAGTGAGTCACGCACAGATGCATCATCATCAACAATACATATCAGCTGGTTTTCAAACATCTATTTTGTTCCCAGTTGGCAATGAAACAACAAAACATTTTTTAGGTTTTGATCGGTACGAAATTGATCCGTCATTGTTTTCAATCAACGACTTACTGATAGACAAACCTAATCCCAAACCATCTTTTTTTCCACTGTAGAAAGGCTTAAAAATAATTTCAGTTTCGTAGATATCAAGAGTTTTACCTGAATCAAAAATACTTATTTCAACTCGCTGCTGCTTATTTAATGCAAACATTACCTCAACGAGTCCATCCGAGTTGGCTGACTCTATCGCATTCTTGATCAAGTTGCCTAATGCCGTTTTCACTTGAGTGATGTCCACCATCACCCACACGGGTTCGCTGAGCTTTTCAATCTTTAATTGAACATTTAACTTTTGAGCGTAGCTTTCTAACTGCGAAACTGCATCTATCACCAACTGATCAACATCTACCAACTTAATGTTTGAAGCACCTCCGATGAAAAAACTTCTCAAACCACGAACAATCTCAGACGCACGAATCGACTCTTTGATGATTTGATCTAGTGTTTTTCGCAATGTATCTTTGTTTTTTCCGTTTAACTCGGTGTGTTCACTTGACGAAAGCAACATCGCAGATTCAGCATAGGCATTGATAGCACTCATTGGCTGATGCAGTTCGTGCGCAAGAGATCCTGCCAACTCACCCGCTGCCACCAACTGCAATGTTTCTTTCAACTTTTCTTGTGTATTCAATCTTTCGTCAACAACAGTACCAATAAGCAAACCTGTCATAGATAAAGTAAACATCACAATTTGCATATCAATCAAATCACTGGGCAACACGCCTATCTGTGTAAAACTGATCACTAAAGGTACTTGAATCACCGCCGCGGCAAATGTAGCACCTGGCAAAGAATGCGCCGCACCAATCAAGCCGACTGCAAAGAATAGTGGGAAAAAATATTTCATCTGCAATGCAATAGGCAAGGAAAAAACAAAATATTCACAAATTAGGAGCCCCAAGAACAATAGCCAAAATGATTGACTTTTAAACATTTGCTTAAATTGCTCTTGACGGTATGGATTTAAAAACAGAAGAGACAACGGAAGTACAACCACCAGCCCCAATAAATCACCGACAAAAAAACGATAACTCGCCTCAACAAAATCGTCTTTGACTAATTTTCCAATTAATGTTTGAAAGCCAACATACAAGATTGCTGTAACTACCGCGCCAATCACGCTGACCAAACTCAGTTTCAAAACCTCTACTCGGTTTTGCAGTCTCGGAACACCTTTCATCAGTTTGATCAAGACATAAGAAATACTTGAGTAGCAGCCAATCAATATCGCATTTCCAATCAAAACAGAAGAAGAAAAGATAACTGAATCGCGGATTAGCCAATCAGCAAATCCAATTGTGAAAAAAACCCACGGAGCCCACATCAATCCAGCCCAAGTTAGGAAAAGTACTTGAACAGCGGCAGGCGGATTCCAAGGCGTGATGTTGAGCTGCCCCATAGGATGAATAAAACTTAGCCAGTCAACGCATACATACACAAGCGAAAACACCATCGCTAAAATTAAGTTTTTGATTGAATGAGTCATTATTTGTAAAGTTATACCTCAGCCTTATATCAGCTAACTACAAATAGAACTTTGCTCAACAGTCAACAACTTAAAGAAGCCGAACCAAGTGTGAAAGTTGTGCAGCATGAAAAAAGCGACTCGAATGAGTCGCTTTTAAAGTGGTGGGCCCACCAGGACTTGAACCTGGGACCAAAGGATTATGAGCAGCTTCAATAAAAAATAACCAATATAAATCAATAGGTTACATGCACTCAACAGAGGTGTGGAAGCAAATGTGGAAGTACAAAACCCCACATCAATTAAATCAACCAAGCCTTCAACCTAGCACCCATCTTCTCTGCAGAAATGCCATACCTGTCGTGCAAAGTGGGTAATGCACCGGCATCTAAGAACGCATCTGGCAGCCCAATGAATTTGAAATTCTGCGGATGCACACCCTCTAGCATTAAGAGGCTAGCCACTGCTTCTCCCAAGCCACCAATCACCGAGTGATTTTCAGCAATCACCACCAAACGACCAGGACGAGAGACCTCTTTCAGGATAGTTTCAGTGTCCAAAGGTTTGATGGTGGGCACATGCAACACAGCAACATCAACTTTATCTGCCTCTAATTGCTGCGCCACTTCCAAAGAGCGCATGGTCATGAAGCCACTGGAGATGATCAAAATATCTTTGCCATCGCGCAAAGTTTTGGCTTTCCCCAATTCAAACTTGTAGTTGTACTCATCCAAAACCAGAGGCACATTACCGCGATGCAAACGCATGTAGACGGGTCCTTGGTGTTCGGCAATCTGCGGCACAGCTTGTTCTAAATCAAGGGCATCGCAGGGGTCCACAATGGTCAAACCTGGAATGGCGCGCATCATCGCCAAGTCTTCAGTGGCTTGATGGCTAGGTCCATAACCTGTTGTCAAACCCGGAAGTGCACAGCAAATTTTGACGTTCAAATTTTCTTCAGCAATGACTTGGTGAATAAAGTCATACGCGCGTCGCGTTCCAAACACGGCATACGTTGTGGCAAAGGGTGTGAGTCCCTCTTTTGCCATGCCACCAGCCGCCGCCATCAGGAGTTGCTCTGCCATGCCCATTTGAAAAAATCGCTCAGGATAAGCTTGAGCAAACAAATGCAAATCCGTGTACTTGGCCAAATCGGCAGTTAGGCCTACCACATTGGGCTTGTCTGCCGCGTATTCCACAAGTGCTTTGCCAAAAGGTGCAGCCTTTACACGCTGCCCCTCAGATGCGATCGAGGCAATCATGGCTGACGTTGTCAGACGCGGCTTTTTTTCTGTTGCGGTATTCATCTCAAGCATCCTCAAGGTTTTGATTGATCAAGCACAGCAATGGCTTGTTGCCACTCAGGTGCATCAACTCGAATAAAGTGATTTTTTTCACGTACTTCCAAAAATGGAACGCCTTTGCCCATTAAGGTATTGCAAAGAATGACGCGTGGTTTTGCTTCTTGAAGGTTTCTTGCGGTGTCGAACGCTTTGAGTACAGCAGGCAAATCATTGCCATCCACCCTCTCAACATGCCAACCAAAAGAAATCCATTTGTCTGCCAAGGGTTCGAACCCAAGGATTTTGCTAGAGGGACCATCTGCTTGCTGATTGTTAATGTCAACAATGCAAATCAAATTAGATAAACCATGGTGCGCAGCAGACATGGCTGCCTCCCATGTTGACCCTTCGTCCAACTCTCCGTCAGACATCGAGTTGTAGACAAACGCAGGGTTGTTTTTGTGTCGCAGGCCCAAAGCCATTCCAACTGCAATGGGCAAGCCCTGACCGAGTGAACCACCTGAAATTTCCATGCCAGGTGTGTATGTGGCCATGCCAGACATTGGCAAGCGGCTGTCGTCACTGCCATAAGTTTCAAGCTCGGATTCTGGAATCACACCGGCTTCAATTAACGCCGCATAAAAAGCGATGGCGTAATGACCGTGCGAAAGCAAGAAACGATCACGCCCTTCCCACTCCGGCTCGTTCGGACGAATGTTCAATGCATGGCCATATGCGACGGCCAATACATCGGCATACCCAAGGGCCTGCCCGATATAGCCTTGTCCCTGCACCTCACCCATGCGGAGCGCATAGCGGCGAATTCGATATGCACATTCTTGAAGCTCTTTTAAATTTGACATTCTGTAATCTCATCAATCAGTAAATGGTCAACCAAGGCAAATAGGCAAAACCCAAGAGTAAGCCGATGGCCACGAGGTAGAAAGGAATCAGTTCAACCACCACATCACCAATGCGTACTTTTGCAATGGTGCTGGTAATGAACAAGGTGGTACCAATGGGTGGGTGATACAAACCAATCGAAAGATTGACGATCATCATGATGCCCAGCTGAATTGAATCCATGCCAACAGCAGATGCGAGCGGCACAAACATGGGCGTTAACAACAACACTGCAGCAGGCAGATCAATGAACATACCTGTCGCAAGCATGATCAAGTTCATGGCCAAAATGATCAACCAAGGTGACTTCAATGTCTCGGTAGCAAATTTGGTGAACTCTGCTGGAATTTGCTCATAAGTCACAATCCAACCAATCACGCTGGAAGCCATGATGATCAATAGCACAACACCAGTAGACACACCTGCTTCAACAGCAGCATGCTTGAGCTTGGCCCACGATAAATCGCTGTACACCAGACCTGACACCAGCAGAGCGTAGAGCGTTGACATCACACTCACCTCTGTAGGCGTTGCAATGCCAAACCGCAAAAAGACAATAATCAACACCGGCATGGCCAAAGCGGGTCCGGCTTGACGCAGTTGAATGGCGAATTCCCGCCAAACGAATGGCGATGTGTCACGCGGGAAATTGCGTCGACGACCTTGTACGTAGCAAACCAACATGAAACCGCCACACATCAGTAAGCCCGGCAGAATGCCCGCTACAAACAAAGCACCAATAGAAGCACCAGAGACCAATGCATAAACAATCATTGGAATGGAAGGTGGAATCAAAATGTCAATGGTTGCTGCTGCAGCCAATGTGCCAGCAGCAAACGGCGCTGGGTAACCCAATTTTTTAAGCCACGGAATCAGCATGGAACCAATGGCAGAGGCATCAGCCACTGCGGAGCCCGACACGCCACCAAAAATGGTAGATGACAACACACCCACTTGGGCTGGACCGCCATGCACTCGGCCAATCATCATGGTCAGCAAATTGACCAAACTTTGTCCCAGTTTTCCGCTCACCATGAGCGCACCTGTCATCATGAAGAATGGAATGGCAATCAGCGGAAAACTTTGGGTTTGAGTGATCATCTGCTGAATGGCCAAATCAACTGGTACCCGTCCAGCAATCCAAAGACCACACACCGAAGCCAAAACCAAAGCGTGTGCAATAGGAATGGACAGCAGCGCAACCAGAATAAACAATCCAATGATCAACGTCGTCATGCGCCTACTCCTGTGAAATTGTCTTCTTCTGAATCGTTGTCTCTATCGTTCTCACCACTCAAAATGCCAGGAATTTGAGACAGGGTCACGATTGCCAGCAGCACAAACCCAAGCATCAAACAACCCACGGTGACGGAGCCGGGCACACCCATGATGGGCGTGCGTTCATCTGCCGCAATTTCCATCAAAGGCACTGCAATCCAAGCCAACCAGGCATACAGATAGGCCACCGCCAAAGCGCCGGCAGACAGCACCCACCGCCGCGCAGCACCCATGCGTTGAGTCACGATGACCACAGCAATGTGGGAGCCATGTTGGGCCGCCAAAACAACGCCAGACATGATCATCCAAGGAAAGAGCAATTCAGGTAGCTCAGAAGCCCAGGCCAAGCTGGACCCTGCTGCATAGCGCAAAGCCACATTGGCGCTTAGGATGAAGAACGTCACACTCAATGTAATGTAGAGAACAGTTCGACAAGCGAACCCCACCACACCATTCAACAGATGGATCAATGATTTCACGACAGGCTCCCGCCAGCACGTACTGACGTGCTGGCAATGATTGATGAATGACTATCCGATTAACGTGATGCAGCGATCACTTTTTTCAGATAAGGAGCAATGGGTGTTGCCAGCCATTTTTCGTCCACTTTGCTGGTGGCTTTGGCAAAGGCTGCTTTGTCGACAGTGGTCACTTGGACGCCCTTCGCTTTCAGATCAGCCAAGAGTTTGTCGTCAGCCTCTTGTGACAACTTGCGTTGCAACGCTGTTGCCTCTGTCGCTGCTTCTTGCATCACTTTGCGATCAGCTTCAGACAAGCGATCCCATGTGCGCTTGCTGATCAGCAAAGGGGTCATCTGGAACATGTGGCTGGTCAGAGCCAAATGCTTTTGTACCTCGTACAACTTGCTAGCGTGGATATTGACCAATGGGTTTTCTTGACCATCCACCACACCTTGTTGCAAAGCAACATACAGCTCGGCAAATTTGATTTGCTGTGGATCAGCACTCAGCGCCTGCATGATGTCCACCAAAACAGCGTCGGGTGGCGTGCGCATTTTGAGGCCCTTCATGTCCTCAACTTTGGTAATGGGGCGTTTGCTGTTGGTCATGTGGCGAATACCGTTGTCCCAGTATCCCAACACAACCATGCCTTTTTCTGCAGATTTGTCTGCCAGTTCCTTGCCCAGAGGGCCATCCAACACCTTGAACGCTTGAGCCGGTGTAGAGAACATGAAAGGCATGCCATAGGCAGCGTACTCTGGTACTGCAGCAGCCACTGCACCTTGGGAATTGGCTGTGATGTCCAATGCGCCTGTGCGGATAGCCGTAACCATGGCGGCATCATCACCCAGCTGGGCAGAATGAGCGACTTGGATGTCAATGCGGCCGTTTGTTTTGGCCTTGACCACTTCAGCAAACTTGACCGATGCTTCGTGTCGAGGATTGCCAGGAGCTGCGCCATGACCTAAAGTCAGTTTGACAGCAGATTGAGCGAATGCAGCAAATGCGGTAGCGGACAGCAAAGTTGCTACAAGCACTGAACGGCGGAAGTTCGAAATTTTCTTCATGTTTGTCTCCTGTTACTTTTTATGAAATCAGTGAATCAGCATGCCGCCGTTCACATCGAGCGTGATCCCTGTGCAATATGCAGACAGGTCACTGGCCAAGAACACGCAAGTACCCGCTACATCTGCAGCGGCGCCCAAACGGTTCAATGGAATTTGCTGACGAATGGAATCTTTTTGCTCTTCGGACAACTTGCCTTTACTGATGTCAGTGGCAATCAGGCCGGGCGTAATGGCATTCACACGAATGTTGTCGGGTCCCAGTTCGCGGGCCATGGCACGTGTCAAACCCAACACGCCCGCTTTGGCCGCGGAGTAGTGGGGTCCACCTAAAATGCCACCGCCACGCTGTGCAGAGACGGATGACACCGACATGATGGAGCCGCTCCTTTGTTTTTGCATGAATGGAATGACAGCTTGTGACACCAGCAAAGTTCCGCGCAAACTGACATCCAAAACGGCGTCATAGTCGCTTTCAGAAATCTCTACTGTTTTGCGCGGCTGGGTGATGCCAGCGTTGTTCATCAGAATGTCAATGCGGCCATATCGTGCAATCACCTGCGCAACGGCATCGTCAACTTCCTGTTTTTTCACGACGTTGCCCACCACACCCATGTGATCTGGCCCCAGAGTGGCCGCAGCCTTAACTGGATCGGCTTGCGACAAATCCATGATGACAACCTTGGCACCGTGTTCAGCCATCAACTTTGCAGTCGCAAAGCCCAAGCCATTTGGACCAGCGCCGCCCGTGATCAATGCAACTTTGTCTTTCAGCAACATGTTTGTCTCCATTCTTTTGTTTAGAAAATCTCGCATTTCTTGCGAATGGGACGAATTCTGGTTAAAGTGAATGATGAAGTAAAGCGACAAATTCTTAACTTAAGATGAATAATATTCATCAATTAAAAAACCTGCTTCTCGAGACACACCATGCGATCTTCTATCCCTCCCCTTAGTTGCTTGATGGCGTTTGAAAGTGCTGCACGTCGCTCAAGTTTCAAACTCGCTGCCATCGAGTTGAATCTCACGCCATCTGCCGTCAGCCATCAAATTGCAAAACTGGAAGAATTACTTGAGATCAAATTGTTTGACCGAACTGGCAGGCAGATTCAACTCACGACCTCGGGCCAAGAATATTTAAGCCGTTTGTCAGGAGCGCTAGACACCATCAGTGTGGCAACGGACAATGCGCGCAAAGGTGTGAACAACACCTTATTCGTCCATTGCAGCCCCAGTTTTGCAAGTCTGTGGCTCATGCCTAGATTGACGGATTTTGCAAAAACATATCCGGATATTTCTCTCACCTTGTCTTCTTCAGTCATGCCTTCCGACTTTGACAGCGCTCAGGTGGACTTGGACATTCGATACGGATTGCCGGTATGGGAAGGTGTGAAAGTGGTGCCCATTTATCAAGAGCGTTTGCTACCGCTGGCCAGTCCAGAATTCATCAAACAGCACAACATCAAAAAACCCGAAGACTTGATCAACCTGCCGCTGATCAATTCTTCAGTGAACATCTTGCAATGGAATGATTGGTTTGCCAGCAGAAAAATTGACTACATCCCACCGCAATACGCCTATCGCTTTGAACGTACCTTCATGGCTTTAGAAGCCGCTGTGCAGGGTCTAGGTGTTGCTTTTGACAGTAGCTTTATGGCTGATCGACTGATTCAAGCGGGCACACTGGTCCCTATATTTAAAACCGAATGGAGCTTGAAAGTTGAGGCCCATCACATGGTGTTTCCAAGTCGTCACATGCACAGACCAGAGGTGATGAACTTTATTGAATGGGTTCAAAAGCATACGGGATACCACAAGCGAAAATAACAAAAAGCCACTGACTTAAAAAATCAGTGGCTTTCAATATGGTGGGCCCACCAGGACTTGAACCTGGGACCAAAGGATTATGAGAAGTTTTACAAAATAAATATCGTTATAAATCAACAACATACAACGTCATTTATCAGGTGTGTAGCAAAGTGTGTAGTGAAACGTATCGTTTTTAGTTACAAATAACTTCCAACAATTTCAGTTCGCAGAATTATTCCGCTACAAAAACTTTTCAGAAATCGCTTTGGCAGTACACAACAACTAACCTTCTGACACAAGTGTAAACGCACTTACCACTTGTCATCGTCGTCTGTGTTGAACCCAAACTTGTCTTCTCTGCGGTCATTGAACACAGCACCTAAACCTGTCGCTGTGCTTCCCATACGTGTACTGCCATCAGTGCTGAAACTGCCCATCTGTGTAAACACTGAACCGTCACTGCCTACAGTTGTTGAACCCATCTTTGTGTAAGTTGTACCGTCAGATGAGATGCTGGTTGTGTCAGAGACTTTTTGAATCGTCTCACCTGTGTCTGACACAGCAAACCTTCCAAAGATGTTCCAAAACGACATAGCAGTCTCCTTAGTTGAACCACTTATCCAACAAGTCACCAACATACTCTTTTGGCAACATATGTCCAGCGTTTGGAACAACCGTCACATCAATACCCAACATTGAGCCAAACGTTGTCACGTTTGCGGGATTGCTCTGCCAGTCCTCTGAGCCAACGTGAACCTCGCATTGCTTTGGAATTGGAAAACTGTTTGCCTTCGCAAGTTGTAGAAGTTTGTCAGCAAGTGGCGGTATGAAGTTCATTCGTGTCTCCTCGTTAGAAAACTCACCAACGATTGGAGAAAGCAAGATCACCTTGCCAATGTAAGGCTCCATTTGTGCTTGTGCGTGTAGGAACAAGTAGGCACCAAAAGAGTTGGCAATGACACGTGCGTCCTCTTGCCAGAAGTTACTTTGTAAGTCACTAACAACAAGATCAACTTGTTGCTGAAAATCTAACTTTCTGAACTCACCAACTAACTCTCTACCTGCTATCTCAAAGCCCCTACTTAGCAAGCCTTGCCCCAAGCCTGCGTCTAAGCGACCGCCCATACCTGTCAAGTAGTAAACAGCGTTGTTCATACAAGATCAACGCCCTTAAGTAGACAAATTAGAGACAATTTCGCCTGTGTAGTTCTTAACCAACTCAGAACCTTCTGCTTGATACTTCAATTCAATGCCACGTGTTTTCAGTCTTGTTCCAAACCATAAACAATAGACGATAGCAATTGACCAACCGTCTTTTGAATCCTTGTGTTTACTCGTCTCAACTTCATCAACAAGAAAAACACCACTGAACACAGCATTTCTGTATGTTCCTTTTTGAACTTTAAGAACAGTGGCGTTTGAAACAGTTTGCCATCCCGTAGGCTTAGCAAGTGGCTCAGTGTCACGTGCCAGCGAACGACTCATTAGGGGAGCACTTGTAAAGAAAAGCATAAGTCCCTTTCGTAGATCAAATCAGCTTTTGCTGATCCGCAGTGGATGTCTGTCTCACTCTTGCGTAGTTAAGCAACTCGCTTACCAAACCATTACCCTTCAAATACTGCTCAACAATTCCCTCACCCACAAGTGCGTAATGCCACATTTCATTGTTTCGTTGCTCTGGCAGAAGCTTGTTAATACGCTCACAGTACAACGTAGCCGCCTTTAACTTTCGTTGAACATTAGCCTTCGTCACATCGCTTTGTGCTTTAGTCTCAACCAAGTAAACGTTAGTCCCGCAACGCACAATGAAGTCAGGCGAGTAGCGACCCAACATTCCATCTTCTTTTACGTAGCGAAGCCATAGGAAGTCGTGCTTGTATTCGTGTAATTTACAAAATGCCTGAACACTACTGTCCTTGTTACACCACTCCATAAACTTAAGCTCCAACCCGCCACTTCGTTTTGGAAAAGGCAACCGTTCATAGATGCTTTTAACGGTAGCAATTGAAGAAGTCTCACTAACTGTTAAGGTCTTAACACTACTCAACAGCCTGTGCTCAACCTGTGCGTCTTCTTCAAACGTTTTGTCAAAGCTTTCTGAAAAAGCTAATGCTGTGACACGCACAATGTGATCAAGCACATCACGTAACAGTAGCACTCGCCAGTTTTCATCAGCAAATGGATCAAATTCAGAACTAAACAAATACTGGCGAATGTAAATGTCAATCGCTTGTGCGAGCTTTACTGTGTCAAAGCCTATGAATGGTTTATTGACATTCTTGCGACCACCCTTTTCTACGGGATTAGATAGGGCGTAACTAATGCGATGAGTCACACGTGAAAGGTAGTCGTTGTAGCCCTCTACGTTCAATATAGAGCCACTGACTTTGTAGTTACCAAACATAGTCTCGCTCTGTAACTCAGTGCTAATCCAGTTATCACCTTTGCCAATGATTGACTTGAGTTCTGCGATTCCCATCTGCTTAAAAGGCGGCAGATTCTTTGGATGAATAACTTGCTCTTCAATCAGTTCCTCAGCATCACGCAGAATGACTGGTATTTGAAAATCATATTCTTCGTAGCCGTCAATAAGCCCAACGTTGATCAGATCACCACTTGCTGTTGTCGAAGAGTCATCACTGACTTCACCAACTAAGTTCCCAAGCATCTGCTTATACCAATCTCTGTAACGAGGGTGTTCAACGATTGACAGCACATCAATCAGATTTTTAGGTTCTTTGCCTTTGTCAAAAAGCTCCCTGTTCTCACGTCTCATCTCCGTGTAAACATCTTCACCACGCCACATCAAACGTAAGCCACGTCCAACAATTTGCTCTAATAAAATGTTTGCCGCAGAGCTACGCAATGGAACAATTACACAGATGTTGTTAACGTCAAAGCCTTCACGCAACATCAACACACTAACAATTACACGAGGCTTAGGATGTTTGTCTACATTGAAGAGTTGCTCTTTGACTTCTTTCCATTCACCCTCACTTAGTTCCGCTTTTTTGCCGCTATCAATGCCTAAGACGTCTTCTGTTTCTAAGCCTTCAGCAATTAAAAAATCAACGACCTTCTCCGTTACTTTTGTGTCTTCACAAACAACCAACATTTTTGGGCGACGATTCTCATCAATGAGTTTGAATGCCTCCTCAAGTCGTCTTAGCTTAGTTAAGCCAGCACGAAGCATTTTTCGCTGACCTTCACTTAACTGAACTTTGCCCTCTTCATCACGCTCAGCCTTAAAGTCCAAATCTTCTAAGTCATTGACTTCTTTACGCACATCCAAAGCAATGCTTTTAACAAGGCACAATTTGATTGCCTCAGTTAAATCAAAGTCTGAAATGATGTGAGGGAAAAATGCTTTCTTAGCTTTTTCACCAGTTCCTATTTGGTTATAGGGCGTAGCAGAAAAGTCAACTTGTATGAAACGCTCGCCTTTAGAAGCGGCAATAGCGATCAAACTTTTTTGCCATTCAACCTCTGTTAACTCGCCGCCTTTTCGAACTTCGTGTATGTGATGTGCTTCATCGTTGAAATTCATCAAGTCTGGTAAATACTTCAAGTACTCAAGTACACCACCTTTATTTGCCTTGTTGTCTAAGACATCCAAACTATTACCAGCTGTAGTATTAGGAACTATAGGCAGTTGATCTTTAATAACAGCAACTGGATCAATATCTACTCCATAGGTATCAACCTCTGGCTCTGACTCGTCATCCTCAGTTATCAATGCGTTCCAATTTGTCACAGCGATTAGTCCATTGCTTGTGACCTTTTTCCCAATCTCACGTTTTTCACACGTGTTGTTATTTACAAAGCTAAAAACTGCCTCTCTGTAGTTGTCTGGTATGAACAGCTCACTATATATTTTTATGTCTGATGTATCAAAGTTACGAACGCCATCTTTAACCTTTCCCTTCAAAGCGTCTAACAACCTGTCGTAAACGATAAGACCAGGTGCGACTAACAAAAAATTTTTGGTAAATCTGAGATCAGATGGATTTTCTAATTTGTTGATGATTTGCCAAATCATCAGTGCTTGTAAGACCCACGTCTTGCCTGTGCCAGTTGCCATTTTTAGGCAATATTTTGGATGGTTGTATTTGCTTTGACTTACGTGTGTTAGCAAGCTATCTTTTACCAAAGCATCAGGTGCGAGCGTTTTGTAGAGATCTTTCAGTGAAGTCTTGCTTAAAACTTCGTGTGCGTAGATAGTATTGAGTATTGATTGACGTTGACCAGTATGAAAATTCAAGCCTCTACGTAAATCAACAAAGTCTTGTAGGAACCAAAAGCGAAGAAGGTTTGCTGTTGCTTCACTTACCATTTCATATATGTCAGCAACACCACTTTCTAATCCAATACAAGATTCGTTGACTTTTAACGTTAAAGCTTCTGAGAGGGGAAGATAATCTTTCTTCATATCAAACCTCAAAATCAACTTCAGACTCAAATCCAAATACATCCACAGCACGTACGCAAATTCTTCTGAGTCCAATCAACGGATCAGTTTTTATAACAGCCTTTCTTACCACGTGTAAATCGTCTCTATCTTTATCAGTATTTCCTCTGTAATCTTGCCAAACAGAGCGGAAAATCTCTCCGTCATAGTTGACATCAATCGCCCAGTATTCAATCAAAGACAAAGGATCATTGTTCACAATACTTTGTAATTTTTTTCTGTTGTCCTCATCTAAATTGATTGCTTCTGGTGACAAAAGCACATAATTTTCAAGCTCAACTTCGATAAGGTCCTCTTCACCTTTTGTGACAACTGGTTGCTTTGCCGTTAAGTATTGGAGACTAGAAAATCTAATAGTATTTTTTAATTTTTCAAAGCTTCCGCGTTTTCTTAATCTATCCATCAAATCTGGCGGTATAACCAAAACTTCAATTTTGCTATCTTGTAATTGAGAAACAGAATGTCCAATATCAGATGCGAAATTCCAACCTAACACAATAACCTTATCCCACCCGCCCATTAACTGATCACGCAAAGCCTGTGCTTTTTTGAGCGTAGGTAATCCAGTAATTTTATTGGGAGAATCACAAATAACTAATGTTTTCCCTATATATCCTCTATCTTTATTTGGATTATTATCAACTGGTAATGGAATAGCCCCGTAAAGATCTAAGACAATTTTGGCAAGTTCGCCCATACCAAAACGTTTTCCTAACGTGCTTTTCACCGTTTCAACTTGATAATCCCCAATAGCTTGATATATAAACGGCTGAGCATTCATATCGATCAAACGTTTTCGCATTACCATACAAGCAGGTTTACCCAAATCAGTTATTAGCCATCGTCTTTTCATACGTTCAGCGACTGCGGCTGTAGTACCTGATCCACCAAAAAAATCAGCTACATAATCTCCTTCTACTGTGAAGAAATTCATTATTCGTTCAATTAGCCTTTCAGGCTTTTGTGTGTCGAAACCAATTCTTTCTACAGCTTGTGAGTTGATTGGCGGCAAATCATCCCATAACGATTGAATGGGCTTCCCCTTCCACTCATCTAAGTATTGACGACGCATAAGTCTGCCACCAGGCTTAGCTGGGAATTCCAATCTATCTTCAGCATCCATACGCATCATTGTTTCTAATGAAACCGCCCATCCATTTGGCGGTGGCTTACACCCTTTATATTCATAACGTAAATTTGGACGCGGAGCGGGGTTTCCTAAATTATCAGTTTTGTATCGTCGCCCATCTTTATTGACCTTTGTATATCTCTCTTTAACATAAGCCTCTCCATTCTCAAATGAATATTGAGGATTAAATGTGTAATCTTCGCTCATTGAATAAATGAAAATAGAATCTACTACCACTCCCATTTTTTTTCTGTCAGCATTAGACTGCCCAAGTCTTCGCTGCCAAATAACTTCATTTAGCATTCGATCTTTACCAAATATTTCGTCTAATATTATTTTTACATAATGAGAAACACTTGGTCCAATATGTACTGCCAATATTCCTTTGTTTGACAGCATTTCTTTCATCAAAAATAAACGTGGTATCAGCATTTCTAAGTAAGATGAAGTTCCTTCAGACCAAGTATCTCCATATGCGTATTGTTCAATAACTGTTGGTTTTTGTTCAATTTCACAATCTGGCAGTTTGACTCTAGTTCGATAATCAGTTTTAGAATCAAAAGGTGGGTCAATATAAATTAGATCTAATTTACCTCTAATGCTTTCATTAAAATCATTACCCGTTAATAATGCTGACATAGCAAGTAAATTGTCACCATAAATCAACCTGTTTGTAACAGTATTTGTATCAGTACTTTTCAATCTACTGAATAGATCATTGATAGAAACATCACGTGAAGGATTCACTATTTCACGTGTCAATAGGCTAATTTTTTGCTTACCTTCTGATTCTTCAAGTATTTGCTCCGCAATTTTTCTACTGCGTTCAAATATTTTGGGTAATTTTTCTAACAAACTCATTCTTGTTCATCCTCAATTCTTAATCTTCTGGCAGTGAGAGTTTCACCTTCAAACTCCCAATAATCGCTTCCACTAACAGCTGCCCATTCATATCCCAATCTCTTTACAGCAATAAGAGCTGAAGCACTTGGAGACATTACTTTTCCATCAAAGTCAACTTTCCCGTCAGCAACGACTTGGCAAGTTATCTTGTTATCTTTGAGGAATGTCAGTACTGATCCAGTCTTTATTCCCAATTCAGTGAATCGCAAACGAGTTCTTCTCTCTTCAGTCGCAACAGCCTTTTTCAATGCTTGTACGTCTTCAGCGTCAACTACAACGTCATAGCGAGGTGTTACATCTCGCAATTCAGCCAACTGTATTGCCTCACGCACTTGATTAGGGTCTATGCGAAAAAACTCTCTGTTGTTGCGAATTCGCTTGTCAGCAAAGATTCGATGAAGTTTGCCTTCAACCAACGCAGAGTTAGCAACCTCACCAGCGTAAAAACACTGAAACGGCAGAGGCATACTTGTGTTGTCAAGTTCACGTATTCGTTGCTCAACACTGGTCGTTGTACGCCCAATCTTTACCAAACCTTCCATTGCCTCATTTGTGAGCACGTAAACGGTTTCAGCCATCACTTCACTTTCTACAAGATGGTTTTTGGGTCAAAATTGCCTCAAAGCAGTATAAAGTCTGAGGACTGGCTTTACTACCTTTTTAAGTAAAAACGACCTTTTGGAGCATCAATGAACACCATAGTCATCAGTAGTCAAAAAGAGTTGGCGGAGTGGCGTACTCGTATTGAGTCTGCGTGGCAAAAGAGTGTTCAAAGTGTGATTGAGGTTGGGAACTTGGTCAAACAAGCGAAGGAGCAACTTGGTGTTAGTTACAGCCTGCTTGAGGCAGAACTTCCCTTCAGTTCAACTGTTGCGGCTTTCCTCATCAAAATTGCTGAAAACCCCGTCCTCAGCAACCCTTCGTACCACTCACGCTTGCCCAACGGCTACAACACACTCTACTACCTCGCAAGTGTAGATGAGAAACAACTTGTACAACAGTTAGAGAACGGCGAAATCACTCCTAACTTCACTCTAGCCAGTGCTAAGTTGCTACGAGAAGCCCAGCCCAAAAAGACAACCACCAAAGTCAAGTTTGCTGAACCTAAAAAACCAAAGACCATCACCTACGAAGTTGGCTCCATAAGCATTGCCGCACCAGCCAACACAGACCAATTCCAAGTGGACTTGCTAAAACTTCTTACTAAGTACGGCGGGACGATTACTCATACGCACAAGGACAACTCACTCGCTGAGTGGCATAGAAAAATTGTTCACCAACAAGCCTGTGAAATGATTGCTCAATCTGAGGCAGGGCTACAGAATATCAGTTACGAGGAAATTCGTATGCTTGAAGATGCGGCTCACTTTCTGACGAAGGACAAGAACCAAAAGAACAAGGCTGAACTCGTAATCAAAGATGAGCTGGTGATTCGTACTTGTCTTCCTGATGATTACAAGGACTTGGCAAAGATTAGAGCGTTACTTGGGATAGAGCAAGTGACACGCGGGCAATTGAAGAAGTGGTGTATTGACAATAAAGTGCCCAATCAATTCACAGAACTTTCAAGTATGGACAAGGAACTCTACATTTGGGAGCAGGTCCGCTTGGTTGCTGAACGCAAGGATGTGAAAGGCGGACTCAAACGCCTCAAAGATATGGCAAGCCGTAGCACCATCCCCAACATCAAATCGTTGGCTCAGAGGGCACTGAAAGAAGTCACACGCTTTGACAACAAGGCATAACGATGTCGTACTTCTATACAAAGAATGATGACCTCATCAAGTCCCCTCTGAACAAGTCATTTGGCGAACTATTCACTTGTACTGAAGAAGAGTTTGCGATTTGGGTTGATGAACTTTGTTTTGCTGTAACTCTTCAATGGGATGAATTTGGTCAACCTCCAAAGGCAGGTGTAAGACTTGAAGAGATGGGTAGTGAGTTTGAACGCATCTGTAAAGTAGATACAGACAAGATGTGGTTCAAAGACGAACAGACACGCAAACTTGATTGCGTCATTGACGGTGCTCGTGTTTCTATAGCCAACAGTTTTTTCCCAAACATTCTCAAAGCACAAGACACAGTTGGAGAAGGTAAAGCCGTCAGTGTGTATGACCTCTTTGCCAAACATTCAGCACGTGACAAGACATTGGCTGTGTTGACGAAATGTATACGTGAAGATGGCTTCTATGACTTTGCTCCAATCTACAGACCGCCCACATCTTTCAAAGGCGATTTAAGACGTGAGGCTCGTCGCATAGTTGAGGAAATTCTCACTGAAGAAGCAACTGGAACTGGACAACGTTGTCTTTGGATTGATGCGTCTGCCAAAGTTGAAAAACGTACGCCTCGCATCAACGTCAAAGAACTAAAGGCACTCAAAGCGAAAGGCTTGCTGAAGAAGCACCATCTAAACGGTGTGAACTTGAGTAAGGTCAGTGACGACAGTCTTTTTCGTATTCGTGTGTACGGCATCAATGAATCAGCGAAACGTGTACTGCCACTCATCTATAGGCACTTAGAACTTGGTGCTGGCATTGCCCCTAACAACTTTCCCTCATCCATCGCCCGTCTGCTTTACAAATATGCGACAGACAGATGTGTTGATCAAAAAGAGATCGTCATCTATGACCCAAGTATGGGCTTTGGCGGACGATTGTTAGGTGCGTTAAGTTTGCGTGATAGAGCCATTCATTACATTGGCACTGATCCAAATACAGAGAACTGGATCAAAGAACTTGGCATCTCTCGTTACGAATATATGGCACGTATATTCAAAAGTCACGTGCGTTACGGCAAAGAGTTCAAAGGCACTTACATCTGTAGTGGTAGTGAAGATGTTGCCAACAACGATGAGTTCAAAAAGTACAAAGGTAAAGTTGATTTCGTTTTCACTTCACCGCCCTACTTCTCCGCTGAGATTTACAGCAACGAACCAACTCAAAGTTCAATAAAGTACAAAGAGTATGACAGTTGGCGTGACAACTTTCTTAGACCAACTTTGAAGACTGCGGCAGAATGGCTAAAAAATGATCGCATTCTCGCTTTCAACATTGCGGACATAAATGTTGGCTCAAAACAATACCCACTTGAGCAAGACACAGTTGAGATACTAAAAGAATTTGGTTTGCGATATGAAGGCAAACTCAAGATGGTCTTAGCAGTTAGCCCATCAATGAAAGTTGGAAAAGAAACACGACAGCCAAGTATGAAGAATTTTTGTATCGTCAATGGCAAATGGCGAAAGTACGAACCAATATTTGTTTTCTATAAACCTTAATATATTTCACGCAATAAAAAAGCCTCTTACGAGGCTTTTTTATTTTCTATTTCTATAGTCAATATTTTTTCTTATTGCCGCTTCTTTTAATTTTTCAATTACGGCAATTGATATTTGCTCATCCTCACCAACTGTCCAAGCATAAGTAAATCCTAATGTTCGATAATAATACTGTTTGTTATAAAGCCTCTCTGTTTCCAAGCGAGCCATTACCACATTACAGTTAGCAATTACAAATTCCAATAATTTACGTAATACTAATTTACTTCTGTAAGGCTGCTTAACATACGCATCTGAAGCGTTCCATACTTGTCCATCGTAATAGTTTTTCCAAGTTTCCGTATAGTTTGTAATTCTGATAAATCCCGCATCTTTTCCATCTACTTCCGCTACAAAGTATCTACAAATCTCGCTAAACATAGCAGGATAAAGACCAATTGTTGAGCCTGAATATCCTTTTGTAAAATATTCCATCCACTTTCTTTTTTCCTTAATATTTGTGATTTCTCTAATTTTAATAAGTGGTGGAAATACATCAGAAGTTACATCACTTACTACACTTACTTCAACATCATAGTTAAACATAGATCTCTCCTTTATTCACAGCAACATTACTGTGAACTGGATCATTGAGGATCTAACAAAAATCATCGAGCGAATTCAAAAACTTTGTGATCCTTTATTCGTTTTTAAGTAAAAACGTGCGAAGGATCAACTTCTCGTTTCCTTCGCTCGACTCTTCTTAATGTCTATGTTGAGATCACTCCTGACAAACAAAGTTTTGTCGTTTTTTAACTTAAAAGGAGTTTTTATGAGTAAAGTAATTTTTGCGACTGGTGAACAGATTTATACAGCGGCTGTAGCGGGTGCTATGCGTGGGTATAACAGAAGTACTGATGAGCACAGCAAGTATGAGGAAGTTATTGACGAGCACTACAAGGCAATGCTTAGTGATGTTGGAAACAAGTCACAACGTCGTCGTATTCAAAAGCAAACAGGTAACAACTGGCGTAAAGCGTATTTGCCTCTGTCAATGGCATTAGTACACAAACACATTGGCGGGCAACCTTGTGAAGAACACGCTCGTGTTTATCTCCCAAGCAATCCCGCACGTGTGTTTGACATTCCATTGGATAAATGGGATGAAATGGCAAAGTTGAGTGAACAACTGTTCGCATAACTTATTTGTGAGACTGAAGTTTTCCATCATTACTCCAGTCTCACGTTTTTACGTAAAAACGATGAGTTGATCTTATAGAACTTTGATCGCTCGAAATCTCTCAACTGTTGTGTTGAGATCAATGTTGACAATAACTATCACTTTTAATTTATAAGGAAATTCAAATGAAAAATATCAAATCACAAACACTTAACAATACTGAAAAACTCAACGAGTTTGCTAATGAACTATTAGAGTCTTGTGGCATCAAACGTAATGTCAAAAGAATTGCTTATTACATAGACGAAGACTTGTCAGGTATGTACACAAATATCAATGAAGCGTCTGATGGGGTCACAGAAGCAAGTTATGGCGGAGTAATCTATCACTCTTACGAGTTGATTGAATCAATGAAGGCTACGTCATTATCTAAAGTATTTTTCACAAATGACGAAATCAACGAGTTATTAAAGTTAACGACTGATAGCATTTTGCTGAATATTCAGCGTAATGATAATTTTGAGCAGAAGTGGCATTTTGTATTTGAACTTACTGAAGAAAATACAAATAATTATTCTTTTACTTTAGATGTTTATGTAAATGTTGATAAAGTCAACGAGAAAATCAGAGATATATCTGCTGAGTTTCAAGTTGAATCTTTAATATTTAATAAATTAGCAAACAAATACTAATTTATTGCTCAAACAAGTTCAACCGCATTACGAAGCATATTGTCATTAGCGTCAATATATACGGCGGTTGTGCTCACATTACGATGCCCCATCAAACGCATTAACACACGTAAACCTACGCCCTGTGATGCGATTGATGTGGCATACGTTCTGCGTCCACTGTGACTACTCGCCCCATCAACACCAGCGGCTTTGTACAAACTCAAATAGTGTTGTGTCAATGTGTTCGCTGTGAATCCCATACGAGGATTCTTTTGAGTTGGAAACAATGACCGTTCTTTGTCATCTGTACGAATCAACTGAATGTAGTTAGCAAGTTCCTCTTTGAGTTTTGAACTCACAAACACAGTACGAGGATGTTTCCCTTTCGTTTGCTCTGCTGTCAAACGAATTTCATTTTTGATATTTCCATTTTGATCTAACACGTGTCCAACAGTCAGCGATGCGATCTCTCCAACACGCATTCCACTCAAATGACTTGTAAGAATCAATGCCCTATCTCGTTTGGCATATTTTTTCGTACTCACATAGTCAAGTACCTGTTTAATTTCCTGTTCGTTCAATGTTTTTGCTTGTGACATTTGTTGCTCCTTTGCGTAATCAAATAAATAACTTGAAATAAGCTTAATTTCTGAAGTTAGGTCTGAGCAACCTTTATGTAATCAACCCGTCAATCTGGCGGGTTTCTATGCTGTTTTGTTCAAAATCAACGACTTAATTGAACAACCGCACTTTTCAGCATTTTTCTTTGATTTCGTATTTATGAGTTTTCTGTGGCTTTTAGAACACAGATTGAAATACAAGCCCTACAAGCGTTTGTTAGCGAAGTCCACTACCAAAGTACCCAACCCATAAAAATCTACGCTTGTAGACGCTTTAATTCATTGCGTTTAAGTACTGCTATTTCTATCGTGTGTTGTATTCAATTATTCAACTTACAGTTTTCTATAGTTGATTCAGTTCGTTTGCTGTGTTCACTATGTGTCACTGTGTTTGTTCTGTGTGTTGTTTGATTCAATGTTTGAGTGTTTTATCTATGTATGAATCATTCAAGTGTGACAAAGAACTACGAACCCCTCATTCGATTCGTAGTCTTGTAAGAACCTTAAAGTGACTTCAGTCTGCGTTAAGGGCGGTGTGAGGAATCCAGCAGTTGCTTACATCCCAAATGCTGTTTGTGTCCCACGCCTTGCGTGTGCTTTGTTGTGCTTCTTTTAATGAGTAACCAGCCCAATGTGAAGCCTCGTCTACTTTGTAGTATTCGTATGCTTTCACATCAGTTGATTGATGTGCCTTATCGTGCCAAGCGTGCCTAAATAGTGTTTCAATGTCTTCTGTAGTGAGTACTGCGGGTAAGTTGCCTAAAGAGATGTTTACGTGAATTGTTTGTGATCTGTCAGTTGTTTGATTTGCCCCTTCAATCGTTACGAATGTCAGAGGCTTAAAGAGATTGGGATTTTGAGTTGGTCTATTAGAGTGAGTTGGATAAAGTAATTTGTAAAAGCAGTTCAATGCGTGTCTTGTGTCTTTGCTCGTCTGCTCCATCTTTGTTTTGATGTACTGATCTGCTCGCACGTGCTTGAAGCGTCCCACATCTGTACTCGCTACATAAGGGCGATGTAATGTGTGGGCAACAACAACGTGGCTGACGTGTTGCTCGTGCTGATTAAACATAGATTCAATGTCTTTTGCGTTGTACTGTCTCATACTCTTATTTAGTAAAACCAAAGAAAAGGAGACTGAAATATTGAGGTTGCTCTCCCAGCTTCTCTGAAACTAAAGTTAAGTTCTTATTAACTTTATAGGACGATCGTAATGAGCATTCTTTCAAATCTCAAGCTCGTAGCGAGCAAGAAAAAACAGGGCATTTCGCCTGTGATTCAACGCAGAAATAAGTTGAGCAACAAGATTTATGAACAGATTCAACTTGCTCAAGCACAAAAAGAGGGACGCACATACGCTCCCACTCGCTTGAAAACCTATGTGAACAAACAAACAGGTGAACGCAAGACCATTGAATCAGTTAAAAAAGTGCGTGAATGGTGGCACATCAATGACAGCGGAAAAATCAACCTGTTCTGTAAGTACGGAAGCAAACAAATCCAATTTGACGCAAAAGGTAAAAACGCAATTGAAGTGTCAAACGGTGATGAGTTGCTAACAGCACTTGAATCATTAAAATTGGCTGTTGAGCAAGGCGAACTTGATCAACAAATTGAAGCTACAAGTGGTGCACTCCGTGCAGGCTTTCTGAAGTGATTGATGAACTGCGAACCTATGTAATTTTTCAAGTAGACCATTCAATCAATTAGATTCACTAACTCGTGCTCCTTTTTGACTTACTGATAAGTATGTTGAGAAGGAGTTTTTTATGACCATAAATGAACTAAAAGGAATCAAACCAATTGGACCTATGACGCCTGAAAAGGCAAGAATTGAGGCACTAAAAAGAACGAAGGATGCGGCAGCGAAAAACTTAAAGGCAGAGAGAGAACGTCAAAAACTCGCAAAAGCGAGAGACACAATTTCTACGCTTGCTTTCAAATCCTTGTGATGTGTTGTAGGCACCGTACAAACTGTCGTTTTCAATTCCGTTTGCGACACGGTTTAACGGCTTTTTAAGGCAACGTTGTAGGGCTTTTTTGACGTGTTTTTGATGCCTAATTTGCTTCAGTACTCACTTGTCAGCATCAACACCCAAAACTCACCCGTCCAACAGCCGTAGAGAGTGATGGCAGATAATGGAAAATCTGTGTACTCTATCTTCTGCTTTGCTAACGCCCTACCGTTGCCATCCTCAATTGATACAGATGCTGATTGGTTAATTTTTGTGAGTTTTAGGCAAGTGAACCAATCTTTGTTGCTATCAACACCGCTCAAGTGAGATGCGTACACATCAAACAACCAAAAGCACTCTGCGGCTTCAGCAAGGTAGCGTGAGCCTTCTGTGAGCAAGACTGTGCGTGTCAATCTTGCTAACTGATCACAACCTGTGAACTGTTTCAGAGTTGCGAGCAATTCATTTTCTTCAACCATTTCTGTGTTCCTTTAAGGGTGAACACAGTATTAGTTCTAAGCATCAAATGGACAACCTGAGTCCCGCCAAAATGGCGGTGTATGCGTTATTTCAAGCCACCTAACGCTTCGTATAAATCATCGTAAACACGCTCTCGCACTCGCCTATCAAAAGCTTCTCGCTTAAGTTTTGTTTCAAATAGCAAATCAGAAACTGTTTCAGCGTAGGCTGTTTTTTTCTGTAGTTGATCTCCCAAAATATCAAAGATGTGATGTTCTATTTCTACATCAGCAAAGAAAAAATTCTTCTTTCCCAAATCGTACTCAATAGCCAGCAGTCTTTCTTTCAATGACTTCACCAACTCTTGTTGTAGGTCAGCGTATTTGTCCATCACTATTCCTGCTCCTTCCAACCTTTTTCACGTCCAAGCGACATTGATGCCCAATGTTCTTCAAGTGCCTCTTTTGGAATCTCTGCTACGTTAGGCGTCATACGACGACGAGATACCCATTCTTCATCGTAGTGATTCCACCCTGCTTCAGTTTGTGGATAGTCTGAGAATTTTGGAAATGGTTTTGTATTTGAGTTACTCACTACTTGCCCTTCTTTGTAGATTTCTTCATTGCTGTTTTTCTTGCCAGCAACTCTGCTTTTTTCTTTGCTTGTGCTGACTGATAGATTTCTTCAACAGTTGAAGTTGAGGCGATTCTTCGTCGTGTTTCTTGTCCACGCAATTGCTCTGTTGCTTCAATTACTTTCAGATGACTGTAGTGACGCTCAATCATCAGCACACTTGTACCCATCTGTTTGGCAAGCGTGTGAATTGGCACTTTATCGTGCGTCAGTGCCAGCGTTGCGTATGTGTGACGGAAACTGTAGAAAACACGGTTTTGCTCAGTCTTTGGGTCGTACAGCAAGTTGTGCTCATCCAAGTAACGCTCAAACATATGTTGAAACGCAGGACTTACGTCTTGCTTCTTTTCTTTTGTACGCAATACGAAGTCATCATTGTTTGGTGTCACAACATCTTTGAACGGATCAATGATGTTATTTTTGACGCCATAAACACGACGAGCAATTCGCTCCAGCACTTTGACAGTTGGCTGTCTTCCAACAATTTCACGTGTACCAGTCTTACCCGTAACAATTAACTCAACACCCCTGTTCAGATCAGTTAAAACAATCTCTTCTTTTTCACCATCATCTCCAACGACGAACTCACCTGTGTGCGTTTGTTTTGGATTCATAGTGAATTTGATCTGCTTCCATTTCAAGTTCATCAACTCTTTGCCTGGTCGTGCTCCCGTATCAATCAGCATCTCAGAATAGTCACGCATTATTTGACGCATCTCTTTGCTGTGTGCGTTACGTGCCCGCTCAACCCACGCTTCAAAGTTATTGATGACAGCCTGTATCTCAGTCAACGTGAAGGCTGGATGACGTGTGCTCTTCTTTCCTTTCGCCTCAAGTTTTGGACGATTGAGGTCAGTTAAAAAGTTACGCAAAACAGCCTCATCAAAAACCAAATTCAGTGCGGCGTTTTGACTGAGCATCGTGCTGTTACTTGGAATTCTCTCCATCATTCGTATGCGTTCCGCATCCAAATAGTCCAATGCCGTACTGTCAATGTTTGTGATTAGTCTGTTGCCCAAAATTGGGATCAGGTACTCATTGATGATGCGTATGTAATCTTTGTAGGAAACTTTGCCATCACCGTTGGCGATCTTCTGCTCCATACGCTGTACAGCAAGTTTGGCAACGTCTCTAAACTTGCGAGTGATGACTGGCAAGTTGTCACGCTTACGAATCTCAGCCGTAATTCGCAACTCTTTTGCTACCTCTTTTGCGTCCTTCAATTTCCGTTCTTTTGTTGACGCTCGTTGCCACACACCACCAACCTTGTAGCGACATTGCCAGATTGAACTGCGTTCACGTCTGTACAGGACGAGTTCGCCTTCTGTGATGATGTGTGTTGTCTCTTTCTTTGCGGACATAAACGCACTTTAATTTCAACTTGAAAAAAGAGCAACCAAGTAAGTGTGTAGTGTAATTTGAAAAAATTTACTCGTATACCTTTTTCAAATCCAATACTCTCGCCTCAAATTCAGCATCCATTACCTTCAACAACGCTTCACATAAAAAATCACAAATTGAAGCGATGTCTTGCGGCGACAGCCCTCTCACATTCGCAGTCAAATGTCCGTGCAGGTATATGTGTCTTACGCACTTAGCCAATAAAAAAACATTTCCGCTACCGCTATCTATGTACGTTTTCAATTTACTCTTCAAGTCTTTTCTGTCAATTTTGTCTTTGACAAACCCAAAGAACCTTCTTTCACTGTCTATGTCCTCAATCTTTTTGAGATTGAGCACAAATTTGTAGGTTCCTAAAAAATAACGAGGGTCAGGTATGTGAAGGGCGTACATCATCTGCTCAAACGCACTCCAATATAAGGACACTTTGGTCAATGCGTCGTAGCCTGCTTTTGTCGTGTCTGAGTATCCTTCAAGCAGTAGTCCTCTAAACGCCCTTGCTAATCTGTAACGAGCTTGGAATCTATTGACGTCTGCCGCTTTGTTAAAGAGCGGAGTCAATGCCGCTACCTTGTGTCTTTCCTCATATTCAGCCCAAAGTGGCGGGTCAAATTTAATGGGTGCTTTGACTATAAACGACACATAAGTCTCCAAAAAAAAAGGACTGCTTTTACACAGTCCTCCTTCACGTTGGTAGGGCGTGTTGGACTTGAACCAACGACCAAAGGATTCCGCTTTGTGTGACTTTCATCACTCGCTGGACTTTGCCTTCACCATATACATCGCTGTACTTAGGTGGGTGCCGTCAAGTCTCTACACGTTCAAAGTGCTTTCGCACTAAGCTTCGCTCGACATTGCCATATGTGTTGCCACACTTAGGTTTCATCGAATTTGACACCATCCCTTACACAGTTTCCACGTGTAAGGCACATTTGAGAAATATGAGTCCTCTGCTCTGACCAACTGAGCTAACGCCCCGTTACATCTATTGTACGTTTTTACCTAAAAAAACTTGCTTCGCCTAACTCAAAAAGTGTGTAGACGGTGTGTAGTGTATTTTTGACAAAAAAAATACACGTAAGTTGTTGATTTATATAGATATTTTACAAATACGAGAACTATTTTAATAGATTATGAGTCCTCTGCTCTAACCAACTGAGCTATAGGCCCTTGGGCGCTTATTGTAAGGCACTCAAACAGCGCTTCTGTGCCTTGCAATACAGGTATCAAGTACCTCTAAATGGTCTCTTTGCCACCAATTCTCTGTAGAAAAGATCTCAACCTCGCTAAAGCCCTGAAAGCCTTGGGCCTCGACCCAGCCCCTAATTTTGGGGATATCGATCACCCCATCCCCCATCATGCCGCGGTCGTTCAGTAAATCACGAGTAGGTGTAAGCCAGTCACAAACATGGAAGGCCAATATTCTTTTCTGACCAGCACGCTCAATTTGCTGCTGAAGTTTGGGATCCCACCATACGTGATACACATCAACCGCCACGCCTAAAGCGCCCGTCTTTAATGGGTCTAGTTTGTCACACACATCCAAGGCATGTTCAAGCGTATTGATACAAGCGCGGTCTGCCGCATACATGGGGTGCAGCGGTTCAATGGCCAAAGGCATGTTGCACGACTTGGCATAGGCCAATAATTTATCAATGCCCTCAAACACTTGATCGCGTGATTGTTGAATATTCTTATGCGCAGCTTGACCAGCTAAAGCGCCAGGCAAAGCGCCCACCACCAGCACCAAACAAGGCGCATTGAGTTCACAGGCCTCATCAACTGCTTGGCGATTGTCGGCATCTGCGGCTTGTATGCCTTCTGTCGTGGTGGCAGGAAACATGCCGCCGCGGCAATAGCCCGACAGTTTCAAGCCATGCGTTTTGACCAACTTAGAGACAGTGCCCAAACCAACGGCAGCCACTTGATCTCGCCATGGCGAGATGGCTTTGATACCTCGGCTCACACAGGCTTCAATGATGTCGGTCAATGGCAGGTCTTGGCCACGGCTTTTTCTAACTGTGGCCGTGTTGATAGAAAGCCATTCATGATTCTTTGAAAAGTCGCGCATGATTTATTTTTTCTGGGTTAATTGAGTTTTTTCACGTCGAATTTGGCGAATGATGGCGGCGTTGTCTAGCTCGCCATCACCTTGTGCAATGGCATTGCGCATCAACTGTGCATGGGCTTGTGAAAGTGGCAAATTTTGAGAACTCAAATCTGCCATGTCCAACATCAGCTGCACATCTTTCAAATGCTGCCTAATGCGCGACTGTGGTTCAAACTGTTCTTTGACCATCATGTCGCCCTTCACCACGGCAGCTTCAGAGCGGGCCGGAGTATTCAACACCAATTGCAAAAATGTTTCTGGTTGGATACCCATGGTTTGCGCAAAGACCATGCCCTCCGCCAAGGCGGAGCGGTTCAAACCTAAGACCAAATTGGTTGCCAACTTGGCTTTGGCGGCCATACCTGCGCCACCCACGTGCACTTGAGATGTGGCCAACGCATTCAATAAAGGCTTGACGCTTTCGATGTGTTGAATTTCACCGCCTAATAACAATGTGGCCTGGTCGTTTTCTATTTGCACACTAGAACCCGAAAGAGGCGTCTCTATGAATTGAATGTTTTCTTCAGACAACTGACGCGCCAACTCGGCCAGTTTGACTGGATCGCCTGTAGAGCAATCAATTAGCGTAATAACAGAAGGCGTTGTTTGAACTTGAATTTTCCGATGTTGAAGTATTTGTTCAACCACAGCCTGCACACCAGAAGTATCGAATACCGCCAGCACTAAGGTGTTGGTTAAATGAAGCATACTGCCAATTGATGCACTTGCTATAAATCCGGCAGCTTCAAACTCATGCATGGCTTCAGCGCGCACATCAAAACCGATGCACTGATAGCCTGCAGCTTTTAATCGCTTGGCCAGGGCAGTGCCCACCAAACCCAAACCAACAATTCCAACACATTGATCGGGCACAGAAGCTGAAGAGGTATTCATGCTGCGGTACTCTTCAGTTGAATGCTCAAATGAATCAACGTGACACTGAAGCGCCACCGCAAATGGCAATGTCTTGACCCGTAATGGCAGCAGCCTCAGGACGAGTTAGGTAAGCCACCAATGCCGCCACTTCGTCGGGTTGAATCAGTCGACCGATGGGTGGCAAACGCGGTGTAGTGGCAGCTCTAGCAGGATCCTTCAGCATGGGCGTATCGGTTGCAGCAGGCGAGACCACATTGACCGTCACACCCTCTGCAATACTTTCTGCAGCCCAGCTTCTGGCCAATGACAAGATAGCTGCTTTGGTAGCTGCGTACTGACTTCTGCCGGCAATACCGCCTGAGACACGGCTGCCCACTAAAACCATCCGTCCACGTCGAGCATGCTTCATGATGGGCAATATGCGATTGGCCAACCTTGTAGCCACATCAACGTGCAGTTGCCACATCAATTGACCAGCTTGCATATCAAGTTCACCTAGACTGCCAACTCTCAAAACACCAGCAGCATGCACCAACACTTGAGGAAGATGCTTGGACACAATTTGATCTAGTGCATCTTCCAGTTCACCCGCTTTTGTTAGATCAAGTGTCCATGAAGAAAATTGAGCGTGATGAAGTGTAGAAGTTGCCACATCCATCCCGTGCACATGCCAGCCTTCACTCAAAAGCTTCAAAGCAATGGCTTGGCCAATACCAGAACTGGTTCCGGTCACAATGGCGCAAGGCGAAAGCAGGTCTGGCATGAAGGCGGTCATTCCACTGCGATTTTCTTGTCGGCAATGATTTTTCCGGAGATGGCAATGTCGTCGGCTTGGAATTTGGCAAACTCTGCAGCACTGCCACCCGCGGGCACAATGCCGTCTGCAATCAAGCGATCGCGCATTTCACCCGACAAGGCTTTGTTAACTGCCGCATTAAGTTTTTGAACCATGTCAGCAGGCAATTTGTTGGGACCCCACAAACCGTACCAACTGGCGCACTGGAAATCTGGAATGGTTTCAGACACGGTAGCCACATCGGGCAAATTAGGAAGGCGCTTGGTAGATGTCACGCCCACCACTTTGAGCTGACCATTTCTGTGAAACTGAACTGATCCTAAAACAGGATCAATGAAGCCTTCAATTTGACCACCCACCAAATCTGTCATGGCTGGACCAGTGCCTTTGTAGGGAACAATGGCAATTTGCGTACCGGTAGCTTGTTCCAATTTGACTGTACACAGATGTCCCGCAGAGCCAATGGAGCCTACTGCAAAGTTCATCTTGCCAGGATTGGCTTTGGCTGCAGCCGCCAGTCCTTTGACGTCCGATACGCCTAACTTGTTGCTAACCGCAATAGACAGCGGAGCTGAGGCGACCAAAGCAATGGGTGTGAAATCGGTTTGCACTTTGTAGGGTACCGACTTCATGGTCATGGGCGCCGTTACAAACGTGCTGGCATTGAACAACAAGGTGTAGCCATCGGCATTGGCTTTGGCCACTACGTCTGCACCAATGATGCCGTTGCCGCCAGGACGGTTTTCCACCACAAAGTTTTGGCCCAGTTGCTCGCCCACCTTGAGTGCCAGCATACGGCCAATTTTGTCGAGCGTACCGCCGGGTGGAAAGGGAATGATGACTTTGACTGGTTTGTCGGGATAGTTGGCGGCAGTCTGTGCCCAAAGGTTGGCAGAACTAAAGCTTAAGGCCAGGCCCAAGCTGACAAGGGTTAATGGGTATGTCAATTTTTTCATGATGTCTCCTCTTTATTTTGAACGTGAAAGTCTCGTTTAAAATTATTCAACACCATGCATTGCCAGCATGGTTTTCATTCGGTGCAAAGCCAATTCTGGTTGCTCTAACAAATTGGCAGCATCCGCCAATTTGAACAATTCAGCCAAATGAATTACTGAACGTGTGCTCTGTTGCCCACCCACCATGGTGAAATGTTTTTGATGGCCATTGAGCCAAGCCATGAACACCACACCTGTTTTGTAAAAACGTGTGGGTGATTTGAAAATATGGCGCGACAAGGGCACGGTAGGACCCAAAATGGCGTGAAACTTTTCTAGATTGCCCTGCGCCAACTCTCCTAACGCAGCGCTAGCTGCAGGTGCAATGGCGTCAAAGATTCCCAACAAGGCGTCGCTTTGGCCATGAACCAAGTGCTCGCCTTGGCCATCGCCCGCTATCAATTCAGCATAGTTGAAATCATCACCGGTGTACATCCTCACACTGGCAGGTAGGCGCCTTCGCATCTGAATTTCTTTGTCTTTGTCGAGTAAAGATATTTTGATGCCATCCACTTTGTCGGCATGCGCTTGAATAATGCCCAGCGCCGTGTCCATGGCTTTGTCGGTGTCTTTGGTGCCCCAATAGCCAGTAAGCGCTGGGTCAAACATGTCGCCCAGCCAGTGCAGCAGTACGGGCTGTTTGGCTTGGCTCAAAATTCTGTCGTAAACACGTTCGTAGTCGGCCGGCGATTTGGCCACCCGCGCCAGAGCACGGCTAGCCATGATGATGAGCTTGCCACCCAACTTTTCAATGGCGGCCATTTGGAATTCATATGCGGCAATCACCTCGTCTACTGTTTTGACGGTGTCCAAATTCAAATGATCTGTACCACAGCCTGAAGCCAAAAATGCGCCAGGCACATCTTTAGAAGCTTCAATAGAACGCTCAATGAGCGTCAGCGATGTGGGCCAATCCAAGCCCATGCCTCGCTGCGCTGTATCCATAGCCTCTGCCACACCCAAGCCCAATTTCCACAAATGTTTTCTGTAGGCAATGGTGGCATCCCAGTCCACAGCGCAATCTAACCAAGGGTCGTGTGGGGCTAATGGGTTGGACACCACGTGAGCTGCCGAATATGCAATGCGATTGAACTTGATACCTGGCTTGGGTTGAATAGGAGTGGTGCCGACCAGTTCATAGCTCTGAAGCTGGCCATGTGCGTTGGGTAATTGAATGCGTTGTGCCATGTTGCACCTTAAATTTTGAGAGGTGCTACATCAACCCAGCGACGCTCTTGCCAAGACTGCAAGGCGGCTTCCACCAGCTGAACCCCTTTGGCGCCTTCAGGCAAAGTCCAGCGATAGGGTTCGTTCTCAACAATGTGACGAATAAAGTGTTCCCACTGAATTTTGAAACCGTTGTCGTAGAACTGCGTATCGGGCACCTCTTGCCATTGGTCTGTGAAGTTCATGGTTTGCTTCACATCGGGGTTCCAGACGGGGCGTGGCGTGTTGACACGGCTTTGTGCTTTACATGCTTGCAGTCCTGCCACTGCTGAGCCATGCGTGCCATCCACATGGAAAGTCACCAAGTCTTCACGATTCACACGTGTGGTCCAAGAGCTGTTCACTTGCGCCACCACATGCTCGCCTTGATGGCCTTTCAATTCAAAGGTGGCATAGGCTGCGTCATCTGCAGTGCATTCATAGGGCTTATTGGCCTCATCCCAACGCGTTGGGATGTGTGTGGCACCCAAACAAGATACTGATTGAACTTCGCCAAACAAGTTGTCCAGCACATAGCGCCAGTGGCACACCATGTCCAAAATAATACCGCCGCCGTCTTCTTTTCGGTAGTTCCAGCTGGGTCGTTGAATAGGTTGAAGGTCACCTTCAAACACCCAATAGCCAAATTCAATGCGCACACTGAGCATCTTGCCAAAGAAGCCAGCTTTCCTGAGCATGTCGAGTTTGCGCAAACCGGGCAAGAACAACTTGTCTTGCACCGCGCCATGCTTGACGCCTGACTTTTCTGCTAAACGCGCAATTTCGACGGCTTCGTTCAAATTAGTAGCGATGGGTTTTTCGCAATACACATGCTTGCCCGCTTGAATGGCTTTGGCCAACAAGGTGGGGCGCATTTGCGTAGTACCCGCATCAAAGAAAACGGTGTCGTCTTTGTTGGCCAGTGCTTTGTCTAGGTCTGTGCCAAAACGGCTAATGCCATTGGCTTTGGCCAGTGCTTCAATTTTTTCAGCATTGCGGCCAATCAAAATAGGATCAGGCATGACCTTGTCGCCGTTGGACAAAGTGACACCACCTTGATTGCGAATGGCTACGATGGAACGAATCAAGTGTTGATTCATACCCATGCGTCCAGTGACGCCATGCATGATGATGCCAAGTCTTTGTGTTGACATGTTGTTCTCCTAATTTGCTTGAATTGAAATGGGGTCGAGTGATTGCCAATCGGGCCAAGCCTGATGGCCGAAACCTGTTTGGTGCAAAGATGCAATGTGGATTTGCCCCTGCTGAACGTTCAGGTGCACACCCGCGCTGCTGCCGGTGTACAAGTCTGCATGTGCTCTTGCAAAATCGTTTGATTCATTTAGGGGCGCAATACCAAAACCTTTGACGTAATGGTGCCCATTGCGCTCAATGTGCTGCACGCCCAAGCTGGTTGCCAACAAAGTATCTTGTTGAACACCCAAACCTGCTTGGCAAGTCAGGTCTTCGCCCGACAACAAGCAATGAGGCGTTTTTTGCACCAGTGAGGCACTGTGCAATGAGCGGTAAATGCCTTTGCAAGCCTTGCTAGAAATGCCTCTGTAGCCCAAGGCCAATCCTTTGGCGAGCACATCGGGATGGTCATCAGACTCATCCAAGATGACCGGAATGTTGAGAGGCATTGATGGGATTTTGTCTTCCAATGCAATGGCTCTAGGTAGCGGCTGTTCAATGAGCAAAGTACGTTCTAGCAAACGTTGAGTGGCTTCATGCTTGGTCAATGCGTGAACAAAGACGCTAAGTGACTCAACATTCTGAAATGTCTCATTGCCGTCTAAGGTCACTTTGTAATCTTGGACCTTGCTCAATACAGCTTCAATTTTGGCAAGTCTTTCGAGATCTGCTTCTAAGTTGCCGCCCACTTTTAATTTGAAATACTTCAAGCCATAAGCCTCAATGGCTTGGGTCAATGAGTTCGGTAAGCCGTCTTCTAAGGCTGTCAACGGTTCTGCATCTGTCAGCCTATCAGCCAGGCCGACGGTATGCCTTAACCACACCGAGTTGGCAGTATGGAGCTTTAAAGAACCAGACCAAGGGTCACCTAGAAGTCCCAGACTAATTCCAGACACCCAAGATTGATTTTGAGAGCGCAACACAGCGTCTGCGATGGCCTTGTCTAGAAGCGCTGGACCAAACTGTCCCACCAATCTTGGATGACCTTGCGCGAGCATTTGGTCAATCACGATTTGTGTTGCCGACTCAGACAAGCCGTAAGCCGATTGGGCTGAACCCTCAGCTAAATAGGCATCTTTGGCTTTTAAAACGCACAAACGCAATTGATCGAAATTGTCGTCTTGGGTTCTTTGTGGCGATTTATCAAACCACTTAGGGACCATCAACTCTGCAGATGCACCCTGCCACTCAACGCCTTCGATACTGAGCGTCACTTTGACAAAAGCTTGTGGACAGGCCGTGACTGTTGCAGCCCCAAACCTAAAAGGTAGACGCAAAGTAACTGGCCTTTGAAAGACTTGAATGTCTTTAATTTGAAATGCAACCGGCTTCATGACACGGCCTTCATCAATCCTTGAACATAACCAGCGCTGAATGCAGCACACCCAGGACCATCGGGTTCATAAATGAAGGGCTCAACCGCAACCCATCCCTGGTAATTCAGTGATTTCATTTTTTGAAACAAAGGCAGCAAGTTGGTATCGCCCTGCCCTGGACCTTTTCGGTTGTGATCGTTCACTTGCACATGCGCAATGTGGCCACTTAGAAAGTACTTTTCAAAGACCTCATCCATAGGTAATGATTCGGAGTAAGTGCTGGCACTGGCATCCAACATGGTTCGAATGTAGGGCGACTGAATGACATCGACCAATTGGCTGGCTTGCTCGACTGTATTGACCACAGGGGTTTCAAAGGGCGACAAGGGCTCTAAACAATAAGCAACACCCGCTTGCCGTGCGAATGGCTCTAACAGGGTCAGTGTTTCTTGAACGCGATCTAAACAGTCTTGAACAGTTTGACCATTTTCTGGCGATCTTTGCTTGGGTGAACCGTGCACTAATGCAGTTGCACCACATTCATGGGCATAGGCAATGACTCGCTTTAACCAATCTTGTGTTTGAAGCCGAACCGATGCGTCGCTGCTGACCAAACTGAGGCCATCGGGCTTGACCAAAAGCCAATGAAGACTTGAAATCACAATGCCTGCGTCGCTGGCTTGTTGTTTTCTGAGAGCGGCATCTTTCTCGTTGAAAGTGGCACTGTCTTCAAACAAGGTGAAGGGCGCAATTTCAATGCCGCTATACCCAAGCTTAGCCGTCAATTCGCATTGTTCAGGGAAACTCAACTCACGAATGACCTCATTACAAAGAGCTAACTTCATCATGCGCCTTTGTTGATTTTTTTAGCTCTGATATCCAAAATTTTCCAAGCAATGGTTCCAAAAATAAGCGCAGCAACAACCCCAGAAATGGGTCTTGTAAAGAAGGGGGAAATATCGCCATCGGACAAGATGAGTGCACGTCTTAAATTCTTTTCAAGCAAGTCACCCAACACAATGCCAAGCACCAGCGGTGCCATGGGGTAGCCGAAATGTCTAAGGCCAAATCCAACCAAGCCAAAAATCAGCATGACGTAAACATCAAACATTCGCCCGGCAATGGCAAAACTTCCAACCACGCACAGTACAAAAATAATGGGAATCAAAAAGTTTTGCGGCACTCTTAAGACTTGAACCAGTGCCTTAGTGAGTACCAAGCCATAGATCAAAATGCCAATGGTGGCAAATAGCATCATGGCCACCACGTCGTACACAAACTGAGGGTTCTCAATCATGATCATGGGTCCAGGCTTGACGCCATGAATGATCATTGCCGCCATCAACACAGCTGCCGGCGCAGAGCCGGGAATGGCCAATGTGAGCACAGGAATGATGGCGCCAGGCACACAGGCGTTATCACCCGTTTCAGCGGCCATCAGGCCTTCAATCGAGCCTTTGCCAAACTGCTCTTTTTCTTCACTGGATCTTTTGGCTGCAGCATACGAAGACCAAGCAGCCACATCCTCACCGACGCCCGGCACAATGCCAATGCCAGTTCCGATCAGGCCTGACCGCAAAATGGTACGCCAGTATTTTGTGATGTCTCTTATTTTTGGAATGACCGTGTCGAATGCACTGATTTTGATAGGCGCTTGACGCTCTTTGATGGCCGTCAGAAGTTCTGCAAAACCAAAGGCGCCTACCAATGCAGGCACCAGTTGAATGCCACCCGCTAAGTCGCGTGCGCCATATGAAAACCTCTCAAAGCCATATTGTGGTTCTTGTCCAATGCCAGCAATAAACAAACCTACGATGCCAGCAATCCATCCTTTGAGTGGATCATCGCCTGTTAGTGTTCCTGCAATGATGACGCCGAACAATGCCAACCAGAAAAATTCGTAAGCACCGAATTTCAATGCCAAGTTTCCAAGCAAGGGCGTAAAAAACGCCAAGAAAAACATGCCAATTAAAGTACCTAACACTGACCCTGTAGTTGCAATGCCCATGGCCCTTCCGGCCAAGCCTTGCTTGGCAAGTGCATAACCATCGAGACAAGAAGCGGCAGAGGCAGGCGTGCCCGGGATGTTCAAAAGAATGGCAGAACGCGAACCGCCATAAATAGCGCCCACATAGGTACAAATCAAAATTAGCAAAGCTTGATTTGGCGGCAGCTTCAAAGTCAGCGTGGTCATTAACGCTAGCGCCATGGTGGCGGTAAGGCCTGGCAATGCGCCCATGATCACGCCTACCAAGGATGACAACAAGGCATAGAAAATAATTTCGGGCGTCGAGAAATTGGCGATGGAATGACCAAACGCGATAAGTCCATCAAACATCGATCGACCTCAAGGTAATCTGACCAAGAAAACTTCTTGGAACAAGAAAAAAACAACGCAACTGGAAATCACACCATTGATGATGGCACTTGTCAGGCGCTTTAGCAAAGGTGTTTCTTCATTGGCAAACAAAAAGGTAAACACACCAACAAATAAGGCTGTGGCAACCAAAAAGTGAGCGTGTGCAAGCAGCACCAAACTAAATACCAACATGCAGGCCAAAGAGATGGCAAATCTCCGGTTGAACAAAGTCTCTGCATTGGGATCTGACGCAACTTTATTTTTAATACCGCGCAAGATCATGAATAGGCCCAGCAACACAATGACGCAAGAAATAATGCCCGGCACAAAACCTGGGTAGGTGTAGAGCGTTGCACCCATGTTGTCGAAGCGCTCCATCCTGATGGACTCCATCAGGATGAAAGCGCCCACCGCAACCCAGCAAAAACCTCCCCACAGATCAGACCGTGAGGAGGATGAGGCTTTAGACATTGTTGATTTGCTTATTGAGTGGAATGCAAGTCATTGAAGTTATGGCTTAGGTATGCCCACCGTATCGGGAGATACCTTGGCTTTACCGGCTGCGTGCTGAGTCCATGCATACGCTTGAATCGCAGGGAACACCGCGGTTTGCGCCTCAGCACCATGCATCGGTGCAAACATAGCACCGCGAGATTGCGCGTAAGTACGCAAGGCCGCGTTTTTGACCATTTCAGTGGCCCAAATTTTGTCCAGTGTTTGAGTCACTTCGGCGGGCACCGACTTGGGTACAAAAATACCAAAGTAATTGATGGGATCTTTGAAGCCTGGAATGAATTGAGACAGGGGCGGCACAGTGCCCACGCCTTCCATTTCAAGCGGCTTGTCGCTGACCACTGCCAACGGACGAATTTTCTTGGCGCGAATCATGTCGGTTTGTTCGGCAGCCAATTGCGTGGTCACCTGTGTTTCGCCTGAACCTGCGGCCACGGCTGCTGGTGCGCCACCGTCGTAAGTCACGTGTTTGTAGGTAATGCCTGCGGCACGGGCCAAAGCCTCAATGGCGGCATGACCGCTGGAGTTAACACCCGCAGTAGCGACTGACACTGAACCAGGCTTTTCTTTCATGGCCTTGAGTAAGTCAGGCATGGTTTTGTAGGGCGTGTCAGCATTGACGCCAATGACTGCCACGTGGGCCACATTGAGATACAAGTTCCAATCTTTGATGCTGGTATCGATCATGCCCAAGACTTTGTAGTTGCCCAAGTCTTTGGCGCCACCTGCCGTCCAGGTGTAGCCATCTTTGGCGGCTTCTAATGCATTTTTAGTGCCCACCGAGCCCGAGGCGCCCGGTTGATTCAAGATGATGATTTTCTGACCCAAGTGTTTTTCGAGTTCAGCCGCCGTGACACGCGTGACCTGATCGGTGGAGCCACCAGGCGCCCAAGGCACGATCAAAGTGATGGGTTTTGTAGGCTTCCATTGTGCAAATGCAGGCGTGGCAAGCAAGGCAGCCAACATCAAAGCAAATACAGGTCGACGGGTGAATTTCATGACATATCTCCATTGGGTGAAAAATCATTGCGGTGAAATGAGCAGGCAATTCACCATTCAGTTAATTCTAGAGAGGGCTTAAGGCCTGTCAATATCCAATCAAATCTAGTTCCTCAGGACATACCCTAGGATCACTTCGCACATGTGTGACAAGCGTTCGCTCTTGGCTTTGGGGCTCATCAAGTCGCGGCCAAAGATGGAAGACAAGGTGGAATTGTTGGACAAATAGAAATAGGAAAGTGCAGCAATAGAAACATAAAGCTGCACAGGATCAATACCGCCCCGAAACTCGCCAGAGAGCCGACCCTTTTCTAAGATTTCGCCCAGCAACTCAATCAGCGGTGAGTTAAGCGCCCGCACATTAGGTGACTCTTGAATATGTCTTGCTTTATGCAGATTTGCACTGTTGAGGAGGGTTAAAAACTCCGGATGCTCTAGGTAGTAATTCCAGGTGAATTCAACCAGGGTTCTGACTGCCATGGCTGGCTCAAGAGATTGCAAATTGAGCTTCTTTTCTCTTTCGCGAATCTGCTCGTAAGCACTTTCCAGCACAGCTTGAAAGAGTTGATCTTTGTCTGTGAAATAGTAGTAGATTAATCTTTTATTCAGGTTGGACCGCTCTGCAATGCGATCAATTCTGGCGCCGCCCAAGCCAAATAGCGCAAACTCTTCGAGGGCTGCATTGAGGATGATTGCGCGAGACCTTTCAGCGTCTCGCGTCTTGATAACTTGTGAAGATTTTTGGACACTCATGCCCCGAATAATTAACCAAATTGTTAATTAAGTCAAGGACATGTGTTGATCACGCAGCGACAGGCTTGAACTGATACCCGTTGCCACTGGCTTCCATCGTGCCAAACGCTGGGAACGGAAAGTGGAAGCCACCCGCCATCATTTTGTCTTTGACCAACATGTCAAACACACGGCGACGAGACACACGTGCCATGGCAGGGTTCATGTCAAACAAGACAGCCCAATCGGGTGCGCGGGCAAACAGGGAAGGCACATTGGTAATGTCGGCCACATAGGCAAACGATTGGCCTTCAGAGTCCATGCGGAACAAGGTGTGGCCTGGGGTGTGGCCGAACGCCGCCACAGAAGTAATACCAGGCGCCACCGCAGCGCCGGATTCAAACTTGACCAACTGATCGCCACCCAAATTACCCAATGCACGGCGAACGCCCATGAAGGCGCCTTTCATGGCGGGGGGTGCGGCTTCCATGCGGGCATCGTCCATCCAGAAAGCGTGTTCTGTGGCGGGCACGTGGACGCGGGCATTGGGGTACACCAATTCGCCGGCTTTGTTGCGCAAGCCATTGATGTGATCACCATGGTAGTGGCTCAGCACCACGTTGTTGATGTCGGAGGCTTTCAGACCAACGGCAGCCAAGTTGGCGGCCAGTTTACCGGTGGTGGGCGGGCCATTGTCGGCAAAGCCGGTGTCAAACAAGTAGCGCTGATCGCCATTGATCAATAAGAAGGGGTTGTAGGGCACATCGATGTAATCAGTGGGCAGGTTTTGGCTGGCCAACAAAGCTTTGACTTGCTCCAGGGGGGCATTGGTCACAAACTCTTCGCCCAAGGGGCGGCGCACAGCGCCATCGTTCAAGGCGATGATTTCCATCTTGCCTAGCTTCATGCGCTTGTGGCCAACGGCAGGCAGGTCGGGCAAGCCGAAGTTGGGGGCCGACTGTGACCACACCGATGAGAAAGTAAGAGCGGATGCGCCGGCAATGCCAGCACCCAAAAACAAGCGTCTGTCCAACATGATGAGGTCTCCTCAGTTTTATAAACACTCAATATACCAATGGCGTACTTAGAAGTGCGCTCGTACTTTGAAATAACCCTTCCAGTGCCTTGACACTTACAAGCCCTGTACAGCTACCAAGCGCGCGCGACTGCATTCATCGCGAATGCTTTTAAGGCCCTGGTAGATGGGCCCGTTGTAGAAGCTTTCAAACGCAGCGATGTCGGGAAATTCCAAAATGACGATGCGCCGAGGCTCCCAGTCACCTTCGTAAACGCGGTGCTCGCCGGCCCGTGCCAAGTACTTGCCACCCGCAGCTTCTAGGGCCGGTTTAACGCCCGTCATGAATTCTTGGTAGCGGGTTAAGTCAAAAATTTCCACATCAAAAATCACATAAGCGCTCATAGGGTCTCCTTGTGTTTGATCAGCTAGATGTCATGGACAAAGCAGCTTTGCTATTAGAACGGATGATGGCGCCGATTTTTTCTATCAGCAAAGTCTCAGCAGTGCTTAGCTGAAGCTGGCGAGTTGCTGCACCCACCGTTTTCTCCCAAGACTTGCCAATGTCTTTGGCCATTTTTCTGAACAATGCCATAGAGGGTTTAAAGCCAAATTCACAATCGGCACAAAACGCCTCCCATGAATGTGCGCCTACGGCTTGGTAGGTGTTTTCATCGCCAATAAAAAGTGCCAAATCGTTGTCACCGTAGGCCTGCACACACAAAAGGTCATAAAAAGGCGCAAGCACATACCCCTGACTGTTAATCATTAACGAAATATTTTTGGCATGCGCGTCACTGTTGCCGATCAAGTAATTGAACATGACCCAGCGTTGTACAGACAACAAGTCTTTACCCGAGAGCTTCAAATCTCGAAACGCATGCACAATTTTTTTAAGGCTGACGAACCCACCTTGACGCTCGTATTTCCAGTCAGAGCCGACGTCCAACAACTGGCAGGCGTCAATCTGATGCAAACAAATGATCTCTTCATTGACAACAACACGGTCATAGCGCTGCACGACGTAAAGCGCTTCAGGCAAGCGAAGTAAATAAACAGGTGGCACAGGCAATTGCATTTCTGCAGCCAATTTCATGCACAGGTATTCATTGATCGCACTGGGCTGGTAGCGCACCAACCTAGAGTCTGGTTTGGCGATGTGCGTGGTAGGTGCGCCAGCAACGCTGTCGTATAAAAGACCACGCTGATCGTCGTAACGCAAACCAACTTTGTCTTGCGCACCAGCCAGTGACATTCGGGTTTGCGCGTTCGAAGTCAGGAGTGCTTGCTTGTCTGCACGTGCGTTGACCCTGGCACTGAGTTGCGCTTTTGACAGCTCGCTGTATTTTTGTAGTTGATTGGGGGTGACATGATCTGGCAATACAGACAAAACGCCCGGTAAATCGGCTCCCAACTCACCGATCAACTCCAAGGTGTTGGCACCTCGAAGCTGAATCTGATTCAGGACCTCATCCAGTGGCGTTCCCTCTGGTAATAAATTGCCAAAGAAGGTCTTGACCGCGTCGCCTCTATAAGGCTCCTTGCGCAATTCAAACTGCGGCGCAAGCAGAAAGGCATCTTTGGCCTTGAGCCATTCTTCGTCATATTGAAAAAAATACTGCGCCATCTCATGGCCTAACCACCCCATTGGTTGGGCGTTAGCCCACACACGCAGTCGGATCATGATGGGTCGCCTTCGGTCTGCGACAAGCCTGTGATGTGAAAGGTGAGCCCTAAGCCACTGGCCAACCTCACAAGCTTGCCAAGACTGCAGCTTTCTGGATGGGCCTCCACATCTCGAATGAATGAAGTACTCACACCGCAAACTGCAGCAGCCTCTTCACGAGACAATTTTTGTCGTTTGCGCTCGGTTTCTAGCGCTTTGGCCAACTCATGGATGCGTGATGTTTCAATCTTCATAATTTGATCTTATAAGAACACATTAATTTGATAATGGCTTTTTAACCCATATTTTGCTCCAATGAGATCAAAATTATTAGAAATTTATCCAATGATTAACTATTTGATCCTTAGAGAACAAAATAAATTGAAAATTATCGCAGTGCCTTTGAATTTTTCTTGCTATTTCATTTTTCTCTTCAAAATTTCAGCTTGAATGCTGTATTTTCGTACAGTATATTTGAAGCATGCCTACAACTGCTTTCATCACACCTCAGCCAATAAACCCCACCGCCCCCAAGCTGTGGCTCAACATGTGCGCCTGGAAAGTGCCCGCTGGCTTTCCCTCGCCCGCAGCCGACCACACCCAAAAACGCATTGACCTCAACGACCACCTCATTCGCAACAAAGAGGCCACGTTCATTTTCAAAGTAAAGGGCGACTCCATGGTGGGCGCGGGCATTTACGAAGGTGACGCCCTCGTCATCGATCGCTCCATTGAAGCCAAGCACAACAACATTGTGCTGGCCGTGCTCAACAACGAGTTCACCGTGAAGCGTTTGTACAAGCGCGGTGGCGTGGTCAAGCTGGTCGCCGAAAACGCTTTGTACCCACCCATTGTGGTCAAGAGCGGCGAGGAGCTCAGCGTTTGGGGCGTGGTCACTTACAACTTGCACAAGCTGTATTGACACCTCATCAACCTGTCGTGCATCGCTATGAGTTCTGCCCCACAAGCACCCGTTCAACAACTGGCCCTGGTCGATTGCAACAACTTCTACGTCAGCTGCGAACGCTTGTTCCGCCCCGACCTGCGCAACGTGCCCGTGGTAGTGCTGTCCAACAACGATGGCTGCGTGGTGTCGCGCTCCAACGAGGCCAAGGCTTTGGGCGTGCGCATGGGCCAGCCTTGGTTTGAGTGCAAAGCATTGGTGGCAGAGCACGGTGTGTTTGCACTCAGCAGCAACTACGCTTTGTACGCCGACTTGTCCAACCGCGTGATGCAAATTTTGAGCGAGTACTCGCCGCGCTCGGAGGTGTATTCCATTGACGAATGTTTTGTCGACCTCACCGGCACACCCAACTTGCGCGAGGTGAGTTACGCCATGCGCCAGCGCGTGATGCAGTGGACGGGTATTCCAGTTTGCGTGGGCATTGGGCCTACCAAAACACTGGCCAAGCTGGCCAACCATGTGGCCAAGAAGCATCCACGCTCGCAAGGTGTGTTCAATTTCAACGCGCTCACTGAAGCACAAAAAGACAAGCTACTCACACAATTGCCTGTGGAGGAAGTGTGGGGCGTGGGTCGCAAGCTCACCAAGCGTTTGGCCGAGTACAACATTCACACGGTGCAAGATTTAAAAACCGCACACACGCCCACCTTGCGCGCCGACTTTGGCGTGGTGATAGAAAAAACCCAACGCGAATTACAAGAAATACCCTGCGTCGATTTGCAAGAAATTACACCCGACAAACAGCAAATCATTTCCAGCCGGTCGTTTGGCAACATGGTCACCGAACTGCCTGTTTTAAAAGATGCGCTGTCGACGTTTGTGGCCAACGCCTGCGCCAAACTGCGCGCACAAAACAGCCAAGCGGCTGTCATTCAAGCGTTTTTACACACCAATCGTTTTAGAAAAGACTTACCGCAGTACTCACCCAGCTTGGCCGTGCCACTGCCCTACCCCACCAACGACAGCCTGGTCATTTTCAGATGGGTAGACGCGCTGTGCGAGCGCATGTACAAGCCCGAGTACCAATACAAAAAAGCCGGCATTGTGTTGAGCGACATCAGCCCCGTCACGCACTACCAAGGCGACTTGCTAGAAGAGCCTGCGCCTGCGCAAGGTACGCTCATGCAAACCTTGGACGCCCTGAACCAACGCTTTGGCCGGGGCGCAGTGAAGGTGTCCACGCAAGGCGCCTACAGCGGGTGGCAAATGCGGCAAGAAAGACGATCGCCCAACTACACCACCGATTGGACAGAGGTGCCAGTGGTCTAGAATGAATTTCTCGCCATTAAAAACACCACCATGCCCACTTTGCCCGCCACTGCCATCGTTCGAGAAGTCGGTCTGCGCGATGGCCTGCAAAGCATTCAAACCATTTTGCCCACAGCGCAAAAAATAGAGTGGGTCAAGCAGGCCTACGCGGCTGGTCAGCGCGAAATTGAAGTGGGCTCTTTTGTACCGCCCAAACTCATGCCGCAACTGGCAGACACCTGGGACGTACTGGCCTTTGCCAAAACACTGCCCGGCCTCGCGGCCTCTGTGCTCATCCCCAATTTGAAAGGTGCCGAACGCGCATTGGAAGGCGATGCCGACCTGATGGTCTTGCCTTTGTCGGCCAGCCATGCACACAGCCTGGCCAACTTGCGCAAAACGCCCGATGAAGTGGTGCAAGAGCTGGCGCGCATTCGCGCAGCACGCGATGCCTCTGGCAAGAAGACCCTTATTGAAGGGGGTGTGGGTACTGCGTTTGGTTGCACCTTGCAAGGCGAAGTGAAAGTGGAAGAAGTGCTGCGCCTCATGCAGGCCTTGTTAGACGCTGGCGCAGACCGCGTGAGTTTGGCCGACACCGTGGGCTATGCCGACCCGCACTCGGTCAGCGTGCTGGTAGAAAAAGCCTTGCGCATCGCTGGCAACAAACTCTGCTGCGGCCACTTTCACGACACGCGCGGCTTGGCACTGGCCAACGCCTATGCCACGCTCAGCCTGGGCATTCAACGCTTTGATGCGTCGCTCGCCGGCATTGGCGGCTGCCCCCATGCACCTGGCGCCAGCGGCAACGCGGCCACCGAAGACTTGGCCTTTATGCTGGAAGCGTGTGGCGTGAAGACGGGCATCGATATTCCCAAACTGTTGGCCTTGCGCCAGCAAGTGGCTGGATGGCTGACAGGGGAACAAACCAATGGCACTTTGTGGCGCGCTGGCTTGCCCAAGAATTTCAAAGGAGCACTTCATGGCTGATTTGTTTGACAACCCGATGGGTTTGTGCGGTTTCGAGTTCGTAGAGTTTGCATCTCCCGTGGCGGGTGTCATAGAGCCCTTGTTTGAAAAAATGGGCTTCTCTTTGGTGGCCAAACACCGCTCCAAAGACGTGGTTCTGTACCGCCAAGGCGACATCAATTTCATTGTCAACCGCGAACCCAGAAGCTTGGCGGGCTACTTTGCCGCAGAGCATGGTCCTTGCGCTTGCGCGCTGGCGTTTCGAGTCAAAGACTCGCACAAAGCCTACGCTCGTGCGCTAGACATGGGCGCGCAACCCGTCGAGGTGCCGACAGGGCCGATGGAGTTAAGACTGCCCGCCATCAAAGGCATCGGCGGTGCGCCCCTGTATTTGATCGATCGTTACGAAGACGGCAGGAGTATTTACGACATCGACTTTGAATTCATTGAAGGTGCAGACCGCCACCCCGTGGGCCATGGCTTCAAAATCATTGACCACCTTACCCACAATGTGTACAAGGGTCGCATGGCGTTTTGGGGCGCTTTTTACGAGAAGATTTTTAACTTTCGCGAAATCCGTTACTTCGACATCAAAGGCGCACATACCGGCCTCACCAGCCGCGCCATGACGGCACCCGATGGCCTCATTCGCATTCCTTTGAACGAAGAATCTGGCAAAAATGGCGGACAAATTGAAGAGTATTTGATGCAGTTCAACGGCGAAGGCATTCAGCACATTGCGTTGCGCACGGACGACCTGATGAAAAGCGTTGACGCCCTGCAAATGGCCGGCATTCCGCTCATGACGGCCCCCAACGACATCTACTACGAGATGCTGGAAGAGCGCCTGAAAGGTCATGGCGAACCAGTGGCAGAATTACAGGCACGCGGCATCTTGTTGGACGGCTCCACGGCCAATGGCGAAAAGCGTTTGTTGTTGCAAATCTTCTCGCAAACTTTGTTGGGCCCAGTGTTCTTCGAATTTATCCAGCGCAAGGCCGATGAGGGCTTTGGCGAAGGTAACTTCAAAGCATTGTTTGAGTCCTTGGAACGTGATCAAATTAGACGTGGCGCCCTTCAAATAGACGCCTAAAGGAATGTCATGAAAATTAGCAGAATTCACCACGCGGCTTATCGCTGCAAAGACGCCAAAGAAACCGTCGAGTGGTACGCCAAAAACTTGAACATGGATTTTGTGCTGGCCATTGCCGAAGACTTGGTGCCCTCCACCAAAGCGCCCGATCCTTACATGCACATCTTTTTGGATGCAGGTGGTGGCAACGTGCTGGCCTTCTTTGAATTGCCCAACTCGCCCGAAATGGGCCGCGATGAAAACACCCCTGCGTGGGTGCAGCACATGGCCTTCGAAGTGGACAGCATGGAAACCTTGCTGGCCGCCAAAGCCAAGCTAGAGGCCAATGGCGTTGAAGTGTTGGGCCCCACCAACCACACCATCTTCAAAAGCATTTATTTCTTTGATCCCAACGGTCACCGTTTGGAACTGGCCACCAACACCGGCACGCCCGAGATGTACAAAACCTTGGACGAAGTGAAGTGGGACATGCTGAACGAGTGGAGCAAAACCAAGCGCGCACCCAAGCATGCGGCTTGGATGCATGAACCTTCTTGATTGAAAAACGAGTCAGTCGATTTACTTCGACTGACTCAAAGCGTTGCCCACCATCTTGGACGTGATGTCCACAATTTGAATCATGCGCTCGTAGGGCATGCGTGTCGGACCAATAACGCCTAACGTGCCCACCACATGGCCGTCCACCTCATAAGGCGCACTGACCACCGACAACTCTTGCATGGGCACAAACTGGCTTTCACCGCCAATGAAAATACGCACACCATCAGCCTGACTAGACACATCGAGCAGTCGCATGAGCTGCGTTTTTTGCTCAAACAAATCAAAGGCCTGACGCAAGTTGCCCATGTCGCTAGAGAAGTCACTCACCGACAACAAGTTGCGCTCGCCAGAAATCACCACATCGCCTTCGTCTTCACTCAAAGCCTCTGAACTCATTTGCACCGCAGCCTGCATGAGGCTGGCAATTTCAGACTGCAAGTTGACCAGCTCTTGCTTCACACGCATGCGAACTTGTTCGATGGCCATGCCCGCGTAATGCGCGTTCAAATAATTGGACGCTTCAATCAACTGGCTTTGTGAATAATCAGCCTCGGTAAAGATGACGCGGTTTTGCACGTCCCCTTCGGGCGAGACAATGATCAGCAACACGCGTTTTTCAGACAAACGCAAAAATTCAATGTGCCTGAACACCGACGCACGTTTAGGCGCCATCACCACACCCACGTAATGCGACAAACTGGACAACAGGTTGGCGGCGTTGGCAATGACCTTTTGCGGTTGGTCAGGCGCCAGCCTTTGGGTGGGCAATTCGCCCTTTTGAACCGTCAACATGGTGTCGACAAATAGGCGATAACCCCTATTGGTGGGCACCCTGCCAGCCGATGTATGCGGACTGGCAATCAGGCCCAACTCCTCGAGGTCGGACATGACATTTCGAATGGTGGCAGGGGATAATTCAAGCCCGGACGCCTTGGACAGCGTGCGGGACCCCACAGGCTGGCCGTCCGCAATGTAGCGTTCAACCAGCGCTTTGAGCAATAACTTGGCACGATCATCTAGCATTCGGTCATTTTAATGATGTAATTTGCGAATGAAGTCTAAATTTCGTCACGTTGCGCTTTTTGGCAAGTACCACGCCGTGGTTTCTGGCGCGGCTTTGGAAAGCTCGCGTCGGGTACTGGACGATGTGGCCCAATTCATCAGTCGCATCGGCGCCGAAGTGGTGCTGGAAGCCGGCACCGCCGAGCATCTAGGCCTCAACCTCTACCCCACCCTCAAAATGGCCGAAATCGGCCAGCAATGCGATTTGGGCGTGGTGATTGGTGGCGATGGCACCATGCTGGGCATTGGCCGCCAGGTGGCGCAATACGGATTGCCGCTCATTGGCATCAACCAAGGTCGCTTGGGCTTTATCACTGATATTCCCATGGGCCAGTTTGAGCAAACCCTCCAGCCTATGCTGGTGGGCCAATTTGAAGAAGAGCAGCGCAGCATGCTGCACGCCAAGGTGTGGCGCGACAAGCATTGTGTGTTTGACACCTTTGCCATGAACGACGTGGTGGTCAACCGCGGTGCCACCTCGGGCATGGTGGAACTTCGCATTGAAGTCGATGGCCGCTTTGTGGCCACGCAGCGTGCCGACGGCCTCATTGTGGCCACGCCCACAGGCTCCACCGCTTATTCCTTGTCGGCCGGTGGCCCGCTCATGCATCCCACTTTGGGCGGCTGGGTCATTGCCCCTATTGCGCCGCACACACTGTCCAATCGTCCCATCGTGTTGCCGGACACCTCGCACATCAGCATTGAAATTGTGTCGGGCCGCGACGCCAGTGCCAACTTTGACATGCAGTCTTTGGCCAGCCTGTTGTTGGGCGATCAAATTACCGTCGAGCAGTCAATTCACAAAGTGCGGTTTTTGCATCCACAAGGATGGAACTACTTTGACACCTTGCGCAAAAAAATGCACTGGAACGAGGGAGGCGTTTAAGCCATGGCGCTGCGTCACATCAGTCTGCGCGATTTTGTCATCGTGCGCCAACTCGACCTCGATCTATCGCAAGGCTTCAGCGTGCTCACAGGCGAAACAGGCGCTGGCAAATCCATCCTGATCGATGCCCTGCAATTGGCACTCGGCGAACGCGCAGATTCCAGCGTGGTGCGCGAAGGTGCCGCGCGTTGCGAAGTGTCAGCTGAATTTGACTGCCCGCCGCAAGCGAACGCGGTTTTAGAAGAAGCAGGATTCGAAGTCGCTGACACACTTTTGCTCAGACGCAGCGTCGACCCTCAAGGCAAAAGCCGCGCATGGGTCAATGGCAGCCCAGCCACTGCCACCCAATTGCGCGCCTTGGGCGAAATGCTGCTCGACATCCATGGCCAACACGCCTGGCAAAGCCTCACGCGCCCAGATGCAGTGCGCGGCTTGCTTGACGCCTATGCGGGCATCAGCACCGATGCACTCAAAACTGCTTGGCAAACTTGGCGTCAAGCCCAGCAAGCGGTGCAACAAGCCAAGAGCGCACAAGATTCCTTAAGCCGTGAGCAAGAGCGCTTGGCCTGGCAAATTGGTGAGCTCGACAAACTGGCACCCGCCTTGGATGAATGGGAAGAGCTCAACACGCAGCACACGCGCCTGTCGCATGCGCAAGCCCTGATTGATGCCGGCCAGTCGGCCTTGGCCGCCCTGGATGGCGACGAGTCAGCACGCATGGGCAGCCTTAGCGGCGCCATTGCTTTGCTGTCCCAAGCCATCAGCAATTTGCAAGATCAAGCCCACGTCGAGCCCGAATTTCAAAGCATTGCAGAAGTGCTGCAGTCGAGTTTGGCCCAAGCCGAGGATGCAGTGCATTCACTGCAAAGTTATTTGCGCAAAACCGATTTAGACCCCGATCGATTGAACGAGCTGGATCAGCGCATGTCGCAGTGGATGTCTTTAGCGCGCCGCTACAAACGCCCCCCCGAAGAACTCGCGGGCTTGCTGGCAGGTTGGAAACAAGAGCTCAATGCCTTGGAAGCTGCCAGCGATTTAGAAGGCTTGGAAGCACAAGCCAAAGCGGCCGGTCAAGCCTATCAAACCGAGGCTAAAAAACTGTCGCAACAGCGCAAAAAAGCGGCGCCCAAATTGTCACAAGCTGTGACGCAGGCCATGCAAAACTTGGGCATGCAAGGTGGCCGATTTGAAGTGGCTCTGATTGCATTAGACGATGCTGCGCAGCATGGCTTGGAAGACATTCAGTTTTTGGTAGCGGGTCACGCTGGCAGCACGCCTCGCCCTGTTGGCAAGGTGGCGTCTGGCGGAGAACTCTCGCGCATTGCCTTGGCCATTGCCGTCACCACCAGCGAGTTGGGCGAAGCAGGCACCTTGATCTTTGACGAGGTTGACTCGGGTGTTGGCGGTGCTGTGGCCGAAACAGTAGGCCGCCTCATGAAGCAATTGGGCGTGCACCGCCAAGTTCTGGCCGTCACCCACTTGCCCCAAGTGGCCTCTTGCGCAGACCACCATTTGCTGGTGAGCAAGTCGAGCAGCAAAGAAGGTGTGAGCAGCAACGTGTCGCACATTGCCGGTGAGCAGCGCGTGACCGAAATTGCACGCATGCTGGGCGGCGAAAAACTCTCTGCCACCACCTTGGCGCATGCGCGCGAAATGCTGACCAAGTAAATTTCTGAAGTCTGGACATCATGGAAATCGTATTGATCACTGGCATGTCGGGTTCCGGAAAGTCCGTGGCTTTGCACGCGCTGGAAGATGCAGGTTTTTATTGCGTCGACAACCTGCCACCCGAACTGCTCATTCCGTTTGCTGAACTAGAGCGTGATCAAAAAGAACAGCGTGTGGCCATTGCCATTGATGTGCGCAGTGCCACTTCTTTGCCCATGATGCCGGGTCAATTGGAAGTCTTGCGCAATTTAGGCTTTCAAGTCACGTCCATTTACCTCGATGCTGCGTCCGACACTTTGCTGCGCCGCTATTCCGAGACACGACGTCGCCACCCTTTGTCTGGCAGAAATGCGGCCGAAGGCGAACGCGCGCTGACCGAATCCATTGAGTACGAACGCGAGCTCTTGTCCAATCTGCGCGAATCTGCGCACATCATCGACACCAGCTTGCTGCGCGCCGCACAGCTGCAAAGCTATGTGAAATCTTTGGTCAGCTCGCCCGCTGCCAAACTCACCTTGGTGTTTGAATCCTTTGCCTTCAAGCGCGGCATCCCACTCGATGCCGATTACGTGTTTGATGTACGCATGTTGCCCAACCCGCACTACGAGTCGGCGCTGCGCCCCATGTCGGGCAAAGACGAGCCTGTGCAAAAGTTTTTGCAAAGCTATTCCGAAGTCAATTTGATGCAAAGTCAAATTGAGAGTTTTTTAGACCAATGGTTACCTGCGCTTGAAAAAGACCACCGCAACTACATCACCGTGGCCATTGGGTGCACGGGTGGTCAACATCGTTCGGTTTATTTGGTCGAAAAACTCAGCCAGCGCTTTGCTGCCAATTGGCTGACTTTAAAGCGTCACAGAGAACTCGACAGCAAGTGACGCACGGGCTGTGGCAAGCCCAACGAGGTCCATTCTTTTTCTGACCACCACGCGCCCTCGGACAACACAGGCGCTCCTTTGACTGCTTTGAGTTTGACCACGTGACAATGCAAATCTTTGTGCGTCAGCACATGTTTGAAAGCAGGCAACACGTCCCACTTCAAAGCGCCAGCAAGCGAAGCCTTTTGCAATGACGGCGTTAAAGCAGCTTGCATCGCTTCCTCTGAATCAAAGACAGGCAAGCTGTAAAGGCTGGCCCAGATGCCAGACGCAGGTCTTTTTTCCAACCACACCTCACCCCGCGCGTTTTGCGCCAGCATCAGCCACAGCACTTCGCTGCTGCGTTTGAGCTTGCGCGTTTTGACGGGATACTTTTCGGGTTCGCCAAGTGCATGGGCTTTGCATTGCGTTTGCACAGGGCATTCATCGCAATGGGGCTTGCGCGGCAAGCACACCGTGGCCCCCAAATCCATGATGGCTTGTGAGTAGCGCGGCATGGCGGTTTGGAGGTTTCGAGTAGGTAGCGCCTCTTGCGCCATTTGCCACAACACTTTTTCGTTCTTGGCCACCGACAAATCATCTGCGAAGCCCCACACGCGCGTGAGAACACGCTTCACATTGCCATCCATGATGGCCACACGTTCCGAGAAACAAAACGACGCCACAGCGGCCGCAGTGGATCTGCCGATACCTGGCAAGGTGATCAAGGCTTCTGAATTGTTTGGAAACTCACCACCAAAGCGTGACACCACATCTTTGGCGCATTGATGCAAATTGCGCGCACGGCTGTAATAGCCTAATCCACTCCACAGGCCCATCACTTTGTCTTGGGGCGCTGCCGCCAAATCGGCCACAGTGGGAAAATTTTCTAAAAACTTGGCGTAGTACGCCAGCACTGTACTGACCTGCGTTTGTTGCAACATGATTTCAGACAACCACACCCGATAAGGATCACGTGTGTTTTGCCAGGGCAAGTGGTTGCGGCCATGCACCTTCTGCCATGCCACCAAGGTCTCGGCCAAACTGACCGCAGGTTTTATCGCTTTTGGCATACGGGGCAGTAAAAAGTAGAGCGCTGCCCCTGCACAATTTGCTTGATGGGCGTTTCACATGTCCGGCAAGGCAAGCCCGTTCGGCCATACACCGCGGCTTCCAATTGAAAGTACCCGGTGTTGCCCTGCGCATTCACAAAATCTTTGAGGCTGCTGCCGCCCTGTTCGACGGCGCGTGCCAACACTTGGCGAATGGCCGCGTGCAACTTGGCCACCCGAGGGCCGCTCACTTTGTCGGCTTTCACAGTAGGTTTGATACCGGCCATGAACAAGGCTTCCGAGGCATAGATGTTGCCAACACCCACCACCACATCACCCGCCAACAACACTTGTTTGATGGGCGCAGAGCGCTTTTTAAGCCCTACTTGAAACAACTTCAATTCAAAGCCATCGGTCAGGGGCTCCATGCCCAATTTGCTGAGCAATTTCAGGGCAGGCTCGTGATGTTCTGACGCCGACCAAACGGCAGCGCCAAACCTTCGAGGGTCGTGCAAGCGCAAAGTACCCTGGGTGGTGACCAAGTCCATGTGATCGTGTTTGCCAGCAGGCGCCTGCGTTGGGGCGAAATTCAAACTGCCCGACATGCCCAAGTGCAGCATCAACACGCCGCGGTCCATGTCCAGCAGCAAGTACTTGCCGCGTCTGCGCACGCGCAAGACGCTTTGCCCCACCAAAACCGAAGGGGCCACACCCAAAGGCCAACGCAATGGCTTGCCCATGTGCAGGGCCACAACGCGCGCGCCTTCAATCCGGCTGGCAAAACTGAGCCGGGTGACTTCTACTTCGGGCAATTCAGGCATCGAATCGGCAGACAGGACAGAGTGAAAATAAAGGGCCAAACCCTGCGTCGCAAGGGCTCGTGGATTATGATGCCTCTATGAAGTATTGGTTTTCATCGATTGCATTGGTCTGGGCCACAGCGGGGGTATGTGCAGAACCGCCCATTGAAAACTCCAACCTCAATGCGGTTTTGTTTTACCAACTGCTGTTGGGCGAACTCAATGTGCAAGCAGGTGAGCCGGGTGCTGGCTTTGCCATCATTTTGGATGCAGCGCGCAAAACCAAAGACGAAGCACTTTACCAACGCGCCACCGAATTGGCATTGCAATCTCGCTCAGGCGAGGCAGCCTTGCAAGCCGCCAGAAGCTGGAAGTCCAGCTTGCCTGAATCGCAAGAGGCCAACCGCTACATCTTGCAGATTTTGTTGGCCCTCAATCGAATTGAAGAAGCAGGTCGGGCGCTCAAAACCAGCATTGCTAGCCTACCGCTAAGCGAGCAGTCCAATGCCATAGGCTCTATCCCCCGCGTCTTCAGCCGCGTACAAGACAAAAACTTCGCCGCCAAAATTGTGGAGCAGGCCCTGTCGAGCGCCATTCAAAATCCCGAAACAGCTGCGACAGCTTGGACCACCATTGGCCGCATGAAGCGTGACGCAGGCGAAATTCAACCGGCCGCCGAAGCCGCACGCGCAGGTCACGCGGCCAATCGCCGAGCGCCTGGCCCCATCATGTTGGCTTTGAGTTTGCTCAACTTCGTGCCCGACGAAGTTCAGCCCATGATTTCGCAGTACATGTCGGGCGACGCCTTGCCCGATTTGCGTTTGGGCTATGCCCGCACTTTGATTGACTTGGACCAAATGCAGCCTGCGTTGGCTCAACTCTCTCAACTCACCAAACAACATCCTGAATTTGCACCGGGCTGGTTGTTTTTAGGCTTGCTGCAAAGTGACTTGTCGCAAGTGCTGCAAGCAGAGCAATCGCTTCAACAGTATTTGAAGTTGGCCACCAACGCCAATGATCCCGACCGCATGGGCGGTGTTTCAGAGGCGTATTTGGCTTTGTCTCAAATGGCCCAAAAACAAGGTCGTTTTGCAATCGCAGACGAATGGTTAGCCAAAATTCCAGCCGAAGCCGACCCCTTGAAAGTGGCCAGTCGCCGCGCCGCTTTGTTGGCACAACAAGGCCGCAAAGCAGAAGGCCTGAAAGTGCTGGAGCAAGTCAAAACCAGCAACCCGCAAGAAGTCAGGCTCAAAGCCTTGGCGCTGTCTCAGTGGTTGCGTGAAGACAAACAAATTCCCGCAGCGTTTGCCACGATTGAAAAAGCTTTGGCCCAATTTCCAGCCGATACCGATCTGCAATCCGAAATGGCCATGCTGTGTGAAAAGTTGGGCCGCTTCGAGCAAATGGAAAGTCTGCTGCGCGGCATGATCAAAGCCAAACCCAATGACCCCCATGCCTACAACGCCCTCGGTTACTCTTTGGCCGACCGCAAAATTCGTTTGGATGAAGCCCGCGAACTCATTTTGAAAGCGGTGCAACTGGCCCCGCGCGACCCCTTCATTCAAGACAGCTTGGGTTGGTTGGAATACCGCGCAGGCAATCTCCAAGAAGCGCTTCGAATTTTGGAAGCCGCATTCAAAGCCCGCCCCGATGCAGAAATTGCAGCGCATTTGGGCGAAGTGCATTGGAGCTTGGGTCAAAAAGACAAAGCGGGCACCATCTGGCGGGAAGGCCTGATGCTCAAGGCCGACAACGAAACCCTGCTTGAAACCCTCAAGCAATTCAACTTCAAACCCTGAACGTGCTGAAAGCCGGACTGCGCATGAAACGCTTGGGGTTAATGAGTTGCATGGCCAGCGTCTTGCTGTCGGCTTGTGCTGCCAGCACGGTGGCAACCCCAACCTACACACCACCCGCCTCTGCACCTGCAGACAATCAGGTGGTCACGGTGCAAGCCGACACCCCTGCGCCAGCCTTCAAGGCAGGCCGCTTTGCATTGCAAATTGACACGCAACCACCTCAGTCCTTCATCTCTTCCTTTGATTTGACAGGGGGTTGGCCCGATGGCACCTTGAACATCTACAACCCACTGGGCCTGCAAATGGCCCGCTTGGAGTGGACGGCACAAAGCGCCAAACTGATTCAGGGCAGTCAAGTGGGCTATGCGGCCAACCTTGAAAGCTTGGTCTACAAATTGACCGGTACACCTTTGCCCACGGCCGCATTGGTCGATTGGCTGGGCGGCAAACCCACACCCGCCGAGGGCTGGAACGTCGATGTCAGCGAATGGCATTTGCGACGCCTGGTGCTTGAACGCGTTCAACCCGCACCCCGCACGGTGCTTCGCATTGCCTTTGAACCATGAAGTCGCTGCAAAACGTTTTGGCGCCAGCCAAACTCAATTTGTTCCTGCACATCACGGGGCGCAGGACAGACGGGTACCACCTGCTTCAGTCGGTTTTCATGCTGATCGATTGGTACGACACCCTGCACTTTGAGGTTCGTCCCAATGGGCAAATTAGCAGAGAAGACCTCAGCGTTCCCCTGCCCGCAGACGACCTGATCACCCGGGCCGCACGCTTGTTGCAACAAACCAGTGGCACCTCAATGGGCGCTCACATTGCCATCGACAAATCCATCCCGGCCCAGGCGGGCATGGGCGGCGGCTCATCTGATGCAGCCACGTGTTTGCTGGCCTTGAACAAGTTGTGGAACCTGAATTACTCGGTGAACCAATTGGCCCAATTGGGACTTCAATTGGGTGCCGATGTGCCCTTTTTCATCAGGGGTCACAACGCTTGGGTCGAGGGAATTGGCGAGATCATGACCCCTGTCACCTTGTCGCCCGCCCAATTTGCGGTGGTCAAACCACCAGAAGGTCTTGAAACTTCTAAAATTTTTGGGGATCAGGCATTAAAGCGGGATACAAAGCCTGCTACAATTTCGGTCTTTGCAGCAGACCCGTATGGCTTTGGCCACAACGACCTGCAACCAGTGGCCCAGCGCCTCTGCCCCCAAATCAGCGAATCTATCGCCTGGCTTGAAACAGCCAGACTGGCTTCAGCTGTTGTCAAAGGCAGAATGACGGGCTCCGGGAGTGCAGTGTTTGCGCAAGTGCCACGCGGCACGGATTTAAGTCAAATGCCTCAAGTTCCAGCAACTTGGCAAAATTGGAAAATCCGAATGTGTGGCAATTTGGAAGTTCACCCCCAAAAGGGTTGGGCCTCCAGCGACGATTGATCGGTCGGTAGTTTTGGTTTTCCATCACTGCCAACCCGTGTAGGGGAGTCGCCAAGTTGGTTAAGGCACCGGATTTTGATTCCGGCATGCGAAGGTTCGAATCCTTCTTCCCCTGCCAAATATTTGCACGCAGTCACATGCGTCCAATACGACACAGTCAAACGTGTCGTGGATTGAAATTTATGCGCTAACCCGCATCGGCCCATCATTTGATCGCTGAGACGCTCATGCTGCCATCCAACACAAATTCAACATCAGACTTCATGGTCTTTACGGGCAATGCCAATCCTGTGTTGGCGGCCGAAGTTGCCTACGAGTTGGACATTTCGCTGGGTTTGGCCGATGTCGGCCGTTTCTCAGACGGTGAAGTGACTGTCACCTTGAACCAAAACGTGCGTGCGCGCGACGTGTTCATCATCCAGTCCACTTGCGCCCCCACCAACGAAAACCTGATGGAACTGCTGATCATGGTCGACGCTTTGAAGCGCGCCTCAGCTGGTCGCATCAGCGCCATCATTCCTTACTTTGGCTACGCCCGCCAAGACCGTCGCCCACGCTCCACGCGTGTGCCCATCACGGCCAAAGTTGTAGCCAACATGTTGCAAGCGGTGGGCGTCAATCACGTCCTCACCATGGACTTGCACGCCGACCAAATTCAAGGTTTCTTCGACATTCCCGTCGACAACATTTACGCCTCGCCCGTGCTTTTGGGTGACCTGCGCCAAAAAAACTACGAAGACCTCATTGTGGTCTCCCCCGACGTGGGCGGCGTGGTTCGCGCACGTGCTTTGGCCAAACAACTCAACTGCGATTTGGCCATCATCGACAAGCGCCGTCCCAAGGCCAACGTGAGCGAAGTGATGCACGTCATTGGCGACATCGACGGCCGCAACTGCGTCATCATGGACGACATGATTGACACGGCTGGCACCTTGGTCAAAGCCGCTGAGGTTTTGAAAGAGCGCGGCGCCAAAAAAGTTTACGCATATTGCACACACCCTATTTTCTCGGGCCCCGCCATCGACCGCATTGCCAAAGGTTCTGCCCTCGATGAAGTGGTTGTGACCAACACCATTCCGTTGTCACAAGCCGCTGCGGCTTGCCCCAAAATTCGCCAACTCACTGTGGCGCCGCTGTTGGCCAAAACCATTCAGCGCATTGCCCACGGCGAGTCGGTCATGAGTTTGTTCACAGATCAAGACTGATCTGGAACATCAATGTGGGCTGCTGTTCGGCAGTCCTTTTTAAAACAGAGTCGTACTGGTCGCGGTCGACTCAACTTGGAGTGAGTTATGAAATTTGTCGCTTTTGAGCGCTCTATGCAAGGTACGGGTGCGAGCCGCCGTCTGCGCAATTCAGGTAAGACACCTGGTATTGTTTATGGCGGTGTGGATCAACAACCCCAACTGATCGAACTCGATCACAATGCCCTGTGGCACGCCCTGAAAAAAGAAGCTTTCCACGCAAGCATCTTGGACATGGAATTGAACGGTAAAGAAACCAAAGTGTTGCTCCGTGACTTCCAAATGCACCCTTACAAACAATTGGTTTTGCACATCGACTTCCAACGCGTTGATGCCAAGACCACTTTGAACCGCAAAGTGCCAATCCATTACACAGGTGAAGACGTTTCTCCTGCTGTCAAAGTAGACGCTTGCTTGATCAATCACATCATGAATGAGCTTGAAATCGCTTGCTTGCCAGCCGATTTGCCAGAAGCCATCAACGTTGATTTGTCTGGTTTGAAGAAAGGTGTTTCTTTGCACCTGGCCGACATCACATTGCCCAAGGGCGTGAAAGCCATCACACACGGTAAGAAAAACCCCGTGTTGGTGTCTGTGGTGGCCCCAGCAGTTGAAGAAGCCGCTCCTGCAGCCGACGCAGCACCTGCTGCGGATGCCAAAGGCAAGAAGAAGTAATTCTTCACACCCTTTCAACACTTTTTGTGTTTCAAACAACCCGCCTTGTGCGGGTTGTTTTGTTTTTATACTCACACATGATCAAACTGTTTGTTGGCTTGGGCAACCCAGGCGCCGAATACGAGGACACCCGCCACAACGCTGGTTTTTGGTGGATCGACGCCTTGGCACGCGAACTCAATGCCAACCTGGTTCCCGACAAAAGTTATTTCGCCAAAGTGGCGCGCACCCAAGTCAAAGGACAAACCATTTGGTTGCTAGAGCCTCAAACCTTCATGAACTTGTCGGGCAAGTCTGTAGGCGCTCTGGCCAAATTTTTCAAAATTGCACCCCAAGAAATTTTGGTGGTGCACGATGAACTCGATGTGGTGCCAGGCCAGGCCAAGTTGAAGTTTGGCGGCAGCCATGCCGGCCACAATGGGCTGCGCGACATTCACGCCCAATTGGGTACGGGCGACTATTGGCGCTTGCGTTTGGGCATTGGTCACCCTGGCGCTAAATCAGAAGTGGCCAATTGGGTGCTTAAAAAGCCCATGGCCGAACAACGCGAATTGATTCACGAGAGCATTGCACGCTCGGTCAAAGCGGCCGATTTGCTGATGGAGGGCAACATGGAAAAAGCCATGGTGCAAATTCACACCAGCAAACCACCCCGTCCCAAGCCTCCCCGACCTGAAGGGGTCTAAGCACTGCCTCCTTTGGCAGCCCCTGCTTTCAAGCCGCGTTTTGCAGGCGCTGGTACTTTTGGAACAAGGTCTCTTTGGTTTCCACGTGCTGTGGATTGACCGGAATACAGGCCACGGGGCACACCTGCACACATTGGGGTTCGTCGAAATGGCCTACGCACTCGGTGCACTTGTTGGGGTCAATTTCGTAAATTTCCGGGCCGAGGTAGATCGCCTGATTGGGACATTCAGGTTCGCACACATCGCAATTGATGCATTCATCGGTGATCATCAAGGCCATAGCAATCTCACTGTTTCTGCCCGAATTATCAGGCAGACAAGACAGCCTGCACCACTGCGCCTAAAATACCCCTGTGGAACCCTTACTCAACGCCGATTTACATTGCCACTCCGTGGTCTCTGATGGCACGCTCACGCCAGAAGCCTTGGCCGCGCGCGCCAAAGCCAACGGCGTGCAATTGTGGGCCCTCACCGATCACGACGAGATTGGTGGCCAAGAACGTGCCATGGCGGCAGCCAAAGCCGAGGGCATGAAGTACCTCACCGGTGTTGAAATTTCCATCACCTTTGCAGGCAAAACCGTCCACATTGTGGGTTTGGGTTTTGACCATCAAAACGAAGCCTTGGTGCAAGGTCTGCGCAATACACGCGGCGGCCGAAGCGAGCGCGCCAAAGAAATGTCAGAGGGTTTGGCCAAGGTGGGCATCATGGGCGCCTACGAGGGCTCCCTCAAATACGTTGGCAATCCTGAACTCATTTCACGCACACACTTTGCACGCTTTTTGGTTGAAACCGGCGTTTGCAAAGACACCTCTGAAGTGTTTCGCAAGTACCTCACCGAAAACAAACCCGGCTTTGTGCCGCACCGCTGGGCTTCGCTTGAGAATGCCGTGAAATGGATCACGGGCGCTGGCGGCATTGCCGTCATTGCCCACCCCGCACGTTATGGCTTCACAGCCAACGAAGAGTTTGCGCTGTTCACTGAATTTAAAAACCACGGTGGCCGCGCCGTTGAAGTCATCACTGGCAGTCATTCCAGCGCCGATGCCTTGCAATACGCAGACACTGCGCTCGAATTCGAATTGGCAGCCTCTCGCGGCAGCGACTTCCACAGCCCCGAGGAAAGCCACACCGACCTCGGCACCTTGCCTTGGTTACCAGGGCAACTGACCCCCGTGTGGGAACTGTTGTCAGACCGGATCCAGTGAAACACGCCCCTGCTCAAACGCTCGCCGGCATTGGCTTCATCGTTTTGTCTGTTGCATGTTTTGCGATACTGGACACCACCACCAAACACGTCAGCGCCAGTGTTCCATTGATGTTGGCTTTGTGGTTTCGCTACCTGATTCAAGCCTTGTTCAGCACCGTTTTCTTTTTGCCACAACGCGGCATGGCCCTCTTCAAAACCGATCACCCTAGATTTCAATTGGCGCGCGGCGCGCTCTTGTTTGGGAGCAGCCTGTGTGCGTTTTATGGTTTGAAGCACATGCCTGTTGGCGAGTTCACCGCCATTGCATCCATCACGCCCCTGGTGGTCACTGTAGTGGCCGCCATGGTGCTTGGCGAGAAAGTGCGCAAGCTCCGTTGGGCCTTGGTGATTGGCGCCTTCATTGGCACCCTGATCATGGTGCGTCCTGGCACCCAACACTTTGATTGGGTTTTGATATTTCCCTTGATGCTGATTGTGACCAATGGCAGTTTTCATTTGCTCACCAGCAAAATGGCCAAAACCGAAGACCCCATCACCATGAACATTCTGACCGGCTGGGTGGGGACAGCACTGGGCGCCTTTGTATTGCCCTTCGTTTGGGAGCTTCCCACCGATGGATTTGTGTGGGCACAACTGCTCATCATGGGCAGCTTTGCCACGGTGGGGCATTACCTGTTGATCAAAGCATTTTCCAAAGCACCTGCTACCGTGCTCACACCTTATTTCTACACGCAAATTGGGTTTGCCATGTTGGGGGGTTGGTTGGTCTTTGACCACATGCCCGACCAATGGACTTTGGTTGGCATGGGCGTGGTCACCTTGTGTGGTGCGTTGGGCGCCTGGTTGACGGTGCGCGAAAGTCGCATCCAAGTTTTACCCATTGAGTCTTAAGCGTTTGAATTGACATGGCCCAGTATTTTTCTGTTCACCCCGAAAACCCCCAACAACGCTTGCTCAAACAAGCAGTGACCTTGCTCAACCAAGGCGGCGTGCTGGCCGTGCCCACCGATTCCAGTTATGCACTGGTCTGCCACATGGACGACAAGGCTGCGGCCGATCATTTGCGCAAAGTACGCGGTGTTGATGACAAACACCATCTCACCATTTTGTGCCGCGACCTGAGTGAGTTGGCCAACTACGCCAAAGTGGACAACGCCCAATTCAGAATGTTGAAGCAAGCCACGCCAGGGGCCTTCACCTTCATTCTAGAAGCCACCAAAGAAGTGCCTCGAAGAATGAGTCATCCTCAACGCAAGACGATTGGCTTGCGTGTGCCAGAAAATGCCGTACTGCAAGAATTGCTGGCACTGCATGGCGCGCCCCTGCTGGCCACCACCCTCATTCCACCCGATGAAACTGATCCGCTGAACGATCCCGAAGAAATTCGCGATCGTTACGAGAAACTCATCGCTGGCGTGATCGATGCCGGCGCCTGCAACCGTGAACCCACCACCGTGGTCGATTGCACAGGGGATGGCATCGAGGTGGTAAGGCAAGGTTTGGGCGACATTGCCCTGCTGGGTTTGTAAACAGCCGCCCCAAAACCAAGCCAACTCTTTGAGACAATCGCTCTGTGGACACCTCTAACCTCATCCAAACCGTTTCGGTCTATGCCCTGCCCGTGATCTTTGCAATCACCTTGCATGAGGCTGCGCACGGCTATGCCGCCAAATACTTTGGCGACCGCACGGCTTACATGATGGGACGCGTCACGCTCAATCCCTTTGCGCACATCCATTGGGTCGGCACCATCTTGTTGCCCTTGCTGCTTTACTTCAGCACCAGCGGCGCCTTGTTGTTTGGCTACGCCAAGCCCGTGCCGGTCAACTTTGGCAATTTGCGTCATCCCAAACGCGACATGATTTGGGTGGCCTTGGCAGGGCCGGGGGCCAATTTGATTCAATCCATCATGTGGGCCCTGCTGTATGTGGTCTACACCGACTTTGGCGTTACCGAAAAATTCTTCTTGGCCATGTGCAAAGCCGGCGTGCTGAGCAACGTGGTGATGTTTGCCTTCAACTTGTTCCCCCTGCCACCCTTGGATGGTGGCCGCATCGTGGTGGGCTTGTTGCCTTGGCGCCAGGCCTATCAATTCTCGCGCATCGAGCCTTATGGTTTTTTCATTGTGATGGCCTTGGCCATCACAGGTGTGGTCAATCACCTGTGGCTCGACCCGGTGATGAACACCACGTTTGGACTGATCGAACTGATTTTGAAATCTCTGACTTAAAGACCTTAAAGCCCTTAAAGCCCTCTTCTTGAAGCATCCATTGCCATGACGACCAACCACTCCCAACGCACTCGCGTTCTTACCGGCATCACCACCACAGGCACGCCGCACTTGGGCAACTATGTGGGCGCCATTCGCCCCACAGTGCAAGCCAGTCGCAATCCGACCACACAAGGCTTTTACTTTTTGGCCGACTACCACGCCTTGATCAAATGCGATGATCCAGCGCGCATTCAACGTTCTACATTGGAAATTGCCGCCAGCTGGATTGCAGCCGGCTTGGACCCTGATGGCGTGATGTTCTATCGCCAGTCCGACATTCCCGAAATTCCCGAACTCACATGGTTTCTGACCTGCGTCACAGGCAAAGGCATGTTGAACCGTGCACACGCCTACAAAGCGTCTGTCGACAAAAACAACTTGGCTGGCAACGATCCTGATGCCGACGTCACTGCGGGTTTGTTCATGTACCCCGTGCTGATGGGCGCCGACATTTTGATGTTCAAGGCGCACAAAGTACCTGTGGGCCGCGATCAAATTCAACACATTGAAATGGCGCGCGACATGGCGTCTAGCTTCAACCATTTGTATGGTGAGCACTTGGTGTTGCCCGAAGCAGTCATTGAAGAGTCTGTGGCCTTGTTGCCAGGCTTGGACGGCCGCAAGATGAGCAAAAGCTACGACAACACCATTCCTTTGTTTTCGTCGAGTGCGCAGCTCAAGAAATTGATTTCTGGCATCGTGACCGATTCACGCGCACCTGGCGAAGCCAAAGACACCGAAGGCTCGGCCTTGTTTCAAATTTACCAAGCCTTTGCCAGCGCCGAAGAAACTGCCAGCTTGGCCAAGGCCTATGCCGATGGCATTGGCTGGGGTGATGCCAAACAAATGTTGTTTGAACGCATTGACCGCGAAGTTGCGCCCATGCGTGCCAAATACGAAGAGCTGATCAACAACCCCGCCACGGTCGATGCCATTTTGCACAAAGGCGCGGCCAAAGCACGTGAGTTGGCCACCCCGTTCATCAAAGAGTTGCGACACGCCGTGGGCTTGCGCTCCTTGGCCAGCGCGGCAAGCTCGCAAGGCCATGCCAAAACAGCGCGCGCGGCCAGCCCCGCCTTCAAACAATACCGTGAACAAGACAGTCAGTTTTATTTCAAACTGGTCGACTCACAAGGCCGTGTGTTGTTGCAAAGCTTGGGTTTTGGCTCCCCCAAAGACGCAGGCATGGCCATTGCGCAATTGCAACAAGACGACGCCAAAGCATTGGCAGCCTTGGGCGCACAAGTCACTTTCGGTGAAGGTGTCAGCGCAGCGCTTGTGGCAGAAGCCTTGGCCACTTTGCGCGCCGAATTGGCCGAAAAGGCCAAAGCCAAGTCTTGACGCTTGCGCCAGCAGGTGTGGTTTGGAATCTGTTAAATCTGCAATAAGTGTTCAAATTACGCAAAAGTTGCTTGATTTGTTGCAGGCTTTGCTGATACGCTCATACTTTAAGTTTCATTCTTGAGCACACCATGACCGTTTACGTGATTGACGACCACCCGCTGATGCGCGATGCCCTCACCATGTTGGTTCAGCGGGTTCGCCCCGGTTTGAAGGTGGTGTCCGTTCACAAACTCAGCAGTTTGGAGTCCACGGTTGAACGCCAAGGCGAGCCAGAGTTGTTCTGTCTCGATTTGAAACTGCCCGACACCTTGGGCTTGTCGGGCGTGCATGCTGTGAAGGCCAAATTTCCCAATGTGCCTTTGGTCATTGTGACCGGCTCGGAAGCCAGCGAGTGCGAAGCAGCTTGCTTAGAGGCAGGCGCCAATTTGTTTTTAGAAAAAGCCAGCCCACCCAACACCATCATCGAAGGTCTGCGCACTTTCTTGCCCACCCCTGAAGAAGCGGAGGCCGCTGCCAATGCCGCCGCTCCGACCAAGCTGTCAAAGCGTCAGAAGCAATTGATTTTGATGCTGGACCAAGGACTGAGCAACCGCGACATTGCCGACAAACTGGCCATCAGCGAGCACACTGTCAAGGTTCACTTTTGGCGTTTGTTCCGACGCTTGGGTGTAAACAGCCGCACGCAAGCTTTGTACTTTGCGCGCACCAACGGCTGGCTCGGTATTTAATCTTTTTTCTTCTTGTTGACGATGTCGGGGGTGACAGCGTCAAGCACATTGATCACCGTTTTACCGGTGTAAATGACGGTCGAGGCCACCACATCGGCCACAGCAACCACAGCACATCCCTGCAGTAACAGGCAGGTCATCAGAGCGGCGCAAGCAGTTGCAAATTTCATGACAAAGATCTCTTGAGGTACGACACCCTGAGGGTGACTGAAATGGTTGGGCGTAATTTTACGGGGCTCAGTGACGTACAGGTGAGTCACCCGGATCGGCTTCGTGAACTTGTTTGTAAAAACGCTTGGGCAAGTGCGTGGTGAGACGCTCAATGGCCAAGTCCATCATGTTGGGATGAATTTCATGCCCAATGTAGGGCAACACATCGGCCGTGACATCGGCCTCAATGGCCACCAAGTGCTCAGCCGCACTGACCGCGTAGCCGTAATGAATCACGTTGTCTGATTTGCCGTGGAACAAATGGTAGGTGACGGTTTCTGGCGCATGCGTTGGCAAAGTGACAAATCGACTGCCAAAGCCCATCACGCGACCGCACAATTGAGGCTCTTGCAAACTGGCGGCCAAGGACATGATGCCGCCTTGAGAGAAGCCAACCAAAGCTGTGGCTTCATGGCTTACACCTGCGCGTTGTTGCCATGCGCGAATGAGTGATACAAAACCAAGCATGGCATCGTTCACCCGTTGAGGGCGGTTTTCTTCGGTCACACCTTGAAGCGGAAACCACTGCCAACCAAAACCAGCCTCTGCAGGGTCAGTGGCCTGCACGCACACCACACAGGCTTGCGGAAATTCATCTGCAAATCGTTTGGCCAAAGGCTGCATGTCTTGTGCGTCTGCGCCATAACCATGGAACAGCAAGAACAGTTGCGCAGCTTGCGCGGGGGCTTGAACGACGATGTCTTGAGTCATGCCCCTATTTTGCCTGATCAGCTCTCAACAAAGATGCGTGCCTTGCGAGGTGTGAGAACCAAAGTTTCGCCTTCTTTGTATTGCTGCTCGGCAAACAAGTGCGCAGACAGTTGGGCTTCAATGACGGTGTCTTTGGCAAATTCATGATGGTCCACGGGCTCAAACTCTAAGCGCGCAATGGGGCCTACCACGATGGCGCGGGTCAGCTTGGCTTTGATGCCTGCATCGCCATTGCTGTAGCGCTTGACTTCAATGTCATGAGGGCGCACATAGGCAAACGCTTTGCTGTCTTGCACGTACTGATGCTCGGGGCTGTTGAGGCTGACAGCGTTGTCGCCGCCTATCAGCATTTCACCTTCGTGGGCGCGACCATGGAACAAGTTAACATCACCCAAAAAGCCATACACAAAGGGGCTGGCAGGATGGTCCCACACTTGTTGGGGGGAGCCAATTTGCTCTACGCGGCCGCTGTTCATGAGCACCACTCGATCGGCCACTTCCAAAGCCTCTTCTTGGTCGTGCGTTACAAAAATACTGGTGACATGCAAATCGTCGTGCAAGCGGCGCAACCAACGGCGCAATTCTTTGCGCACCTTGGCATCCAGCGCACCAAAGGGTTCGTCGAGCAACAACACCTTGGGTTCTACGGCCAAAGCACGTGCCAACGCAATCCGTTGCCGCTGACCACCCGAGAGTTGTGAAGGGTAACGATCAGCCAACCAATCGAGTTGCACCAAGCCCAGCAAGTCGTGCACCTTTTGTTTGATGACGGCTTCTGACGGACGCACACTGCGCGGCTTCATGCGCAGGCCAAAGGCCACGTTTTCAAACACGGTCATGTGGCGGAACAAGGCGTAGTGCTGGAACACAAAGCCCACTTGGCGCTCGCGCACATGCACGTGCGTGGTGTCTTCACCGCTGAAAGCAATGCTGCCCGTGTCAGCTGTTTCTAAACCAGCAATGATGCGCAGCAAGGTTGTTTTGCCGCAACCTGAAGGTCCCAACAAAGCGACCAACTCGCCAGAGTCAATGTCGAGGCTGACATCACGCAGTGCGTGAAAATCGCCAAACTGTTTGTGAACGTTTCTGATTTCGATGCTCATGGGGATACTTTCTTTCAGCCTTCAAGCTGCTTTCACTGAGGCGCCCACAGGCGCTGCATTGGCGTTTTCTGGCGGTAAATCGCGAATGGCTTTCATCTCGCGTTCGTGGCGCCACTCGGCCACCGACTTGATCACCAAGGTGACCAGCGCCAGCAGGGCCAACAAAGACGCCACCGCAAAGGCCGCCACCGATTGGTATTCGTTGTACAAAATTTCAACATGCAAAGGCATGGTGTTGGTCTGCCCACGAATGTGACCCGACACCACCGACACTGCACCAAACTCGCCCATAGCGCGCGCGTTGCACAAAATGACGCCGTAGATCAAACCCCACTTGATGTTGGGCAAGGTGACATACCAAAAGGTTTGCCAGCCTGTGGCACCCAACACAATGGCCGCCTGCTCTTCTTCGTTGCCTTGCGCTTGCATGAGCGGAATCAACTCGCGCGCAATGAAAGGGAACGTGACAAACACCGTTGCCAACACAATGCCAGGCACAGCAAAAATAATTTTGACATCGTGTTCTTGCAGCCAAGGACCGAACCAGCCTTGTGCGCCAAACATCAGCACGTACACCAAGCCTGCCACCACTGGGGACACTGAGAATGGCAAGTCCACCAAGGTGGTGAGAACAGATTTACCTTTGAACTCGTACTTGGCAATGCACCATGCTGCGGCAATGCCAAACACCAAATTGAGAGGCACGGCAATCAAAGCTGTGATGAGCGTGAGGCGAATGGCAGACCAGGCATCGGGTTCTTTGAGCGCTTCCCAATACGCATCAAAGCCTTTGCGCAGTGCTTCAGCAAAGACTGCAGCCAGTGGCAATACCAAAAACAAAAACAAGAAGATCAGCGTGATGCCAATGAGGGTGTAGCGCACCCACGCAGACTCTGTGGTGCCGGCTTCTGCGCGGCGAATGAGATTCGTGCTCATGCAGGCGCTCCTGTGTGACGGCGCTGCCAAGCTTGCAAGCCATTGATGATCAGTAGCAAGATGAACGAGATGACCAACATCACAGTGGCCACTGCAGTGGCACCCGCGTAGTCGTATTGCTCCAACTTGCCAATGATGATGAGGGGTGTGATTTCAGAAATCATGGGCATGTTGCCCGCAATGAAAATGACCGAGCCATACTCGCCCATGCCCCGTGCAAAGGCCATGGCAAAACCTGTAAGCAATGCCGGCGCAATGGAAGGAAAAATGACCTTGCTGAAAGTTTGCCAACGCGAGGCCCCTAAGCAAGTGGCCGCTTCTTCCAATTCTTTTTCAGCATCTTCAAGTACGGGCTGCACAGTGCGCACCACAAACGGCAAGCCAATGAAAATGAGTGCAATCACAATGCCGTTGGGGTTGAAGGCCAACTGAATGCCCATGGGTTCCAGATACTGCCCCACCCAACCATTGCCTGCCAGTAAAGCGGTCAGTGAAATACCTGCCACCGCAGTGGGCAAAGCAAATGGCAAATCGACCAAGGCGTCGACCACTTTCTTGCCAAAGAACTGATAGCGCACCAACACCCACGCCACCAACAAACCAAACACCACATTGACCAATGCCGCGATCAAAGAGGCTCCAAAGGTGAGGCGATAAGACGCCATCACGCGAGGGCCTGTGACGGCTGCCCAAAACTGATCCCACGTGAGTGTGAACGTTTTGAACACCAGGGCCGACAAAGGAATGAGCACAATCAAGCAAAGGTACATCAAGGTGTACCCCAAGGTGATGTTGAAACCGGGCAAAACCCGGGCCGGCGCTCTGCGCTTAGCAGGCGCCGCCGCAGCGGAACGAGACAGCATGAATTACTTAACGGTGTACAGCTTGTCGAACTGACCGCCATCGTTGAAGTGCACTTTTTGTGCTTCAGCGAAAGAGCCAAACACTTCGTTCACGGTGAACAACTGCAAAGGCTTGAAGGTCTTGCTGTATTTTTTCAAGATGGCGGGATTGGTGGGGCGCAAGGCATGCTTAGCGGCAATCTCTTGCGCTTCATCGGAGTAGAGGTAGTTCAAATAGGCCTTGGCCAAATCGCCAGTGCCTTTCTTTGCAACGGTACGCTCCACCACAGCGACTGGGTTTTCAGCCACGATGCTGATGGAAGGGTGCACCGCATCTACTTTGCCAGCGCCAAACTCGTTGTCGACAGAGATGACCTCGGACTCAAAAGTCACGAGCACATCGCCAATATTGCGTTGCAAGAAGATGGTGGTGGCATCACGACCACCTTTGGCCAACACAGGCACGTTTTTGTAGAGCTTAGCCACGAAAGCTGCAGCATCGGCTTCGCTGCCACCCTTTTTACGCACATAGCCCCAGGCTGCCAAATAAGCCATGCGGCCATTGCCACCTGTTTTGGGGTTGACCACAATCACCTGAATACCAGGCTTGATCAAATCGTCCCAGTCTTTGATGTTCTTGGGATTGCCATTGCGTGTGAGAAACAACATGGTGGAGCTGGTGGGCGATGCCGCGTGTGGAAAACGCTTGTTCCAATCGGCAGCCACAATGCCTTTACCGGCCAAAAAGTCGATGTCGGTGGTGGTGTTCATGGTGACCACGTCGGCGTCCAAACCGTCATTCACCGCGCGAGCTTGTGCACTGGAACCGCCATGGGCCTGGTCAATCTTGACATCTTTGCCAGTGGTCTTTTTGTAATTGGCAATGAAGGCGGCGTTGTAGTCTTTGTAAAACTCGCGGGCCACGTCATAAGAGGCATTCAGCAAAGTTTGGGCTGATACGTTGAGGCCAGAGATGGCCAGCAAGGTGGCGGCGGCAATGGTTTTGATCTTGTTCATGGTGGGTCTCAAATGAGTAAGGGTGTGATTGTCCAAGTCCATCCTCAAAACTCAAACGAATCATTTGTTGTTTGTTTATACGCTTAAGGCATATAATGCCCAATTGAGCGGCTAAAGTCTTCGCAGCAAAGCAACTCCTTGGTAAGTAGCCCCTTACTTCTTCAGATAAATCTGATCAAAGCTGCCACCGTCGGCAAAGTGATCTTTGTCGGCTTTCTCCCAACCGCCAAAGGCTTGCTCAATGGTGAACAAAGGAATCTTGGGCAATTGCTTTGAATACTTCGCTTGTGCCTTGGCAGAAATGGGGCGGTAAAAGTTTTTGCCAGCAATGTCTTGACCTTCATCGGTATAGAGGTACTGCAAGTAGGCTTCCGCCGCAGCGCGTGTGCCTTTGCGGTCAACTGTTTTGTCGACCACCGTCACGGGCGGCTCCGCCAAGATGCTGATGGAAGGATAGACCACGTCCACTTTGCTGCTGAATTCTTTTTCCAACAAGTACGCTTCGTTTTCCCACGAGAGGAACACATCGCCTTGGTTGCGTTGTGCAAAGGTGACGGAAGAACCACGCGCACCAGTGTCCAACACGGGTACGTTTTTGTAGAGCTTCTGCACAAACTCTTTGGCCTTGGCTTCGCTGCCGTATTTGCGCTTGGCAAATTCCCATGCAGCCAAATAGTTCCAGCGAGCGCCACCCGAAGTTTTAGGGTTAGGCGTGATCACGCTGATGCCTGGCTTGATCAAGTCATCCCAATCTTTGATGCCTTTGGGATTGCCTTCACGCACAACCAACACAATGGTCGAGGTATAGGGTGATGAGTTGTGGGGCAAGCGCTTTTGCCAATCAGCGGGAATCAACTTGGCTTGTTTGTTCAAAGCGTCAATGTCGCCCGCCAAGGCCAAGGTGACCACATCGGCATCAATGCCGTCGATCACGGAGCGGGCTTGTTTGCCTGAACCGCCATGTGACTGCTTGATGGTGACATCTTGGCCGGTTTTCACTTTCCAGTGTTTGGCAAACGCAGCGTTGAACTCGACATACAACTCACGGGTGGGGTCGTAGGAGACGTTCAACAAGCTGACAGCTTGGGCAGAAGCCAAGGTGGAGACACCCGCACTGGCCAAGATCAATGCGCTGAAAAGGCGGCTAATGAATCGAAGATTTGTTTTCATGGAAGACCTCAGAAATACATCTAAAAAATAAGATGAATGAATTCTGAAAGTCTTTTCTTAAAACCGAAACTACTTATTTATCAGTTGTTAATTACCAGATAACATATAACTTTCAAAAGGCAAGCAGATGCATGGCCTATTCTCAAGGATGTGGCATATGATGCATATCATTGGTATATATCAAATTAACCATGCAACGGAGCCAACATGGACACTGCCAAAATATTTCAAACGGGTCGCAGTCAGGCTGTTCGCCTTCCAAAGGAATACCGATTCAACGCCAAAGAAGTTGTTATCAAACGTGTGGGTGAAGGCGTTTTATTGATGCCGATCGAAGATCCCTGGGTCACGATTGAAGCAGCATTGAACGCTTTCGAATCAGGCTTCAAAATTGAGCGGCAACAACCCGAACATCAAATTCGCCCTGAGGTTTTATTGTGATTTTGCTAGACACAAACACGTGCATCTACATCATCAACAATCGCCCCCCAAACGTACTCGAAAGATTCAGCAAGTACAAAGCTGGCGAAGTCGGTATTAGCAGTATTGCCGCTTCAGAATTAGCTTATGGCGTCGCCAAATCAGGTTCTGTCAAGAATCGAAAAGCGCTTGACCTGTTTTTGGCGCCATTGCAGGTCCTTCCGTTTGACAGTCAGTGTCTCTGGTTCTATGCAGATCTCAGAGCCTCATTGGAAAAACAAGGCTTGACCATTGGCGCAATGGACACCTTGATCGCAGCACATGCACTGAGCATTGACGGCACATTGGTGACCAACAACTTAAAAGAGTTTGCACGCGTACCCAAACTCAAACTTGAAAACTGGTTTGAGGCGATTTAAAAAAACTGTTCAAGCTACCAAGGCCACAGACTTCACTTGCGCCCACACTGGCTGGCCCACCTGCAAGCTGAGTTCGTCCACCGCACGCTTTGTGACGCGCGCCAATACCTCTTCGGCACCACACTTCAAAACCACCATCACCTGAGAAGGATGCACATCGGGCGTGATGCTTTGAATGTGGCCACGCAGTTGGTTTTGAATGCTGGTGTTTTGCGGCTCGGTGGTGGCCAAACTGACGTCACGCGCCAAGATGCGAATGCGCACAGCTTTACCAACAGGCAACCCTGCATCGCGCATCCAAACGCAACCGCCCTCGAAATCGACACGCGACAAATGCCACTGTGTATCCACTGCGCCGATGCATCCTTCAATCAGCGCGCCAGCATCTTCACCCACAACCACTGGATTGACGACCTGGGTGAGGACCGATCCCACAGGACCTTGCGCTTTGACTTGCCCTTGATCCAACACCACCAAATGATCGGCCAAGCGAGTGACTTCTTCTGTTGAATGCGTGACATACAACATGGGCATCTTGAGTTCATCACGCAGCTTTGTCAGCCAAGGAAAAATCTCTTGCCGACGCGCAGCGTCCAATGACGCCAAGGGCTCGTCCATCAACAGCAATTTCGGCTTCATCGCGATGGCTCTGGCAATGGCCACGCGTTGACGCTCACCACCTGAAAGCTGATCGGGCATGCGCTGCAACAAACTGCCAATGCCCAAGAGTTCAATAGAGGCTTTCAGCGCCATGGCTGCATCTGACTGCGCGTTGCCTGAGGACTTCACTGCGCGTTTCAAACCGAAATTCAAGTTGTCTGTCACGTTGAGGTGTGGCAACAAACTTGATTCTTGAAACACATAGCCCAAGGGGCGTTGCCAGGTTGGCAAGTCGATGCCTTGCTGCGTGTCTTGCCAAACTTGCGAACCGATTTGAATGCGACCCACTTGATTCTTTTCCAAGCCAGCCACCGCACGAAGCAATGTTGTTTTACCTGAGCCAGAAGGACCAAAAATAGCGGTAATGCCCAACCCAGGCAATTGCAGGTCGAGGTTCATCTCAAAAACTGGACGACTCATCTTGATCTTGAGATGCAGGTTGCTCATACCACCTGCCTTTGACGTCGGTTCATCAAAGCCAAAGCCAAGAGCACCAAAAACGAAAAGACCAACATGCCCGCTGCCAACACATGCGCTTGTGCATAGTCCATGGCCTCCACATGCCCATAAATTTCTGTCGACACCACACGTGTCTTGCCAGGAATGTTGCCGCCAATCATCAACACCACACCAAACTCTCCCACGGTGTGGGCAAAGCTCAAAATAGCAGCTGTCAACATGCCGGGTTTGGCCATGGGCAATGCCACGGAGAAGAAAGCATCCAATGGACTGGCGCGCAAAGTGGCCGCAACTTCCATCGGCCTGGGTCCTATGGCGTCAAAAGCGTGCTGCAAAGGCTGCACGGCAAAAGGCAATGAAAACAAGATGGAACCGATCAACAGACCAGTGAAGGTGAACGAAAGCACACCCCAACCCATGGCCTGCGTGAATTGCCCCAAGGGTGCTTGAGGTCCCATCGCAATCAGCAAATAAAAACCCAGAACGGACGGCGGCAAAACCAAGGGCAAAGTGACCAGCGCATGAATGGGTGCTCGCCACGCAGATTGCGTTTGCGACAACCACCAAGCCAATGGCGTCGCCAAAACCAACAACAACACCGTGGTTGATGTGGCCAGTGCCAAGGTCAATTGAATGGCTTGCCAAGATTCGGGTGACAAATTCATGCGTGCAAGTTTACGACGAAGTCCCTAAGCCCTTGGATGTGAGAAATTTTGCATCTGTTGGATATAACCGACACCACAAATTCCTGAGGGCGCTATCTTTGCGCCTCATGAAAAAAATTTGGGACATTTCCCCACCCATTGATGCAAGCAGCCCGGTCTTTCCGGGCGACACGCCTTTCCATTTGAAATGGTCTGCCCAAATTGCGGCAGATTGCCCTGTCAACGTCAGCGCCATTACCTTGTCACCCCACGTGGGCGCACACGCCGATGCGCCTTTGCACTACGACCCTGAAGGCGCAGCCATTGGCCAAGTCGATTTACAGACCTTCATAGGGCCTTGCAGAGTGATTCACGCCATTGGCGTTGGGCCGCTGATCACGATGCAGCATTTATCTCATCAACTGGGCAATGCCCCCGATCGAATTGTGGTGAGAACTTACACAACATTTCCGACACACCAATTTGACAAGCAGCTCACGGCATTCGCACCCGAGACGCTGCATGCCTTGGCAGACCTCGGTGTGAAACTGATTGGCATCGACAGCGCCAGCATCGATCCAGCCGACAGCAAGACGTTGGACAGCCACCAAGTGATCCGACAGCGCAACATGCGTGTCTTGGAAAACTTGCAACTCGATCACATCGAACAAGGCGACTACGAATTGATCGCCCTGCCCCTGAAACTCATGAGCGCAGACGCAAGTCCCGTTCGCGCCATCCTTCGAGAACTTTGAACATGACCACCCACTCTTTAGCCGAATGCCAAGCTCTGGACCAACAAGACCCCTTGCGCTCATTGCGTGAATTGTTTCAACTGCCCGAAGGCGTGATTTACTTGGATGGCAACTCATTGGGCGTATTACCCAAAGCAACGCCTTCGCGCGTTGCACAAGCGGTGGCGCAAGAATGGGGCACCGATCTGATCAAAAGTTGGAACACAGCCGGTTGGTTTCAATTGCCACTCCAAGTAGGCAACAAAATTGCCAAACTCATTGGCGCCAAAGACGATGAAGTAGTGGCGGCAGACAGCACCTCCATCAATTTGTTCAAAGTGCTGAGTGCGGCCTTGTCGATTGCCAAAGCCGACCACCCCCAAAAGAACATCGTTCTGAGTGAGCGCACCAACTTTCCAACCGACCTCTACATTGCAGAAGCCTTGTGCAAAGAGCGCGGCTACCAACTCAAACTGGTAGAAGCCGAAGAACTACACAGCGCACTTCAACACGACGTGGCCGTGCTGATGTTGACGCATGTGAACTACCGCACTGGCGCCATGCTGAACATGAAAGACATGACCGCTGCTGCACACGCGGTAGGTGCATTAAGCGTTTGGGATTTGGCACACAGCGCAGGTGCAGTACCTGTTGATTTGAATGGTGCCCATGCCGACTTTGCTGTGGGCTGCGGCTACAAATACCTCAACGGCGGCCCCGGTGCACCCGCATTTGTTTGGGTCAACCCCAAACACACCGATCGTTTTTGGCAACCGCTCACGGGCTGGTGGGGTCACGCAGCCCCTTTTGAATTCACGCCAGATTACCAACCCGCTGCAGGCATCACACGATATCAATGCGGCACGCAGCCCATCTTGAGCTTGACCGCACTCGATACAGGTTTGGATGCTTTTTTAGAAGCAGAAAAACTGGGGGGCATGAAAGCGCTGCGCCAAAAATCCTTGGCCCTCACTGGCCTGTTCATGCAATTGGTACAAAACCAATTGCAAGGCCATGGCTTTGGCATTGCAACACCAGCGCAAGATGACCTGCGCGGCTCTCAAGTGAGCTTGACGCGCAACGAAGGCGCCTATGCCATTGTGCAAGCGCTGATTGCGCGCGGCGTCATTGGCGACTTCCGTGCGGGCGATGGCCAACATCACCCCGACATTCTACGATTTGGCCTCACACCTTTGTATGTAGGCTTTGCCGATGTGTGGCATGCCGTGCGGCATATCAAAGAAGTGATGGACACCCAGGAATGGCAACAAGCGCGCTTTTCGCAAAAGAACGCCGTCACCTGAACTAGAAAGAACGCACCATGTCTGGATGCCCCTTTAGCCAAGGCGCCTCTGCGCCAATGACCTCTGCAGAATCAGCAGACGAAGTCAGCACCGCACAAATTGTGCAAGACGAGAAAGCGCAATTGGATTTCAGCCAATCCATGAGCTACGGCGACTACCTGCAACTTGACGCCATCTTGAATGCACAAAAACCGCTGTCGCCCGATCACAATGAAATGCTGTTCATCGTGCAACACCAAACCAGCGAGTTGTGGATGAAGCTGATGCTGCACGAACTTCAAGCAGCCATTCATCACATTCAACAAGACGATCTGCCAGATGCTTTCAAAATGTTGGCCCGTGTCTCGCAAATTATGGCGCAACTGGTGCATGCATGGGATGTGTTGGCCACCATGACGCCGCCAGAGTACAGCGCCATCCGGCCTTACTTAGCGCAATCGAGTGGCTTTCAAAGTTGGCAGTACCGTTGCATTGAATTTTCAATGGGCAACAAAAATGCGGCCATGTTGATGCCCCATTCACACCGACCCGATTTGCATGCCATTGTTGAAAAAGCCTACACCGCGCCTTCGCTCTACGACGTGTGTTTGAAACTCTTGGAAAAACGTGGCTTGGCGGTACCGACCTCTCATTTAGAAAGAGACTGGCGCCAGCCTTATGCCGCCAACGCCCAAGTCGAAGAGGCTTGGCTGATTGTTTATAGAAATCACAAGCAACACTGGGACCTTTACCAACTGGGTGAAGAACTGGCCGATTTGGAAGACGCTTTCCGGCTTTGGCGCTTCAGGCATCTGACCACGGTGGAGCGCGTGATCGGCTTCAAACGAGGCACCGGCGGCACGGGTGGCGTCAGCTACCTTCGCAAGATGTTGGATGTGGTGCTATTCCCCGAAATTTGGTCCCTCAGAACCAGCCTTTAAAGCCTTGAAAATGAGGTTTTCATGATGTAATTCGGGAACTTTTTTCCTATTCGGAGTTCCCATGCTGCGTTCCCCTCGTTTGGGTCGATTCCCCTTCGTTTTGTCTTTAATAGCCAGCCTGTGCATTGCCAGCACTTTGGTGGCTTGCAAAAAACCTGATGGCAATGCCGACAAAGCCGCCGAGAGCGTGGCACTGAGTTTGGGCTCTGAAGACATCTTGCAATTGGGTACCGCTGACCACGGCACAGGTCCTGTCATCTCTGGCTCACTGCAACCCGAATTGCGCGCTGATTTGAGAGCAGAAGTGAGCGCCACCGTGGTCAAGGTTCACAAAGAAAATGGCGAACCTGTTCGCAAAGGCGATTTGCTGGTCTCCTTGGACAGCAGCGTTTTGCGTGACAACCTCAGCTCTGCCGAAGAATCTTTGCGTGCTGCCGCCCAATCTTTGGACGGCGCTGAACGCCAATACCAACGCATGAAATCCCTGCAGGCCCAAGGCATGGTGTCCATGCAAGGCTTGGAAGAGTCAGAGATCAAGCGCAACGCCGCGCAAAGCGAGCACGTGGCCAGCAAAGCACGTGTGGCGGCTGCCAAACAACAAATTGAGCGCACCGAAGTTCGCGCACCTTTTACAGGCGTCGTGAGCGCACGCAAAGCATCAGCAGGTGACACTGCGCAAATTGGCAAAGAACTGATTCAAGTGATAGACCCCAGCAGCATGCGTTTTGAAGGCCAAGTGTCAGCCGATCAAATGGGTGTACTCAAAGTGGGTCAACGTGTGAATTTCCGCATCAACGGCGTGGCCCAAAATGGCGATCAATTGGCCAGCCGCGGCATCGTCAAACGCATTGATGGCGCTGCCAACCCCATCACACGACAAGTGTCGGTGATTGTGGAAATCAACAGCAAAGACCGCCCGCCGGTGGTGGGTCTTTATGCAGAAGGTGTGGTGGAAACACTCACCAAACCCGCCGTGATGATTTCAGAAAGCAGTTTGCGCCGCGAAGGTGACAAAGTGTTTGCTTGGATCTTGGATGGCAACAAAATTGTGAAACGAGCCATTCAATTGGGTGATCGTGACACGCGCCTGGGCCAGTGGGTGGTGACTTCAGGCTTGACCGCTGGCGACAAAGTCTTGCGCAACAACGGCAGCTCTTTGAAAGACGGCCAAGTCTTTACGTTGCGCGCCGACACAGCTGTCAAAGTGGGCCCATAAACCATGTTTTTGTCCAACTTCAGCGTTAAGAAGCCGGTCGTCACGATCGTCATATTGCTCATGCTCATGGCCGTCGGGCTCATGGCATTGAAAAAACTCAAAGTCAATCAAATCCCAGATGTTGACATGCCCTTGCTGGTGATCGACATCAACTACCCAGGCGCATCACCCGACACGGTGGAACGAGAAGTTCTGAACCGTGTGGAAAAGGCCTTGCAATCGGTCAATGGCATCAAAGACCTGCGCGGCACGGCCAATGAAGGCAATGCCAACATGCTGGTGTTCTTTGAATTCAAAAAGAACATGGTGGAAGCCACCGATGAAGTGCGCAACGCCATCGGCAAAGTGCGTTACAAATTGCCCACCGAAATTCGGGAACCGGTCATCTTGCGCATCGACCCTGCTGCGCAGCCCATCATGCAATTGGCTTTGTCTACTTCAAGCCAAAGCCACGCTGAAATTTCCCGTATTGTGGAAGATCAAATTGCAGACAAGTTTCGCGGTATTCCAGGCGTTGCCCAAGTCAATGTGAATGGCGCTCTCAAGCGCGAATTGAGCGTTTTGCTGCATGCCCAAAAACTGCGCGAAGTGAATTTATCTGTGACTGAAGTGGTCAACGCCCTTCGCTCACAAAATGCCGCTGCGCCAGTCGGCAAAATTCGCGGCGCAATGGAAGACCAAAGCATTCGACTGCTGGGACGCATTGAAACGCCTGTTGAGTTCAATCAAATTGTGATCAAACGCAGTGGCAATGAACTCATTCGTTTGGGTCAAGTGGCCACCGTCAGCGATGGTTTTGCAGAACTGACCACCTTGAGCATGCGAAGTGGCAAGCCCAATGTGGGCATGGCCATTACGCGTTCGCGCGATGCATCCACGGTCAGCGTTGCCAATGAAATCCGAAAATTGGTCGCAGAAGTCAACAAGACCCTGCCAGAAGGAACAAAACTTGAAATCACCCAAGACGGTGGTGTTGAAGCACAAAACAGCCTGAACAACGTGGTGGACGCATTGATTTTTGGTGCAGGCCTCACCATCTTCGTGGTGTACGTGTTCTTAAATTCATGGCGTTCTACACTAATTACCGCCTTGTCTTTGCCCACGTCCGTCATCACAGCCTTCATTGCGGTTTGGCTCTGCGGGTTCACACTCAATTTCATGAGTTTGTTGGGCTTGTCCTTGGCCATCGGGGTCTTGATTGACGATGCCATTGTGGTGCGAGAAAACATTGTGCGGCACATGGAACGCGGCTCAGACCGACGCACTGCAGCTTTGAACGGCACCGCTGAGATTGGCATGGCAGTGGCAGGCACCACCTTTTCTATTGTGGCTGTGTTCATTCCGGTGGGTTTCATGCCAGGTGTTTCGGGAGAATGGTTCAGACCTTTCGGTCTCACTGTGGTCGCCTCGGTGTTGGTCAGTTTGTTGATTTCATTCACCCTCGATCCCATGTTGTCAGCTTATTGGGGTGACCCACCTGGTGAACACCTCAAGCCTAAAACCGGCATCAGCTTGAAATTGAAACAATTCAACGAATGGTTCGACCATCAAGCAGACCGTTATGGCAATGTCATTGCCTGGGCTCTGCACCACCGCCGTTGGATGATTGCCTTTGCCGTCGTCAGTTTCTTTGGCGCCATCTTTTTGCAAGTGCAATTTGGGGGCTCTAGCTTCTTACCGAAGACAGATGGCAAAACATTGGCCATTGATGTGCGCTCGCCTGCCAGCAGCAATTTGGAATACTCCCGCATCAAGCTTGAAGCTGCCGCCATCATGGCGCGCACCATGCCTGAGACCAAGGCCACCAACAGCTATGTGAATCCAACTGGCGGTCGCATTTATGTCGACATCGGCAAGAGCACAGAACGCAAACGCACAGCGCAAGAAATTGCCATTGAGTTGCGCAAGCGCACTTCGCAATTGGTAGGGGCTGAGTACACCGTGCTCGACGACCTTTCCAATGGCGCAGCCAAGCCCGTTCAAATTCGTTTCAGCGGTACCGATTCGCGCAAGCTGTTGGCCATCACCAGTGATTTCATGGAGAAATTGCGTCAAGTGCCGGGGGCGGTTGATGTGGGTTTGTCACAGCAAGACCCACAGAACGAATTGCAAATTGAATTGGACCGAGGTTTGGCCAATTCACTGGGCATTTCTGTCACAGATGCCGCCAATGCATTGCGCGTCGCGTTTGCTGGCATTGAAGTCGGCGACTGGGTAGACCCCACCGGCGAGTCACGTGATGTGGCCATTCGCTTGGCCCCAGAAGATCGCATGAGTGTGTCCAACATTGAACGCCTGCCCATCACGGTCAGCGGCATGAACACCGTGGTGCCCTTGGCGCAAATTGCCAAAGTGTCCATGGGCAAAGCACCTTCCAAAATTGAACACTCCGATGGCAAACGCACGATTGGCGTGTCAGCCAATGCCCAAGGTCGTTCATCGGGTGAGGTCACTGCCGATGCATTGAAGATTGCAAAAAGCATCAACTTCCCAGAAGGCTACGGCATTGAACTGGATGGTGCATCCAAAGACCAGAAAGAAGTCTTCGCAGAAATGGGCATTGCGCTGATCTCTGGCATCGGTCTGATGTACTTCATCTTGGTCATGCAGTTCAGCTCCTTCACTGCACCCTTGGCAGTGATGTTCTCGCTGCCGCTGTCGCTGATTGGTGTGGTCTTGGCTTTGTTGATCACCGGCGGCACACTCAATCTGATGAGCCTGATTGGTGTGATCATGTTGATGGGCTTGGTGGCCAAAAATGCCATTTTGTTGCTCGATGCTGCACGCACCTTAGAGGCTGAAGGCGTCGACCGTGAAGAAGCACTCATGACTGCTGGTCGCAAACGTTTGCGTCCCATCATCATGACCACCTTTGCTTTGATTGCAGGCATGTTGCCTGTGGCCATTGGCATTGGCGAAGGCAGTGAGTTTTACCGACCCATGGCGACGGCCATCATTGGCGGCACCATCACATCCACCATTCTGACCTTACTCATCATCCCCAGCTTCTACGACAGCATTGAGCTGACGCGTGAGGCGTGGGGTCGTCGGTTTCAAGCGCTGGGCAAACGCTTCAAGTTCTAAAACAACAACGCTGCATCATCGTCCGTTTAGACGGTGATGTACGTTGAATCTTTCACCTCTTCCATCACGACGTAACTGTGCGATTGTGAAGGCACCGGAATTTGATTCAAGATGTTGCTGAGCAAATCTCGGTATTGCGTCATGGCACTCAAACGTGCCTTTACCAAGTAATCAAAACTTCCCGACACCAAGTGACACTCCATCACTTCCGGCATATTGGCAATTTGATTTCGCACCTTGTCAAACACCTCGCCCGATTTGGTGGTGAGCGTGATTTCAACAAAGACCAACAAGGGCTTTTCGAGTGCCTTGGGTTCTATGCGGGCGTGATAGCCCTTGATAACGCCTTGTCGTTCCATGCGTTTAACCCGCTCTGCACAAGGCGAAGTTGACAGGCCAATTTGCTCCCCCAGTTCCGTCATGGAAATTCTTCCCTGGCGTTGCAAGATGTCGAGGATTTTTCGGTCGATTCGGTCTAACTCAGTCATTTTTTTTGCTTCGAGTGAAAGTTGAAGTTATATTTAATCAATTTACCTCAATAACCCAATTAATTCAGCAAAATTAACTGCTAAAACCTCCATAAACTTCGTTTTCATTGAGCAAAACAGGGGAAAACTCATGAAAACCATCGTTTTGGGAAGTGGCGTCATCGGTATCACCACGGCTTATTACTTGGCTCGCGCTGGCGTGGACGTCACGGTGATTGACCGCCAGCCCCAAGCAGCGGAAGAAACCAGTTTTGCCAATGCAGGACAAATCTCTCCAGGGTATGCCACGCCTTGGGCAGCACCTGGTATGCCACTTAAAGCCATGAAATGGTTGTTTGAAAAACATGCCCCTTTGGCCATCCGTCCCGATGGCACGTTCTATCAAGCACAGTGGATGATGCAAATGCTGCGCAACTGCACAGCCGCGCGTTACAACGTTAACAAAGAGCGCATGATGCGTTTGTCTGAATACAGCCGTGACTGCCTGCGCCAACTGCGCGCAGAGACTGGCATTGCTTACGAGCATCGCACAGGCGGCACACTTCAAGTGTTTCGCAAGCAAGCGCAACTCGATGCGGTGTCGCGCGACATCGAAGTGCTGAAAGAATGCAATGTTCCATATGAACTACTTGATCGTGAAGGCATGCTGAAAGTAGAACCTGGCTTGCGACAAGCATGCGAGCCACACGTAGGCAGATTATTGGGTGGTTTGCGTTTGCCTAATGACGAGACCGGTGATTGCCGTTTGTTCACCTTGCAGTTGGCTGAAATGGCAAAAACCTTGGGCGTCAAATTTCGCTACGGTGAAACGGTAGAGCGCATCCTGTCTGATGACCATTCCATTCAAGGTATATTGTTAGCGGGACCCGACAAAGAGCTCTTGCAAGCCGACCAATATGTGTTGGCGCTTGGCAGCTACAGCCGTCAAATGATTCAAAGCTTGCAAATCAACATTCCCGTGTACCCTGTCAAAGGTTACTCACTCACCATTCCTTTGATGGATGAAACCTTGGCACCTGTGTCAACGGTTCTAGACGAGACCTACAAAATCGCCATCACACGCTTCGACCAACGCATTCGCGTGGGCGGCATGGCAGAGCTCAGTGGATTCGACTTAAGTTTGAATCCCAAACGCCTTGCCACCTTAGAGATGGTGGCCCATGACTTATTTCCAGGAGGTGACTTGGCCCAGGCGCAGTTTTGGACGGGCCTGCGACCCATGACCCCCGATGGCACACCCATCGTGGGCGGCACTTCATTGCGTAACTTGTTTTTGAATACTGGCCATGGCACTTTGGGATGGACCATGTCGTGTGGCTCTGGCCAGTTCTTGACCGATGTGATGTTGGGTCGTCAACCCAAAATTAGCACGGAAGGCTTGAGCCTTGCGCGCTACTCAAAAACAAGGCCTGCGATCACTTACCCCGAAAAACCGGTTTGCGTCTTTCAGCAAACGCAGCACGTCCTTCCGCAAAGTCTTCACTGAGGCTGGTGCGATCGACGCGGGCGCGCAATGTGGCCTCTTGGGCAACACCTGTGGTGATTTCGTTGATGGATTTTTTGGTTTCTTCGGTGGCCAATGGCGCCAGTGAGATGATGTCTTGTGTGAGTTCGTTCAAGGCAGCCTGCCATTCTGTGGCTTGAACAAAATCTTCAAACAAACCCAACTTTTCAAGTTGCTGCCAGGTAAAAGGACGCGCAGTGAGGAAGGCACGCTGGGTGGCTGCTAGACCCATGCGCTGAATGTAGCGCGCCAAACCACTTGGGTAGTAATGCAAGCCAATGGCCGTGGCGGGCATGCGCCATTCAATGCCCTGCAAGCCGATGCGCAGATCGCAAGCCAACACAATGTCTGTGGCGCCGCCATACACACTGCCATTCAAAGCGCAAAGGGTGATGGGGCGTAGCACCGCCAAAGCCTCGGGGACTCTTTCAAATGAACTTGCCCCCTGCCCCTTTTCATCAAAACCGCCAATGTCGTAGCCTGCACAAAATACAGGTTTGGGTTGACCTTGGGTATTGGCCGTGATCACCACCACACGTACGGCAGGGTCGTCATTGACTTGTTGAAAATGGGCCAACAAAGTTTGCAAGTCTTCATTTTCAAGACGATTGCGTTGCGCAGGCCTGTTCAGCGTGATGGTGGCAATGCCATCTGCTATGTGAAGAACAGGTGAGCTGGGTGAAGTGGCTAATTGCGACATAAGCTGATGATTTGTTTGGTGCAAATTCTAGATGCCTTTAAGCTCTGGGCGATAATCAAGCCTTGCATCACCGTCCTCTGTGGGCGCTTGCCCCTCTAGGATCTTTCGATGAAAAAAAACTTCCCCCTGCAAATTGAAGGCAAAAACCCCGACCGCGTGTTGGAAGCTGTGAAGCACGAGATTCGCAAGTACTTCAAACGCGAGCGCAACCGTGCATTGCCCAAGGGCGTTGACTTCTGGGACTTTGACTGCAAAGTGGGGCTCACAGCCGAAACGGCCGAAGCGGTCAAAGTGAGCGCCGTGATTGAAAGCTTGGACGCATTGGCCAAAGAAGGTGCTGCATCGGTTTATGTCGAAATTTTGAGCAAGCACGGTGTGCGTGTGATCAACCCTGACAACGATCCCGTGATCATTGAGCGCTTAGCTGAAGATTGAACATCCCCATCGCCCAGATGGTCTGAACTGGTTCTCAAACCAAAATTTGATAATTCTGAGCTTTTGCAATCGGACGCAATGCCCGATCACTTTTTTCCATTTTGACCAAACCATAGCCCGACATTGTTTTCAGGGTTCGAGATAGATTGCCCTGCTTTCGGCCAGTCAATTCGGCAAGTTCTGTGATGGATGCTGGTTTTGCTGTGCGGATGACATCAAGCAATGCCCGGTTCTCATCACTTAGTACTTGCGCCAATGAGTGCATGGATGTGAACCAAATTTTAGGATCTGAGGGTTTTGGCTTCAATTCACCTTTTGCGATTGCCAGCACGCGTGCACGAATCTTTTCCTGAGATGCAATGCCGATTTTGATTATTTTCATTTTTTCTTAACCTCATTTAACACGCGGTCTGCCTCTTCAAAAAAATCGCTGATCAGCTTAAAAATACTTGTGAATGCATAAGGCACCCCTTGGTCTGCAGCGAAACGATGGCGGTGATCAAACGGGTATCTTTTTGCTTCGAATAGCTTTGTCTTCACCTTGGGCGCATGCGCATTGTCGTAACCCATCAAACGCTTGCCATTTGGGGCATGCAATGTCAGAGCGTATCGAACGCCATGCGGCACATCTTGGGTGATGAGAACCTGCCGCGCTTGAATCTTGATCCAATAGCCATCTTCTTGGTCTAAGACCATGTTGTTCATGTCAAGCAGAAGTTGAAGACTGTTACTGGAACTTGTCAAAGTATATCACCCGTTGATATTTATAACTTCGATGTTGAAGTTACAGCAAACCTGGCGATTCTCTGACTCAGAAGCTTTGATTTACAAAGTCAGTTTATAAGTACTGATGTCCACAGTGACACACATCAACTTGCATTTTGACGCTGGTTTTGCCAGCCAATGAAAAGCCCAGCGCCAATGACGATGGCGCAACCCAAGAGCATGGGTGCAAAGACGCACAAGCCGGCGGCACCAAACATCATCAAAACTTGGCCGACAGGAACGTGCTTGGTGACTGTTTTGAGAAACGCATCCTCAATGGAAAAGCCCGCCATGGAGGCAATCATCCAAGCAATGCCAATGAAATTTTCTTTTCGAATGTGATTTAAATTAGCCATGCAGGCGGATCCACATGGCCGTTTGATAAAACGCAAAACTGATCAACCAGGCAACGCACAAAGGCCATGCAACCGACAGCGCCGTGAACGCCCAGCTCTTGGTTTCATGGCGAATGGTGGCAATGGTGGACACGCAGGGCGTGTAGATCAAAGCAAACAGCATGAAGCTGTAGGCACTGATCCAATCCATGTTGTGAACAATGGCGTCGATCAAGGCCTGTCCTTCATGACCATAGATCACGGCCAGCGCCCCAATCACCACTTCTTTGGCCACAAAGCCAAAGACCAAGGCGAGGGTCAGTTGCTCATTGATGCCCAGTGGCTGAAGCAATGGTGCCATCCAATGGCTCAACTGGCCCGCCCACGTTTCCAAACTTCCGGCAGTGGCGCCTTGCGGAAAATTGGTGAGCACCCAAATGAGCAACACGCCAAGCATGATGAAGCGTGTGGTTCTGCTCAAAAAATGTCTGACTTCTTGCCAACCCTTCAGCACCATTTGACGCAAGGTCGGCAAACGATAAGGTGGAATTTCCAAAACAAATGCGTCAACGTTGACGTACTGCTTTTTAAAGATAACCGAGGTGAGCATGGCCATCAAAATGCTCACCATGTACAAAGAGAACAACACCCACGGCGCTTGCTCGGTGGTGAACATGGCGGCGATGAACAACACAAACACCTGCAAGCGCGCCGAGCACAAAGAAAACGGAATGGTCAGCATGGTGAGGTAACGCAGGCCTTTGGAGCGAATCACCCTCGTGCCCAGCAAGGCCGGCACATTGCAACCAAAGCCCATCAGCAACATTACAAAGCTTCTACCGTCCATGCCAAATTTGGACATCAGGGCGTCCATCAGGAAGGCAGCGCGCGACAAATAGCCAGTGTCTTCAACAATGCCAAGGAACAAGAAAAACAAAATGATGAGCGGCACAAAACTGGCCACGGTGCTGATGCCGTTGTACAAACCGTCCAACAGCAAGCCTTGTGCCATGGCAGGCAATCCACTGAGCAGAGGCTCTAGCGCTTCGGTTCGCAAGCTTGTGAACAGCCAACTCAGACCGTCTTGCAGAGGCTTGCCGATGGCAAACACCCCTTCAAACAGCAACAACATCACTGCAAAAAAGATCGGTAAACCCAGCCAAGGATGAAGCAACACTTTGTCGATGCGTTCGGTCAACTGATGTGAGGCCTGGGCTGGCACCATCACGCCGGCTTGGAAAGCCAGCTCTACGCTTGAAGGTGTCAACGCCTGCGGCGCCTCAGCCTTCAAGCCTTCTCGCATCAGTTTCTGAAGTTGCTCTGTGCCCTGCCCGTATTTGGCAGACAGCAAACAAATGGGCAAGCCTAAGTTTTGACTCAGCACTTCGGGCTTGATGGTGATGCCCAATGCGCTGGCCTCATCGGCCATGTTCATCACCATCACCACAGGGATGCCTTGCGCTGTGACTTGCGACAACAAGTTCATTTGACGGTCCACTTGTGACGCGTTCATCATGAACAAGATGAGATCGGGCTTTTGCGTTTGCAAATAAGTGGTGACCACTTTTTCGTCTTCTGAGTAGCCGCTTAAATCGTAAATGCCAGGCAGATCAATGAGCTGCGCCATTTGATCGCCCACCATCAAGCGCGCTGACAGCAAAGACACCGTGAGGCCCGGCCAGTTGCCCACTTTGGCATGCGCGCCTGTCAGGCGATTGAGCAAGGTGGACTTGCCCGTGTTGGGCATGCCAATCAAGACGATTTTTTTCATGGTGTTGCCATCAGGTCAAGCATGGGCACGACCACAATTCTCTTGGCTTCGATGCGTCGCATGATCACTTCCGTGGTGCCCACCCTCACATGAATCGGGCCACCCAAGCTGGCCTTGCGCAGGACCTGAACGACGCACCCTTCGCGCAAACCCAATGCCGCCATGCGCTGAAGCAATTCAGCTTCCGCCTGAATGTCCGTGATCCTGCCCTGCTCGCCGACCTGAAAATGGTCGAGCGCAAAAGCATCTTCCCCCATCGAAGGGGTCTGAAAACTTGAGGCGTTGGAAGACACTAGCTTTACAAATGAGAATTATTCTTATTTAGATTCTAATGCATCTGCGCCGCAGCTTGAACGTGGTCGACTACAAAGCTTGAGCTATCTCAAGAAAATAGCGAGCCCATTGCCTTGGGCTGTCAGATTGGGTGGCTTTTGGCCAAGTCAGGGGAAGGCCGATGTTGGCGATCAGTGCAAATTGCGCTTGCCTGATTCATTGCTCAGGGCGTCCAACACAAACATGGGAATGTCCACGTCAAATTTTTCGCCATCTTCGGCCACGCAGAAATAGCTACCGTGCATGGTGCCAGTGGGTGTGCGCAAACGTGTGCCACTGGTGTACTGAAACTTTTCGCCAGGTTGCAGCAAAGGTTGGTAGCCCACCACACCCAAGCCCTTGATTTTCTCGTGGAGGCCATTGGCATCGTTGACGCTCCAAGACCTTGAGATGACCTGCGCCGCAATGTCACCCGTGTTGAGGATGGTGATGCTGTAGGCAAATGTGTACAGATCTCCCGCAGGATCGGATTGTTCAGGCAGATACTGAGGGACAACTTCAACTTGGAGTTTGTAATTTGGCATGGTGTGATTTTGAACCAAGGATCATCGACCGACAATCTTTTTAGTCATTTTTAAATAATTAAGGTATATTTTCTACACATGCCTGATTTTGAATTTAATTCAAGCAAAAGCGAATCGAATTTCCTCAAGCATGGCATTGATTTTGAAGCGGCACAGGCTTTGTGGAACGACCCCTTGCTCTTGGAAATCCCTGCAAAAGTTGAAGATGAGCCCAGATATTTACTCATCGGCGTGATCGACCAGCTTCACTGGTCAGCCGTCGTGACATACAGAGGCTTCAATATTCGCTTGATATCTGTCAGAAGATCACGCAAGGAGGAAGTTGCACTTTATGAAAGCTAAAAAATTTGATCACGCATTTGACAGTGGCTTGGATGTCTCCAACAGTTTGGACCTCAACAACGCAAAACGTGTTCAACAAACTCCCAAACGCGTCAATGTCGATTTTCCAGCCTGGATGGTTGAATCATTAGACCGTGAAGCAAGCAAACTGGGCGTCACCAGGCAGTCCATCATCAAAGTCTGGCTTGCAGAACGCTTGGCATCCACCAACACATCCTCGCTCTCAAAGTAGCAGGCCAATGTGTAGCCCGCACTTTTTTAAACCAAAAGCGGCAAAGCCCTCATACGCTGACCCGATAACTTAAACATGGCGTTGGCCACGGCAGGCGCTAGGGGCGGCACAGCAGGTTCGCCCACACCTTCAGGCGAACGGGTGCTGGGCACAATCCAAGTTTCCACAACCGGCGATTGGGCCAGACTGACCAAAGGATAGTGGGTAAAGTTGGTTTGCTGCACAACGCCTTCTTGAATGTCAATTTTGCCAAACAGGGCAGCACTCAATGCAAAGTTCACCGAGCTTTCTACTTGCTGCTTCACTGTGCCAGGGTTGACCACCGTACCGCAATCGATGGCACACACCACGCGGTGTACACGCGGCACACCGTCCTTGATCGACACTTCGGCCACTTGCGCCACAATAGAACCAAACGACTCATGCAAAGCCACACCGTGCGCGTGACCGACTGGCAATGCAGTGCCCCATTTGGCTTTTTCTGCAGCCAACTTCAAAACTGCGGCATAACGCGGTGCTTGCTGAAGCAACGCCAAGCGAAACGCAACAGGATCTTGTTTGGTTTCAAAGGCCAACTCATCAATGAAGCTTTCAGTAAAGAATGCGTTGTGCGAGTGGCCCACTGAGCGCCAGAAACCAATGGGCACGCCCATCTTGGTGGACACATGCGCCATGTGCTGATTCGCAAATCCATAGGGCAAGTCAAACAAGCCTTCAGCGGTCGTTTTGTCGGGCGCATCGATGGGGCCAGACAATGCTGGCAAAACACGGGACATCCAGCGCGGGGAAATCGCATCGCCTGCTGACTTGATGCGCAAACTCTCCACCTCACCTTTGGCATTGAGGGCTGCACTCAGCTGTGCCACATGCATGGGGCGATAAAAGTCGTGTGCCATGTCTTCTTCACGCGACCAGACCAATTGAACGGGCGCGCCATCCAGTGCCAAGGCAATTTGGGTGGCTTGTGCCACCACATCGGCTTCTAAGCGACGACCAAAACCACCGCCCAATAGCGTGACGTTGACTTTGACTTTGTCATCGGACACCTTGGCCAACTTAGCAGCCGTTGCACGCGCCAAGCCTGGCACTTGCGTAGGGGCCCAAATTTCAAGCGAGCCATCTTTGAACTGCGCAGTACAGTTCATGGGCTCCATGGTGGCATGCGCTAAATACGGTGCTTTGTATTGCGCTTCAATCATTCGCGCAGACACAGACTCGGCTTTGGCGGCATCGCCTTTCTCGTAAAAAGCAAAACCTTTTTCTGTTTTGAGTTTGTCTTTGAGTTCAGACTCAATGCGCTTTGTGTCTAGGGCACCTTCTGCACGTTGCGCCCATTGCGCTTTGACTTTTTCTGCTGCTTGCTTGGCGTGCCAAGTGGTTTTGGCGACCACTGCAAAACCTTCTGCAGAGCCTGCAGCGCTGGCGAGTTGAACGCATTTCACAACACCGGGCATGGCGAGCGCTTCTTTGGCGTCGAAGCTGCTGAGCGTGCCACCCATCTGCGGCACTTGCACGATGCTGGCAAACAGCATGTTGGGCACGCGCACATCGATGCCAAATACGGCACTGCCATTAGTTTTGGCAGGCACGTCTGCGCGAGGTGCGGCTTGACCGATCAAGCGCCAATCTTTGCGATCTTTCAGAACGACATTGCCAGGCGTTTGGCCTGCAGCACCTTTGGCAAATTCACCATAGTGCGCAGACTTGCCGGAAGCATGATTGACCACGCCATCTTTCACGCTCAATTCTTTGGCAGGCACTTTCCACTGATCGGCAGCCGACAACAACAAACTGGCTTTGGCCGTAGCCGCTGCAGTTCTCAAGTGTTCCCATGCATCTTTGACAGACGATGAGCCGCCAGTGGCATTGACGCCCAATTCGCGCGCTACTTTGCTGACCATCCACTCGCCTGTTTTGACCATCATGGGCTTGTCTGGGCCTTCTGATTTCAGGGGATGGAAGGGCAAGGTGCCCACAAACATGGCCACATTGCCGTAGATGGCGTCGTGACCTGCTTGTTCTAAGCGAACTTGCTTGAGGGGCACGTCTAATTCTTCAGCCACCAACATGGCCAGTGCATTGTGAATGCCCTGCCCCATGTCGCTGCGGTGCATGGCCAACACCACGCCACCGTCTTTGGTAATTTTGATCCAACCGTTGAGCGCGACATCACCTTCTGTGAGCAGCATGTTGTCGGGCTTGCCCAAGCGTGAACGGGGGGGCATGACGCCCCAACCAACGACGAGTGCGCCTGTGAGTCCAAGGCCGCTGAGAATGAGGTTGCGGCGCTTCATGCTTGAGCTCCTGCAGCGCGGTGAATGGCGGCTCGCACGCGTTGGTAGGTGCCGCATCGGCACAGGTTGGTCATGGCTTCGTCGATGTCGGCATCGGTGGGTTTGGGTTTTCTGGCCAAGAGGGCTGCAGCTGCCATGAGCATGCCACTTTGGCAGTAGCCGCATTGGGGCACTTGCTCTTCAATCCAAGCTTGTTGCAAAGCACTGGGTTTGTCGGCTGTGCCGAGTGATTCGATGGTTTGGATGTTGGCGCCTGTAACGCTAGATACTGGTGTGACACAAGAGCGAATGGGTTGGCCGTCTTTGTGGACTGTGCAGGCTCCGCACGCGGCAACACCGCAACCGAATTTGGTGCCGGTGAGGTTGAGGGTGTCTCGCAGAACCCAGAGCAAGGGCATTTGGGGGTCGACGTCTAAGCTGACGTTGTTGCCGTTGACATTGAGGTTCATTGGGGCCTTCCGCTGTTGTTTTGAAGCTGATTGCTTGTTACATGCGGATGCTAGCAGGTGTTGGGTCTTTGTGCGGTTTAGACGGTTTAGTTGGTGAGACTTGTATGGCTTCTTTTGCGGGAGCGTTGAGCAGTCAGCCCTAAGGGGGGCCTCCTCATACTGGGGTACCAGAAATCGTCAGCCCCCCTTAGGGCTGACTGCTCAACGCTTGGTCGGCGGAGGATTTCTGAACACCATCGCTGCTGTTCGCAGTCTGGGTGAGGGTGTATTGGGTGGGTGACGATTTCTGGTACCCCAGTATGAGGAGCCCACCCAATGCATCCTCGCCCAGCGAGCTCAGCACCTGGCGTCCAAAAAAAAGCCCCGCAAAAAATGCGAGGCTATCAATCGTTGGCGGAGAGGGAGGGATTCGAACCCTCGGTGATGTTGCCACCACGCCTGATTTCGAGTCAGGTACATTCGACCACTCTGCCACCTCTCCTACACTCACATTTGCGGCTGGTCTCTGCCGCAAATTCTATCAGCGGACTTTAAGCGCGTAGCTCCGTGATGCCGCCCATGTAAGGACGCAACACTTCAGGCACCGTCACTGAACCATCTGCATTCTGATAATTCTCAAGCACCGCCACCAAAGCGCGGCCCACCGCCAAACCAGAACCGTTCAAGGTGTGCACCAACTCGTTCTTGCCTTGCGCATTTTTAAAGCGCGCTTGCAAACGACGTGCTTGGAAAGCCTCGCAGTTTGAGCAAGAGCTGATCTCACGATAGGTGCCTTGCGCAGGCACCCAAACTTCCAGGTCATAAGTTTTGGTAGCACCAAAACCCATGTCACCTGAACACAGCAACATCACGCGATATGGCAAGCCCAGTTTTTGCAGAATGGCTTCAGCGTGGCCTGTCATTTCTTCCAGCGCTTCGTAGCTTTTCTCTGGATGAACAATTTGAACCATTTCTACTTTGTCGAATTGGTGCTGACGAATCAGGCCGCGTGTGTCACGCCCTGCACTGCCCGCTTCTGAACGGAAGCAAGGTGTGTGGGCTGTGAGCTTCATGGGCAAGTCTGACTCGGCCAAAATTTCATCGCGCACCACGTTGGTCAAAGTGACTTCTGAGGTGGGAATCAAATACAGCGCTTGATTGTCTGCAGCCTCTTCGCCTTCTTGACCGCCCTTTTTAGCAGCAAACAAATCGCCTTCAAACTTGGGCAACTGACCCGTGCCACGCAGCGTTTCTGCATTCACCACGTAAGGTGTGTAGCACTCTGTATAGCCGTGTTGCTGCGTTTGCGTGTCCAACATGAACTGCGCCAAGGCGCGGTGCATGCGAGCAATTTGACCGCGCATGAACGTAAAGCGTGAACCGGACAATTTGATGCCGGTGTCAAAGTCGAGGCCCAACTTTTCGCCAATGTCGACGTGGTCGCGCACTTCAAAGTCGAAGGTCTTGGGGCCTTTGCCGTCCACACTCCATTTGCGAACTTCCACATTGCCGTGTTCGTCCGCGCCAACAGGCACGCTTTCGTGGGGCAAGTTGGGCACGGCCAACAGCATGTCCTGCAACTCAGCCTGCAAAGCCTCTAAGCGAATGGCTGAAGCATCGAGTTCTGTTTTGATGCTGGCCACATCGGCCATCACCTGGTCAGTGCTTTCACCTTTGGACTTCAACATGCCAATTTGCTTTGACAAATTGTTGCGCTGACTTTGCAATTCTTCCGTGCGAGTTTGCAAAGTTTTGCGCTCATTTTCTAAAGCACGAAACTTTTCCACATTCAAAAATGCTTGTGGATTTTTACGAGTTTCCAGGCGCGCCACAGCAGCGTCGAGGTCTTTGCGGAGTAGAAGAATGTCTAGCATGTTGAGAGAGAGATTGAAGCGGCCAAAAATCAATGGCCATCGTTTAATTTAAGGCCCTTGGGCAAGGGGAATTTGATGGTTTCGGTGACACCGTCCAATTTGCGAATGGAGGTAGCACCCAAGGCGCGCAAGCGAAGAATGACATCTTGCACCAACACTTCAGGCGCTGAGGCACCCGCTGTCAGGCCCACACGGTGTTTGCCAACAAACCATTCATTTTGCAGTTCGTCAGCACTGTCAATCATGTAACTGTCGGCGCCCATGCGGCTGCCCAGTTCGCGCAGACGGTTGCTGTTGGAACTGGTGGGGCTGCCCACCACCACCAACACATCCACCTCAGGCGCCATCAGCTTGACGGCATCTTGTCGGTTTTGGGTGGCGTAGCAAATGTCTTGTTGTTTGGGCTCGCGCACCTTCGGAAAGCGTTGCTTCACGGCCAACAAAATTTCTTCGGCATCGTCCACACTCAAGGTGGTTTGCGTCACAACGGCCAAGAGTTCGGTTTGCTTGGGCTGAACTTTCAACACATCCTGAACGTCTTCTACCAAGTGAATGCCATCGGGCAATTGACCCATGGTGCCTTCCACTTCAGGATGGCCCTTGTGGCCAATCATGATGAACTCATAACCTTCTTTGTGCAGCTTGGCCACTTCCACATGCACCTTGGTGACGAGGGGGCAAGTGGCATCAAAAATATTGAAGCCGCGCGCTTCTGCTTCGGCTTGCACCGCTTTGCTCACGCCGTGAGCGCTGAAGACCAAGGTGGCGCCAGGCGGCACATCACTCAGTTCTTCGATGAAGATGGCGCCTTTGGTTTTGAGGTCGTTGACCACGTAGGTGTTGTGCACAATTTCATGGCGCACGTAAATGGGCCGGCCAAATTTGGCAATGGCCGCTTCCACAATGTCAATGGCACGGTCAACACCTGCGCAAAAGCCGCGAGGTTCAGCCAATAAAATTTCTTGTACGCCCATGAGTTGCCCGTTTCAATGATTGACTGCTTGGGTTTTACAAAATGCCAATGATGTGCACTTCAAACGTCACTGGCTGTCCGGCCAAGGGATGGTTGAAGTCGAACAACACCGCGCCATCTTCGGCCACTTGCATCACGGCGCCTGCATAGGTGCCATGGCCATCGGGTGTGGGGAACTGCACCACATCACCAGGCACATAGTGTTCTTGCGCAGCACCCAGTTGAGCCAACAGCTTGCGGGCCACCCATTGCTGCATGTCGGGGTTGCGATCACCAAAGGCTACCCCTGCGGCCAATTCAAAGGTGGTGCGCACGCCCTCTTCCAAGCCCATCAAGCACGCCTCCATGCCGGGAGACAACTCGCCCGAGCCCAACGACAGGGTGGCGGGCTTGTCCTCAAAGGTGTTGATGAGGGTGCCTTGTGGCCCTGCCAGTCGGTAGTGCAGCGTCAAAAAGGATCCGGCTTGTACGGTGGTCATAGTGTGTCAATGCAAATAAGGCAATTCAATGCAGGCCAATGAAAAAGTAAAGCACCGCCAAAGGCAGGCTGAGGGCACAGACTCGAACTGTCCATCCCCGCATTGTAAAAAGCTTCTAGGCCTTTGGCCGGGAAATGCGCTGCAAAGGGGCATTTATCTGAAAGAACTGGCCCATGAACCTGCAAGAAATACCGCCCGACGCCCGTCCCCGCGAAAAAATGCTCGCCCGGGGACCCAGCGCCTTGAGCGATACCGAACTGCTCTCACTGCTGCTCAGAACAGGGGTGGCGGGCCGCAATGTGCTGCAGTTGGCGCAAGACATGCTGTTGGCCAGTGGCGGATTGGCCAACTTGCTCATCACGCCGGCTTATCAGCAGGGGCACATCAAGGGCTTGGGGCCGGCCAAACAAACCGAGCTGTTGGCCGTGATGGAACTGGCCAAACGGGCCATGTCGCAGCAGTTGCAAACACGTGAGGTGATGCAAAACGCCGCCAGCGTACAACTGTATTTGCAACTGCACATGGCCCACAAACACCACGAGGTGTTTGCCATGCTGTTTTTGGATGCTCAGCACAAATTGCTGTGCATGGAAACTTTGTTTCGCGGCACGCTCAGCCAAACCAGTGTGTACCCCCGCGAGGTGGTGCTGCGGGCGCTTCACCATCACAGCGCCGCCGTGGTTTTGGCGCACAACCATCCCAGTGGCTCGGTCCATCCCAGTCCCGCCGATTTGCACCTCACCCACACCCTCAAGTCAGCATTGGCCATGGTGGATGTGCGGGTGCTCGATCATGTCATTGTGGGGCCAGGCCAAGCCTTCTCCATGGCAGAGCAAGGTGTTTTGTAAGTGAAGCGAAAAATGGCACTGGCTTATGGCAACATTGGACCGTGAAATTTCAATCGCTTCAAGACCTTAAACACATTCAAAAGCAGATTGCCGAGGCGCAAGCCAAAGCAGCTGCCGAGGCAGCTGCGCGCGCCGCCGCTTTGAAGAAGGCTGAAGCCGAAAGGAATTTGTTCACCCGGGCCATCGGCAAAGTGGCCCCTTTGCCTGTTCACAACAAAGCGCATCTGCCCAAAGCGCCCCGCTCACCCGTGGCCACGCAGTTGAAAAAAGACGAAGCCCAGGTCATTCAAGACTCCCTCAGCGATGAGTTTGATGTCAGCACCTTGCTCGACACCGATGAGGCCCTGAGTTTCAGAAGGCCCAGCGTTGGACCCGAAGTGACGCGCAAATTGCGCAAGGGCGATTGGTCGATTCAACGTGAAATTGATTTGCACGGCTTGCGCAGCGATGAAGCCCGCTTGGCTCTCACCACTTTCATTCGCGAAGCCCACAAGCACGGCATACGCTGTGTGCGTGTGGTGCATGGCAAAGGGCTTGGCTCGCCTGGCAAAACGCCTGTCCTCAAATCCAAGGTGCACAGTTGGCTGGTGCAAAAAAACCAGGTCATGGCTTTCGTACAAGCCAAGCCTGCAGAAGGTGGCGCAGGTGCATTGGTGGTTTTGCTGACCCCCTCAGAGGCGCGCTAACTTTATTCAGCAGCTTGTCGCAGCGTTTGTGACACGGGCTGACGCAACACTTCCGACAAGCCCCACCATCCGGCCAGCCACGCCAGGCCAGCGCCAGACAAGGCGCCTGCTAAGGGCACCCACAAAGAGGCGGTCCAATCGAATTCAAAGACGTAATGGGCCAAGCCCCAACCGACGCCTACGGCCACCGAACTGGCCAAGAAACCAGCCAAAAGTCCAACACCCATCAGCTCTGCCGTTTGCACCTGGCTCAGCAATCGACCTGTGGCGCCCAACGCTCGCATGATGGCAAATTCACGTTTTCTTTCTTCGCGGGTTGAAGTGACTGCAGCCATCAGCACCAGCAGACCCGCAATCAGGGTGAAAGCAAACAAAAATTCAACCGCGCGAATGACCTGGTCCAAGACTTTTTGGACTTGGGTGATGGTGGCCCGCATGTCAACACTGGTGATGTTGGGAAACTGTTGAAGCAAATTGCGTTCAAATGATTTTTGAGGCGGGGTTTTGAATGCAGCCATGTAACTCAAGGGCACGTCGGGCAACTCGTCGACGGGGTACATCACGAAGAAGTTGGCGCGCATCGAGCCCCAGTCCACTTTGCGAAGGGAGGTGATGCGCCCTTCAGAGATCACACCACCCACATCAAAGCGCAGGCGATCGCCCATTTTCAAACCCAAGGTCTGGGCAATGCCCGCCTCGACGCTGACGGCATCTTTTTCGCCATCGGTCCAAGTGCCCTCAACCACGGCGTTGTGATCAGGTTTGGCCGCTCGCGCAGACAAATTGAACTCACGATCGACCAAACGTTTGGCGCGGTCTTCAACGTAATCGGCCGGGCTGACGGCTTTGTCATTGATGGCAACCAAACGGCCGCGAATCATGGGGTACCAATCGTATTGCGCCACACCGGCTTGCGATAGGGCAGATTGAAATGCAGCAGTTTGATCGGGCTGCACATTGATCACAAAACGATCGGGTGCATTGACGGGTGTGGCCTTGCGCCAGCTGCTGATCAAATCGGTTCTGAGCAAGACCAACAACACCAAAGCCAACAAGCCCACAGACAACGCACTGACTTGGACCACGGCATACACCGGGCGGGCCATCACTTGCCTTGTGGCCAACAGCAACCAACGTGGTGTGGCCGAGCTGGGCACCCATTGCCGAAGCAACTTCAACAAGACCCACGTGATGGCCGCAAAGAACAAGGTGGCCGCCGCAAAACCACCGACGGTCATCAAGCCCAGCTTCACATCACGGCTGGCCCACATCAAGGCAGCCGCAAAACCCAACAAGCCCGTGAACAACACGCCCACTGAAGCAGGTTGCAAACCACCCATGTCACGGCGAATGACACGAATGGCCGGCACTTTGGCCAATTGCAAAACTGGCGGCAATCCAAAGGCCAACAACAGGGTCAAGCCCATGCCCAAACCCAAGATGGCCGGTGCACCCGAGCTAGGCGGCAACTGCGCATCCACCAGACCTGCCAACAACCATACAAAGGCATGGTGAACACCGTATCCCAAAGCCAGACCCAAGAGGCTGGCCAGCACACCCGCTGTGACAAACTCAAAACCATAAGCCAGTGTGAGCGTGCGTTGGCTTTGACCCAAGACGCGCAGCAAGGCGCAACCATCCAAATGTCTGGCAGCAAATGTGCGCGCTGCCAGTGCCACGGCCACAGCACACAACAAGGCTGCCAGCAGCGCTACCAGGTTCAAGAACTTTTCGGCACGGTCCAAGGTTTGGCGCATTTCTGGGCGGCCGCTTTCCATGGACTCTATTTGCACGCCCCGAATGTTGGGGGTTTGGACTTGCTCGCGAGCCCAGCTCAAAAACTTTTGCACATCGCGTTGATCCTCAGCTCCGGCCACAGCCATGCGATAGCTGATGCGGCTAGCAGGTTGCACCAAGCCTGTCGCGGCCACATCTTGTTGATGCATCATGACGCGCGGTGCGAAATTCATAAAGCTGGCACCGCGATCGGGCTCGCGCTCAATGAGGGCGGCAATTTGAAAAGCTTGATCGCCCAACCACAAGCGATCGCCCAATTGCAAGTTGAGGCTTTCTAACAAAGGGGGATCGACCCACACCGTGCCAGGCTTGGGCACTTCACGCGTTGTGACCACTTCGTCGCTCAACATGCTGGGCTGCTGCACATTCGCTTTGAACAAGCTCATGTTGCCGCGCAAGGGATAACCTTCTGAGACGGCTTTCAAAGCCACTAACTTGGTCTCTCCTCCCTTGGCGTCGTCTGCACGTGCCATGCTGGGAAAGTTCAAGGTGGTTTGAGTTTTCAACGCGAGGGATTTGGCTTTTTCAAAAAAGACATCGGGCGTGGGCTTGTCACTCACCACCACAGCATCGCCGCCCAGCAGTTGGCGCGCGTCACGCCACAGACCTGCTTGTAAACGGTCTGCAAAAAATCCAACCGCCGACAGCGCCGCCACGGCCAGCACCACCGAGACGATGAGCAAATTCAGTTCGCCAGCGCGAAGGTCGCGCCACAGATTGCGCCAACCCAATTGAGTGGCGAGCAGCCACTCAGGGCTTGTAGGCTGCGTCAAAGCTTTAGTCATGCGCAACTGACTTGACGCTAGGCTCTGCCAGTTCAGTTTGCCATGTGAGGCGATGCGCAGCGCTAAAGCACAAGAAACGTTTGTTGGTGGCACGGCCAATGGCACACAGGTCCACACGCTGTGCAACTTCCAAACCCATTTGGGTGATGCCACTGCGAGATACCGCAATGGGGACACCCATTTGCGCAGACTTGATCACCATCTCACTGGTCAGTCGACCGGTGGTGTAAAACACTTTGTCGTGGCCACTGACATCGTTCATGGCCATCCATCCCGCAATGGTGTCAACTGCATTGTGGCGGCCTACATCTTCCACAAACATCAGCATCTCTGCGCCTTTGAACAAAGCACAGCCGTGCACAGAGCCAGAAGATTTGTAAGTGGTTTCTTGCACGCGAATGGCATTGACCAAGGCATACAAGGTGGCTTGATCAATGCGTGAATCGGGTGGCAATTGAATGGCATCGATGTCGTTGACCAGATCACCGAACACACTGCCCTGACCACAACCTGTGGTCACCACGCGTGCCGCCGTTTTGCTGCCTGCTTGGCTTTGACCTTCACGTGTCTTGATGGCAGCGACACCCGGCTGCCCCATTTCACCTTCACCCAAACTCCAATCGACCGTGATGGACTCAATTTCGGCAACAGAATGAATGAGGCGCTGGTTCAACAAAAAGCCCAACACCAAGAATTCAGGGCTGGCGCCCAATGTCATCAGGGTCACCAGTTCGCGTTTGTCCAAGTACACCGTCAGTGCACGCTCTGCAGGAATGTGAACTTGCGAGCTTTCACCCAACTCGTTGATGACCTCAATCTGCCGCGTCAATTCGGCATGGGCTTGGGTCAGTCGGGGTTTGAGAGAAGATGGGTGCGACATGGGTAATACAAAGTTCAGGCACGAGCCTAACGCAAAAAGTCCCTCGCTGACTCAGCGAGGGACTTTCAACCTGTTGAATTCAGGGAAAAATCAGGATTTTTTAGCGGGCGCTGCTGCAGCGGGTGCAGCAGGTGTGGCACCCGGCTTGGCTGCCGCTGGTGCAGGTGCTGCGGCCACTGCAGGGGCTGCTGGTGCAGCTGCGACGTAAGGTCCTGGATCAGCACAAGCTGGCGTAGCCACAGGCGGTGTAGTGGGCTTGCCAGTGGCCTTGGCTGTCTTGTAATAGTGCGCAGCCACTTTTTCACGTGACTTGCATAGCTGGTAATCAGCGACTTTGTTGCCGTGGGCCGTTTTGGCTGCAGCCTCTGCCGCTTTGGCTTTGGCCTCGTCGCTGGGTGCTGGCAACTTGGCCATGGCCGAGACGCTGAACAGAGATGCCAACAACAGTGTGGCCAAGCTGATGAATGTTTTTTTCATGATTTGAATCCTCAAACGTCAGGCAGATACCGAGGTAGAAGCAGCACCACCATGGGCGGAAGCTTCAGGCGATCGGTGCGCAGGAATCTTGCCTGCTTTGATGTCGTTGTACCAAAGTTCGTGGTGTTCTTTGGCCCAAGTTTCGTCAACATAACCATCGCGCATGGCACTGTAGGCGCCTTGCATGCCAATGGTGCCCATGTAGATGTGGCCCATGAACATGGCCATCATGAGGATGGTGGCGACACCATGAATCATGTTGGCAATTTGCATGGTGCTGCGCTCGTAAATGAGACCGGGAATGAGTTTGTCGAGAACCAAACCTGACGCCACCACAACAAGGCCCAAGCCCAAGACACCAAACCAGAACACCACTTTTTCACCGGCATTGAAGCGATGTGAAGGAACTTCTTGGCCAGAAAGCAAGCCACCGCCCTTCAACAACCATGTAATGTCTTCTTTGCTGGGGAAGTTGTCCTTCAAGAAGGTGACAAACACAATGATGAGCGACACCGCAAACAAGGGGCCTGCAAAATTGTGAATGTTTTTCAAGGCATAAGTCAGCCAACCAAACAAAGCATTGCCAATGATGGGTTGAATGAAAAACTTACCGAACGCCATCACCACGCCAGAAACCGCCAACAACACAAATGCAATGGCATTGGTCCAATGGGCAGAGCGCTCTAGGGGTGTAAAGCGTTCAATCTTCCGGCCAGTTTCAGCGCCATGCAATGTCATGGTGCCTTTGCCGTAGTAAAAAAGCGCAATGGCCAATGCTGCAATCAGCAACAAAGAACCCCCATAAGGAATGATCCAGTTGTTGCGAACTTGACGCCATGCCTCACCTGCGGTGGTGAGTTTGGAGCCTGGGTATTGGACAAAAGGCTGAATGAGGTTGCCGGCTTCGGGCGCTTGCGACGCAGGCAAGCTGCTATAGCCCGTCACACCCGCACCCACTTGGCGCCACATGGGGGCATTGTTGCCAGGCTGAACCTTGCCACGCTCACCATTGTTTTGGTCTGCGTATTTAGGATCTGTGTTGGCGTCGGGTGCAATGGAAAAGATGTTGGCACTTTGAACACCCGGAGCGGCTGCTTTGGCGCTTTCAGCTGCTGGCGCAGCAGTTGCAGGCTGCGTTTGTGCAGACACGCTCAACACAGCCCCCAACATCAAGCAGGCCATCAAGAGACCCGACTGAATGTGTGTGCTTACCGAAGATCGGTTCATGGTTGCTCTCCCACTTTCAGTTGGATCGCGAGTGATCGTTTTGCCCATATTGAGCGCGTGTTTTGAGTTGCTGGGCCCAACTGTTTTTGTCGCCGGCTTTCCAGCCGGACGTGGTGAACACTTGAACGCCGGTGCCGGTGTAGGGCGCTGCGTCAAGTTTGGGTTGGCCTGCCAACTCTTGCACTTTGTCGCCGCAAGCGGAAAGGCCTGAAGCCAACAACACGGCGCAAGCCAGGCCTGTTAAACGATGGATGCGGCTCATGATTTGGCACCTTTCGAATCGGTTTTGCTGCCATAGGCAGTGCCCCAACCCCAAACTTCTGCGCCTTTGCCGCGTTGTACAACGCGGTTGCGGAAGATGTCGGCCACCACGTCGCCGTCGCCTGCGAGTAAGGCTTTGGTGGAACACATTTCGGCACAAGCTGGCAACTTGCCTTCTGCCAAACGGTTGCGACCATACTTTTCGAATTCAGCTTGGCTGCCATTGGCTTCGGGGCCACCTGCGCAGAATGTGCACTTGTCCATCTTGCCGCGAACACCAAAGGTGCCTGCGCTGGGGAACTGGGGTGCGCCAAAGGGGCAAGCATAGGAGCAGTAACCGCAGCCAATGCACACATCTTTGTCATGCAACACCACACCCTCTTCGGTGCGATAGAAACAGTTCACGGGACACACCGCCATACAGGGGGCGTCTGAGCAGTGCATGCAGGCCACCGAAATGGATTTCTCGCCAGGCACACCGTCGTTCAAAGTGACCACGCGGCGACGGTTGACGCCCCAAGGTACTTCGTGTTCGTTTTTACAAGCCGTGACACAACCATTGCATTCAATGCAGCGCTCTGCATCACAGATAAATTTCATTCTTGCCATGTTTTACTCCTGTGTGTGGCAAAGGCTTTACGCCTTCTCCACATCGCAAACGGTTGTTTTGGTTTCTTGCATCATGGTGACGCTGTCGTAGCCGTAAGTGGTGGCTGTGTTGACTGCTTCACCCCGCACGATCGGTGCGGCACCATTGGGGTAGTGCGCCAGCATGTCGGCACCTTGCCAACGACCCGAGAAGTGGAAGGGCAAGAACACGGTGTCAGGCGCCACGCGCTCTGTCACCAAAGCTTGCACATTCAAGCGTGCACCCGTAGGTGTTTTGACCCATGCACGTTCACCATTGCGAATGCCGCGTTTGGAAGCAGTTTGAGGATTGATCTCCACAAACATTTCTTGCTGCAACTCGGCCAGCCATGGGTTGGAACGTGTTTCTTCGCCACCGCCTTCGTATTCCACCAAGCGGCCTGAGGTCATGATGAGCGGGAACTTCTCATGCACCTTGTCGGCAATGTTCTTGTCTTGAATGGTTTTGTACAAAGTGGGCAGACGCCAGAAGGCTTTCTTGTCGTCGTGCGTGGGGTACTTGGCCATCATGTCGGCACGGGTGCCATAAAGTGGCTCACGGTGCTGAGGAATAGGATCGGGGAAGTTCCAAACCACAGCGCGGGCCTTGGCATTGCCAAAGGGATGGCAACCATGGTTCTTCATGAACACACGGATCATGCCGCCAGAAGAATCGGTCTTCCAGTTTTTGCCTTCGGCTGCTTTGGCTTCAGCTTCGGTGAGTTCACCCCACCAGCCCAATTTCTTGAGCAGCACATGGTCGAGTTCGGGGTAGCCGGTGGTGATGTCAGCGCCCTTGGAATGAGAACCGTCTTCGGCCAACAAGGATTTACCTTCACGCTCCACGCCAAAGTTAGCGCGGAAGTTGCCGCCGCCTTCCATAACGTGTTTGGAGGTGTCGTACAAATTGGGGGAACCTGGGTGTTTGAGTTCGGGCGTGCCGTAGCAGGGCCATGGCAAACCAAAATAATCATCACCAAAGTCGTAGCCTGTTTCTTTGTCTTTACCGCCCTTGGATTTGAGCGTTTTGACATCAAACAAATGCATATTGCGCATGTGCGCTTTCAGGCGCTCTGGGCTTTGGCCGGTGTAGCCAATGGTCCAGACGCATTTGTTGATTTCACGCAGGATGTCTTCTGGCACGGGTTCGTCCATGCCTTTGACTTTTTGCATTTTGTAGTTCTTGACCAGCTCTTTGCCAAAGCCCAATTTGTCGGCCAATTGGTACATGATCATGTGGTCAGAGCGGCTTTCCCACAAGGGATCGATGACCTTGTCGCGCCATTGCAATGAGCGATTGGACGCTGTGCAAGAACCGCTGGTTTCGAACTGTGTGGCTGCGGGCAACAAATACACCGCGCGATTGGGGTTCAGGTCTTCTGGCTTGCCAGGCATGGCCGCCATGGCAGCGGTTGCGGATGGATAGGGATCGACCACCACCAACAAGTCGAGCTTGTCCATGGCGCGCTTCATTTCCAAACCACGTGTTTGAGAATTGGGGGCATGGCCCCAATAGAACACGCCGCGCAAGTTGCTGTCTTGGTCGATGAGTTCGTTTTTCTCGAGCACACCATCGATCCAGCGCGACACCGTGATGCCGTTTTTGCCCATCATGGCAGGGCTGGCGTAGCGGCCCTTGATCCATTCAAAGTCAACATCCCACGCTTTGGCAAAGTGCTTCCAAGAGCCTTCAGCCAACCCGTAGTAGCCAGGCAATGAATCGGGGTTGGGGCCCACGTCGGTGGCGCCTTGTACGTTGTCGTGACCACGGAAAATGTTGGTGCCACCACCCGATTTACCGATGTTGCCCAACGCCAACTGCAAGATGCAAGAGGCACGAACCATGGCATTGCCAATGGTGTGCTGAGTTTGACCCATGCACCACACGATGGTGCTGGGGTTGTTTTCGTGCAGCATCTTGGCCACTTTGAAAACTTGCTCTTCTTTCACACCACAAGCTTCTTCCACTTTGTCGGGTGTCCACTTGGCCATGATGTCGGCCTTGACCGCTTCCATGCCGTACACACGGTCATTGATGTACTTCTTGTCTTCCCATCCGTTTTTGAAGATGTGATAGACGATGCCAAACAAGAAAGGAATGTCGGTGCCGGAGCGAATGCGCACGTACTCGTCGGCCTTGGCCGCAGTGCGTGTGAAACGTGGATCGACCACGATCATCTTGCAACCATTTTCTTTGGCATGCAACATGTGCAACATGCTGACAGGGTGCGCTTCGGCCGCATTCGAGCCGATGTACAAAGCGCACTTGCTGTTCTGCATGTCGTTGTACGAATTGGTCATGGCGCCGTAGCCCCATGTATTGGCCACACCCGCCACCGTGGTGGAGTGGCAAATACGCGCTTGGTGATCGGTGTTGTTGGTGCCCCAGAAGCTCACAAACTTGCGCATCAAATACGCTTGCTCGTTGTTGTGCTTAGAGGAGCCAATGAAGTAAACGCTGTCGGGGCCGCTGGCTTTGCGCAGCTCCATCATGCGTTCGCTGATTTCTTTCAGGGCCAAGTCCCAGCTGATGCGCTCGTACTTGCCATTCACCAGCTTCATGGGGTAGCGCAGGCGGTATTCGCCGTGGCCGTGCTCACGAAGCGCTGCACCTTTGGCGCAATGTGCACCCAAATTGATGGGCGAATCGAACACAGGTTCTTGGCGAACCCACACGCCGTTTTCAACAACGGCGTCAACAGCACAACCCACTGAGCAGTGGGTACAAACGGTACGCTTCACTTCAACTTTGCCTGCGCCAATGATGGAGCCGCCTTGCGTGCCCGCCTGGGCTTTTTTCACCAAGCTCAGTTGCGAAGCGGCCAAGCCAACGCCAACCCCTAAGCCAGAACGGCGCAAGAAAGTGCGTCGATCGAGTGTGGGCAAAGCCTGTGTGAGGCCGCGGCGCAAACTGTGCACGAACGGCGACGCTGAAGCACCTGAGGTGCCAGAATTCTTTTTGGTCAACAACATGAAACTCTCCAGAAGAGGTGAGTGTTTGAGAAAGGACTTAGACCAAGGTGGTCTTGTAGTAACGCTTGACGTGCTCGGATAGCTCGTAGCCACCACCGCGTTCGGGTTTGGCTTTTTGAGTGATTTGGGGCGCCAAGTCTTTTACTTGGGGTAAGAAACTTGTTGCAGCTGCCACAGCGCCAACTGTGCCTGCACCAGCGAACAATGTGCGACGTGAAACTTTAGGGTTTTGCGTACTCATGAATGTTTCCTTGAAAGATGCTTAGGAAATACTTTGCATACCTCAGTGATGTTAACAGTTCGCCTTATTGCAACAATGGGGAAACCCTTATGTTTGTGCGCTTTCCGGCTTGACAATTTTCAAGTCAGCAAATCAAAACCTTGGGTCTCAATGTTCAAAAATGCTTGGGTGAACGCAGCCAATTGCGCAAAGAATTGCGCTCTGGGATGTTTCAAGATGACATCCAGCATCTCTTGAACCCAAGGCTGAACATGCTTTGCGAAGAACTCGCGTTGTTGTGTGAGGTTGGAGATGGCCACATCGTCACCCGCAATCAGATAGCGCATCACTTCGCAAAGGCACGCAAAATGGTCCTCTGTTTCCGACATGCTGTCGTCGCGCTCCAAGCCTAGCGCGGCCAAATCTTCACGCAATCTGGCAACCGGTTTGTCGTTGAGAAAACCACTCACGTAATGTGAGGCGTAAAGGTAAATTTCAGGCTTGCCCACACCCCCAAACAATTGGTTGTACTCCGAGGCGATGTCAGCATCAGTTGACACTCGCGATGCAGCAACAAGTTGACGCCATGGCTCTTCTAAAAATCCACCGGCCACGGGCGCATCCGTCACTGCAACGCGCAGTTGTGCCAACAATTCAGGACTGGGCACTTGATAAAACAATTGCGCGAGCAAGCCATAAATTTCAGCGCGCGCCGTTTCTTCGTCTAGGGCTGAGGACGATGACAGATTGGAAGTCATTTGGATTTCTTCAAGATTTGGGAGGGATGTTGGCAATCTTGGCCTCATCCGAATTGGAATAGATGTCGATGACGCGGCAATCGCCACACATCTTGAGGCGCTCTAATGCGGCACCTTGGAACATACTGTGACCGGCCAATTTACCCAACATGGCCTCGATGGCCTTGAGGGTGCCAAATGGTTTGCCACACTTTACACAACCATAGGGTTGAGATTGGTTCAAGACTTGCGCTTGCTTGCGCTCGGGCGTGCGCAAGAAACGTGGCACCAACTCAATGGCATCTTCGGGGCACGTGGTGGCACACAAGCCGCACTGCACACAGTTCTTTTCGATGAAACGCAGTTGCGGCAAATCGGGGTTGTCTTGCAATGCGCTGGCTGGGCATGCACTGACACAACTCAGGCACAACGTGCATTTGTCAGCATTGACTTTCAAAGCACCTAAAGGTGATGCTACAGGCAACGCAATGGCGCTGTTGCTGGCCTGCAATGCCGAGGGTGCATGCTCGCTCAAATGGTCCAATGCCAATTCAAGGGTGCTGCGCTTTTCGGGGGCTACGGCGTACTTGGCATACACGGCCGGCACTTGGTTCTTCCATTTGGCTTGTGCTTTTGCGGCGCTGTTGGCTTGCAAACTAGCGTCTAAGTCTATGCCGTTTTTGGCACGCATAATTTGAAAATGAATGCCTTCGTAGCCCAGACCCGCCAACAAACTCTGGGCAACGGCCATTTGCGCCTCTAGCCCCTCCAAATATTGTGGTGCTTCTTCGTGTGTGCAGAGCACCAAAACTTGATGCGCACCATAGGCCACTGCCGTTAGCCAAACTTCCAAACCCAAACTGGCGGTGTGCCATAGGGACATGGGAATGACATTGGCGGGGGTGCCCTTGGCCAACTTGAGTTGCGCTGCACGGCCTAACTCTTCCACCACTTTGAGTCCGGCTTCTTGGCTGTGCAACATCAGCACCGCATCTTTGCCACCTGCCGCATGGTAGGTAGACAACAGCGTTTTGATTTTCGAACCTTGCTCTTGTGCCTTGGGGTAGGCATACGTCAAAGCGCCCGTAGGACACACGGTGGTACACGCGCCACAACCCACGCACAAATTGGGATTCACCTTGATTTGTTGACGCGACTTGTCGCTTGAAATGGCCTCAGCAGAACAAATGTCGACGCAGGCATTGCAGCCCACCGTTTCGTTGCGGCTGTGTGCACAAAGTTTTTGTTTGTAAACAAAGAACTTGGGTTTTTCAAACTCGCCCACCATGTCGCGCAACTTGATGAGCGTTGCCAGATCCTGGCCGTTCCATTTGAAATAACCTTGTGGTGGCGCGTGTTGCAAAAACTGAGGACCATTTGAGCCTGCAGGTCGAAGGTCCAAAATGAGGTCGAATTTTTCGGAAGCTTCTGTGGGCACACGGTTGAAATCAATGGCCCCTGCAGATTGGCAAACCTTGACGCACGCGCGGCTGTCATTGCACACGCTCATGTCGATCTGATAATCCAAACCAATGGCGTTCTCGGGGCAAGCCTCCACACAAGCATTGCAGCGCGTGCACAAATCCAAGTTGATGGGGTTGTTGTCAGACCATGACACATCAAAGGCCCCCAACCAACCGCTCAATGATTTCAATTCGCCAGCGATCACAGGGTATTGACGCTCTTGCGAGCCACCCGCTTCACCAGCACCCTGCGAAAAGATCACCACTTGCAAGACATCGGCCACCATGGCGGCAGCCTTTTCAGCTTGATCGAGAGGGCCAATGATCAACAAGCGCCCCTCGGTTTTGAAGGGTACGACTGGCACAGGGTCAGGTTCAGGCAAATGGGCTGCTGCCAATAGCGCCGCCAGTTTGGGGGAGGCGTTTTGTGCATCACTGCTCCAGCCGCCAGCCTCACGGATGTTCACAAATTTGATGGGGGACGTTGCGCCTTCTGTTTGTGAAGCCAACTCAGAGAAAAGCTTTTTCTCTTGGGTGCAGGCCACCACCACTTCTTGACCCGATTGAATGGCCTTCTGAAATGCGCCTGCTTCTCGGCGGCAAAGTGTGCTGTGCAGTGTGAGCGATTCACCCAGCGCCTGACCCAGCTTCTGGGTCTGCAGGGGCATGGTTTGATTGCAATCGCAAATGAGTGTGGTCATGTTGTACCGAGTTGTTTTCTAGGGGCTCAGGGTTGTCTAAGTTGTTTGCGTTGGCAGCCAACTTTGTCTCTGCGGGTTTGGGAGTGTCGCTATCTGAAGTGCTGGACTGTGCCACATCTTCGGGGGCTTTCACCAAACCCAAAAATTGTGCGCCCACCATTTTGGCCAGCATGCCAGCGGGCAAAGGATCTGGCGTGTTGTAGTCGCCAATGTAAATGTCCAAACCGTCCATCACGTTGTAATGCGGATCGGTGAAAAGTTTTTTCATGGCCGCATTGCGAACTTCTGGGGAGACGCCTTGCGTCATGAACGTCGAAAAATCAGAATCAGGTGTCAATTGCTCAACATCCGACAACGTGGGCAACTTGGGTGGCTCAGCAGCAGGTTCGGCCGATTCAGGCTTGACACTGGCCCCAGAAACTTCGCTGTTCTGTACAGAGGGCTGCGGTTTGTCTTGCGCTTTGTCTTGCGCTTTGTGTGGACTGATGTCTTCTTCAGCCAATCCCAACTTCACAGCCTGTTTGCGCTGCGACCAACGGCTGAAAAAACCACCCGAATTCTCAGTCATGCGCCGTCCACCTTTCGGCCAGAGCGATCGCTGGTGGTGACCTTGGCGGGTTGACCAAAACGATCGGTGAGCGCTTGAAAACTTTGCGGCCGCTGGCGACGCTTCACCTCGGGGGTGTAATGTTGTTTGGCAAATTCACGCACCCATTCAACGATGTCGGGTGACGCAGGAACCTGCTCGATGGTTTCTTGCGCGTCTAGCCATCGGCCAGCATCGTGATAACTGAGCGAGACGCGTTCGGGCACGGCCACCAGATCGTCGCTCAAGGCAGCTTGCTCTTCCATGCGCCACATCACAAAGAAACAGGGATCGGGCGAGGTGACGTTCAAAAGGTAGCCTTCTGCATCGTCTGGATACAACTCGACTTTGAAATTGGGAAACAGCCACAGCGCGCCATCCTCTCCCTCGCGCAAGCACTTGGGGTGCTTGCCAAAGCCTTCTTCGTGGGGCGTGACGTCGTCCAGAATCCAACGCCAAGTCTGCCATTTGGCCATGTCACCCTGCACGCGCTCGCGGCGCATGACAACGGCAACATCAATGGAGGGTCTGGAACTCATGGGCGGATAGTACCAATGATTCAAAGTCATTGGCGCTTGTCCGCCTTTCAGACGGCGTGAAACTTCTGAAATTCAACGAATGCTCAGAAGTATGGGTCAGAAACTCAATAAGTTTCTAGGTGCAAACGGCCTTCTTTTTTGAGCGTGGCGCCCAACTGGTCCCAGTTCAGTCCTGCATGGGTGGCCACGTCGTGTAAAGCCAAGACCACGCCTTCTTCCATGCTCTTCAAACCGCACACATAGAAATACGTGTTGGGATCTTGAAGTAAGGCCACCAAATCGGCAGCACGCTCGCGCATGGCGTCTTGCACATAGCGCTTGGGCTGACCTGGTGTGCGCGAGAAAGCAAAGTTGATGTCAATGAAATCTTTGGGCAACTTTTGCAGCGGACCAAAGTAAGGCAGCTCTTCTTGGGTGCGGGCACCGAAGAACAACATGAGTTTGCCACCTTCAAACTTGCCCGTTTGACGCAAACGACGGCGCCACTCTGTCATACCGCGCATGGGCGCACTGCCTGTGCCGGTGCAAATCATCACGATGTTGGACTTGGGGTGGTTGGGCATCAAGAAGCTGCTGCCGAACGGGCCGATCACTTGAAGCGTGTCACCCACTTTCACATCGCACAAATAGTTGGAACACACGCCTTTGACCGGCTTGCCGTCGTGATCTTCCACCACGCGCTTCACCGTCAAAGACAAATTGTTGTAACCGGCGCGCTCACCATTGCGCGGGCTGGCAATGGAGTACTGGCGTGCATGGTGCGGCTTGCCAGAAGCATCCACACCTGGCGGCACGATGGCCACAGACTGGCCTTCCAACACGGGGAAAGGCATGCTGCCGAAATCGATCACGATGTGATGGGTTTCGTTGGACGTACCGACCTCGTTCACTTTGAAATTGCCGACCACCGTGGCTTGTGTGGGCGTTTTAGGGCCGTACAAGTTGGTGTACGCATGCGCTGCGGACCAAGGTGGCAAGGTAGAACCATAAGCGGCGGAATTGAACACAACTTCGCCAGAGGCATTGACAGCTTGTGCAGGTGCAGCCTCTACGGCAGGGGCAGAAGTCACAGCTTGACTGTCCACACCCATGGCTTGAAGCTCAGCTTCGCTCAAGGCGGCAGGCAGATCATCCCATGTCAATTGCTCTTCGATGGAATAGGCCTTGGCCTTGGGCATGCTGCGCCAGTTGTCAATGGAGCCTGTGGGGCAAGGTGGCACACAGGCCATGCACAGATTGCATTTTTCAGCGTCGACCACGTAATTGCGAGAATCGTGCGTGATGGCGCCAACGGGGCAAGTGGCCTCGCAGGTGTTGCAACGAATGCAGATCTCGGGATCAATCAGGTGTTGCTGAATTAAAACGGCTTCTGTGGTCATGGCGTGTGGGTAAGATCTTTTCAGATCTCAGTTGAAACGAACGTAGTCGAAGTCTACAGGCTGACGGTTGATGCCCATGACAGGAGGGGCAATCCAGTTGGCAAACTTGCCTGGCTCTGTGACGCGGCCCATCAGGCTGCCCACATAAGCGCGGTCTTCGTTGGTAGGCAACCACTCGCCCACTTTGGCCATCCACTCTTCGGCTGTCACCACACGGCCATCGGGCGTGATTTTGGCGCCAGACAAAGAACCGATGTTGCGGTGGAAAGCTTTGTGAGGGGCTGTGAGCTTGAAAGGAATGCCTGCCTTTTCAATCACACGGTTCCAACGCTCAATGCCGCCTTTGGAATCAACGATGTAATCGTCACGCAGAACTTCGTTCAAGGCGTTCAACATGGGCACTTCTTTTTCAATCAGCTTGTCATTTTCAACAGCCAAGATCTTGTAAGTGTTGCCCTTCAACACGTGATCGTCATTGCGCTTGCCTTCTTCGTAGCGGCCCTTCAAGCCAGAGCTGTAGAAAGTCGCAGCATTAGAAGACTCATCTGCACCAAACAAATCGATGGTGACGGAGAAGTGGAAGTTGATGTAACGCTGGATGGTGGGCAAATCAATCACGCCAGCAGCGCGCAGTTTGGCCACGTCGTCGGTTTTGAGTTGGTTCATCACATCCACAGTACGCTGGATGGTGCGGCTGACACCAGACTCACCCACAAACATGTGGTGTGCTTCTTCGGTCAACATGAACTTGGTGGTGCGTGCCAGCGGATCGAATGCAGATTCGGCCAAGGCGCACAGTTGGAACTTACCGTCACGGTCGGTGAAGTACGTGAACATGAAGAATGACAACCAGTCAGGCGTCTTCTCGTTGAAGGCTTGCAAGATGCGGGGATTGTCTTCGTTGCCGCTGTTACGTTGCAACAAAGCATCGGCTTCTTCACGGCCGTCTCTGCCAAAGTATTTGTGCAACAAGTACACCATGGCCCACAGGTGACGGCCTTCTTCCACGTTAATTTGGAACAGATTGCGCAGGTCGTACATGCTGGGTGCTGTGAGGCCCAAGTGGCGCTGCTGCTCCACAGATGCTGGCTCTGTGTCGCCTTGCGTCACGATGATGCGGCGCAGGTTGGCGCGGTGTTCGCCTGGCACATCTTGCCAAGCTTTCTCGCCCTTGTGATCGCCAAAGTGAATTTGACGGTCTTGCTCGCCTGGGTTCAAAAACACACCCCAACGGTAGTCGCGCATTTTGACGTGACCAAACTGTGCCCAACCTTGTGGGTCAACGCTAACCGCGGTACGCAAATACACGTCCATGTCGGTTGAACCTTCGGGGCCCATGTCGTCCCACCAGTTGATGAAGTTGGGCTGCCATTGTTCCAAGGCGCGTTGCAACGTACGGTCTTCAGACAAGTTGACGTTGTTAGGAATTTTTTCGCTGTAGTTGATACCGGACATGTGAGTCTCCAGAAATTAAAGCAACGGTGGGGTCAAATTTTGGTTGCAGCAAAGACCACCGGGAACCTTGCTGCACAACACTTTCAAAAAACTTTTGTACGTTGAGGCTTAAACGCGGTTCATGTCGAACTGCACTTTTTCGCCTTTGCCGTACACCTTCAAGGCACCTTTTTCACCCACGGCATTGGGGCGCTGGAAGATCCAGTTTTGCCATGCAGTCAGGCGACCAAAAATACGAGTCAACATGTTCTCTTGGCTGGCGAAACGCAAGTTGGCTTCGAGGCCTGTGAGCGCATCGGGTGACATGGCCGCGCGCTCTTCCAAGCACATGCGAATTTCGTCATCCCAATCGATGTCATCGGGTGCAGCGGTGACCAAGCCGAGTGCCAATGCAGCGTCAGCGTCCAATGCTTTGCCAATGGCGCCGCGCGCAGCTTCCATGGCAGGCACTTCTTCGTAGAAGCGACGTGCCAAACGGGACTGCTCGTTCACCATGGGGTAGAAGCCAAAGTTGAACTCATTCAATTGAATGGTGGGTGCTTTGTCTGCATCGTCGGGCAAGGCCAACATGTAAGTGCGGTCGGCACAGAAAGCCAATTCAGCGAAGGTGCCTACGAAGCAAGTGCCTGGTTCAACGAGTGCAAAAATGCTGCGTGAAGAAACGTCCAAGCGTGCCAAGGTACGGCGCAAGTGACCAATGGTTTCGCGCACGAACCAGTGGTCTTTGTGAGCCAACAAAGTCGCATCGCTGGCCAAGACTGCTTTGGCATCGCCTGTGGCTTTGAGCAACCAAGTGCCAATGTCGAGTTCATTGGTGCGCATGTGCAAAATGGCGTCGTCCAATTCACGCACCATTTGCAAAGGCCACCACTGAGCGCCAGCTGCCAAGATGCCGGCGATGTCTGTGGGTTGTGCAGATGCTGGTGCTTTAACCGTGAAGGTGGCCAGGCGCTTGGCGCGGTCGATTTCAACCGTCACGTTGTTGTAGCTGATGCGGTCGGCTTCAATGTTGCGCTGAATGGGTGTGAGCGCCACGCCTTTTTCTGAAGCAGGACGATCGCTTTTTGCGGCCAATTTGTCAGCGCGTTCACGCACCACTTGTTGGAATTGGTTGGGCTTGGCAATCGCATCGACTAAACGCCAGTCGACGGCTTTTTGACCACGAACACCTTCTACGCTGGTGCAGAAAATATCGGCCAAGTCGTGGCGCACGTGGCGCTTGTCGGTGACACGTGTCAGGCCACCTGTGCCTGGCAATACGCCGAGCAATGGCACTTCGGGCAAAGACACTGCAGAAGAACGGTCGTCCACCAACACGATGTCGTCGCAGGCCAAGGCCAATTCATAACCGCCACCAGCACATGCGCCGTTCAATGCGGCCACAAACTTCAAGCCAGAGTATTTGCTGGAGTCTTCAATGCCATTGCGTGTTTCGTTGGTGAACTTACAGAAGTTCACTTTCCAGCCGTGTGTCGACACGCCCAACATGAAGATGTTGGCACCAGAGCAGAACACGCGGTCTTTCAAGCTGGTGACTACCACGCTGCGAACTTCGGGGTGTTCAAAGCGGATGCGCTGCAGGGCATCGTGCAATTCAATGTCTACGCCCAAGTCATAAGAGTTGAGCTTCAATTTGTAGCCAGGGCGAATGCCTGCGTTTTCGTCGATGTTGATCGACAGGGTGGCCACGGCACCGTCAAAGGCCAAGCTGATGTGCTTGTAGTTTTCGGGTGAGGTTTGGTAATTGACGATGGGCGCTGTGGTCATGAAGGTCTCCAATGAAGGTCTTTGTAGGGTCTGAATCTCTGGTGCGAGACTTAAAAAGCCATCGAACCGCGTTGACATGCAGTTTATTGCATTCAACCTAGGGACTCAACATGCAATTTAATGCAATTATTAAGTGTTTACCCTATGTTTTGAGAATTTTTTCAAACCCTACTCAACCCATTGAATCACTTTGCGAACTTCCGTTTTCAAGCGCTTGAAACTTTCTTCGGCATCTTGTGCACTGGTATCGATGCTGAGATCGGCTTTGGAATAAAACGCAGAGCGTCCTTCCAAAATGCGTTTCAAATCTTCCATCGCCTCGGGACTGGCGGCCATGGGGCGCAGGTCACCTTGCGCAGCGACGCGTGACATGTGGTCGTTGGCACTGGCTTGCAACCACACGGTGGTGCAATGGGTCAGCAGCAAATTGAAATTGGCGGAGTCAGAGACCAAACCACCCGGTGTGGCAATCACCACCTCGGGGTAAATTTGAATGGCCTCTTCCAATGCACGTCGCTCATATCGGCGATACGCATTGGCACCGTACAAGTTGTGAATTTCACTGATTTGGCAACCTGCAAACTTTTCAATTTCGCGGCTGAGTTCAATGAACGTAAAACCCAAATCATCGGCCAAACGCTGGCCCAGTGTGGTTTTGCCAGCCCCTCGCAAACCAATGAGGGCAATGCGGGTGCGGCGTGCTGTGGCGTCACCACTTTCACCAAACATTTCTGTCAACTGAACGCGCGCACGACGCAGATCGGCCTCTGTGCGCTTGCTGAGCAGTTCACGAATCAACAACCATTCGGGTGAGCTGGTGCTGATGTCACCCAACAATTCTGCCAATGAGCATTGCAAGGCATGCGACACCTGCAACAACACCAACACAGAGACATTGCCTGTGCCGTACTCCAAATTGGCCAAGTGCCGTTCTGACACATCGGCCGCTAAAGCGACTGCTTTTCGGGTCATGCCTTTGCGAGAACGCAGGTTGCGCACACGATCACCCAGCGCCATCAAAAATGGGCTGCGCAGGGGCTCTAAAGAGCTACCCACTTCAACAAATGCGGTCGATGATTCGGTCACCGAAGTCTCCAAGGACAATGAATTGGCGATGCTGATTTTTCAAAATAAAGGGAAAACCCTGATTTTTCATGACAGACAAAACATGCACTTTATTGCATACTCGTCCGCAAGCAAGATAGTGCATTTATACCGCGAGTTGTCCTAAAGCCCAAGCGTTTTAATGCACACCATCCAAATTTTTGATCAAGATCACGGAGATCAACATGACGCTGCCCTCAGCCCCACCCGCGCAATTCAACTTCGCGCAATTTTTGATCGCAGCCAACAACAGTCGCAAAGACAAGACGGCGCTCATCGACGATGTAGGCAGCCTCACCTATGGCGAAATGGGTGAACAGATCAGAGCCTGTGCAGCGGGTCTGCGCAAGTTGGGACTGAAGCGCGAAGAGCGCGTGCTCTTGCTGATGCAAGACAGCACCGATTGGGTTGTGTCATTTTTGGGCGCTCTTTATGCTGGGGTGGTGCCCGTGGCGGTCAATACGCTGTTAACAGCGGACGACTATGCCTTCATGATCAACAACAGCCGCGCGCAAGCGGCCTTGGTGTCCTCCGCATTGCTGGGCACGTTGAATGCCGCCATTGCACAAGGCACCAAAAGCATCAAACACATCGTGGTCTCACGCCACGAGGGTGATTTGCCTGCACCCAACCTGCACTTCAAGGATTTCTTGGCTTCGGCAACAGGCCCCAGCTTGCCTGCCGAAACACATGCCGACGAACCCGCCTTCTGGTTGTTCTCATCGGGCTCTACTGGCAACCCCAAAGGCACAGTGCATACCCAAGGCAATTTGTATTGGACAGCGCAGTTGTATGGCAAAGGCGTGTTGGCTTTGACGTCTAACGACGTGGTGTTTTCAGCCGCCAAATTGTTCTTCGCTTACGGCTTGGGCAACGCCCTCACCTTTCCTTTAAGTGTCGGCGCCAGCGTGGTGTTGATGGCCGAACGCCCCACACCGCAAGCCACATTCAAACGCTTGGTCGATCACAAGCCCACCGTGTTTTACGGTGCGCCCACAGGTTACGGCGGTATGTTGGCAAGCCCTGACTTACCCACCAAGGACAAAGTGGCCTTGCGCCTTTGCTCATCTGCCGGCGAGGCCTTGCCCGCAGACATTGGCGAACGTTGGACGGCTCATTTTGGCTGCGAAATCATTGACGGCATTGGCTCGACTGAAATGCTGCACGTGTTCTTGTCCAACACACCAGGCGATGTGCGCTATGGCACCACAGGCAAACCTGTACCTGGCTACGAAGTGCAATTGCGCGGCGAACAAGGCGAAGTGCTAACCGGTCACAACGAGATTGGCGACCTGTACATCAAAGGCCCTTCAGCCGCTTTGATGTATTGGAACAACCGAGAAAAATCTCGCGACACCTTTCAAGGTGAATGGACCAAGAGTGGCGACAAATACTCGCGCGACCCCGAAGGCTATTACACCTATGCTGGCCGCAATGACGACATGCTGAAAGTCAGTGGCATCTATGTGTCACCTTTTGAAGTGGAATCAACCTTGGTTCAGCATCCCGCCATTTTGGAAGCCGCCGTCATTGGCAAAGTGGACGCCGATGGCCTGACCAAAACCAAAGCTTTCATTGTGCTGAAGGCGGGACAAAGCTTGACCGAAGAAGAGGTGAAGTCCTTTGTGAAAGAGCGTTTGGCGCCCTACAAATACCCACGCTTCATTGAATTCGTCACTGAACTGCCCAAAACCGCCACAGGCAAAATTCAACGTTTCCGTTTGCGCGATTTGGAAAACAAAAAGGCTTGAAAGCCTAAGCCTTCAAGCCTTTGCGAAGTGGCCTCATTCAGAGGCCACTGCTTTTTGTATCAAGTGTTTTTTGACACGGTGATGGTTGGGAACTTGGCAGAAAAGTCCTTGGCCTTGGCCGCAATTTTGATGGCCACTTGGCGCGCCACCGATTTGTAAATGCTGGCCACTTCGCCATCGGGATCGGCCACCACAGTGGGTTTGCCATTGTCAGCTTGCAAACGAATTTGCATGTTCAAGGGCAAGGCACCCAGGTAGTCCATTTGGTAGTTCTCGGCCATTTTCTTGCCGCCATCAGCGCCAAAGATGTGCTCAACATGACCGCAGTTTGTACAGACGTGAACCGCCATGTTTTCCACAATACCCAAAATAGGCACGCCTACTTTTTCAAACATCTTGATGCCCTTTTTGGCATCCAGCAAGGCGATGTCTTGGGGTGTGGTCACAATCACGGCGCCTGTCATGGGCACGCGTTGGCTGAGTGTGAGTTGAATGTCACCCGTGCCAGGCGGCATGTCGATGATCAAATAGTCCAAATCTTTCCAATTGGTTTGTCGCAGTAACTGCTCAAGGGCCTGCGTGGCCATGGGGCCGCGCCAAATCATGGCCTCGTCTTGGTTCACCAAGAAACCAATCGACATCACTTGCACGCCGTAGTTTTCCATGGGCTCCATGGTTTTGCCGTCTTCGCTCTCAGGACGACCTTCAATGCCCATCATCATGGGCTGGCTGGGGCCGTAAATGTCGGCGTCGAGCAAGCCCACACTGGCGCCCTCTGCGGCCAGCGCCAAGGCCAAATTGACAGCCGTGGTGCTCTTGCCCACGCCGCCTTTGCCAGACGCAACAGCGATGATGTTTTTGACCTGCGGCAACAAGGCCACGCCGCGCTGAGCTGCGTGGGCCACAATTTTCATGGTGACGTTGGCTGAGACATTGGTCACGCCGGGCACCTGCTTGGCGGCGGCAATGAGGGCATTGCGCAAACCCGGAATCTGGCTCTTAGCTGGGTAACCCAATTCAACGTCAAAGGCCACATTGCCGCCGTCTACCACCAGGTTTTTCAGGGCTTTGGTGGAGACAAAATCTTTGCCGGTGTTGGGATCGATGACCGATTCGAGGGCTTTTTGGAGTTGTTCTGGGGTCGACATGTGAAACTTTCTGCGAATGGCCGGAAGTTTAGCGACATCAAGTGGCTGAAGCCCATAAAATCAAGGATTCCCCTACAAATTGACCCCTCATGTCTGCCTCGTCTGTTTCGAACCTCACTGCTGCCCAGCGACAAATTTTTGTCACGACCGCATTGCCCTACGCCAATGGCAATTTCCACATCGGTCACATCATGGAGTACATCCAGGCCGACATCTGGGTTCGCGCACAACGCATGCAAGGCCATGAGGTGCATTTCGTGTGCGCTGACGATGCGCACGGTGCCCCCATCATGATTGCCGCCGAAAAAGCCGGCATCACACCTCAACAGTTTGTGGCCAACATTGCAGCGGGCCGCAAACCTTATCTGGATGGCTTTCACATTGCCTTTGACAATTGGCATTCCACCGATGGCCCTGAAAACCACGAACTGGCGCAACAAATTTACCGCGACCTCAAAGCCGCTGGCTTGATTGCCACCAAAACCATCGAGCAATTCTTTGACCCTGAAAAGTCAATGTTCTTGCCCGACCGCTTCATCAAAGGCGAGTGCCCCAAGTGTGGCGCCAAAGACCAGTACGGCGACAGCTGCGAATCTTGCGGTGCGGTTTACTCGCCCACAGAGGTCAAGAACCCCTACTCCGCTTTGTCTGGCGCAACACCCGTGCTCAAACAATCGGAGCACTACTTCTTCAAATTGTCTGACCCACGCTGCGTTGAGTTCCTTGAAAAATGGACACACGACACCGGCCGCCTGCAGCCCGAAGTGCTGAACAAAATCAAAGAGTGGTTTGCCAAAGACGAAGAGGGTCAAGGCGGCCTGGGCGACTGGGACATCAGCCGCGACGCACCTTACTTCGGCATTGAAATTCCCGACGCACCCGGCAAATATTTTTATGTGTGGCTCGATGCGCCCATTGGCTACTTGGCTTCGCTCAAAAACTATTTGGGCAAGATCGGTGTGGACTACAACGCCTACATCAACAACCCCAATGTCGAGCAGTACCACTTCATTGGCAAAGACATCACGTATTTCCATACGCTGTTCTGGCCGGCCATGCTGCACTTCAGCGGCCGCAAAACACCCAATGCGGTCTATGTGCACGGCTTCTTAACCGTCAGCGGCGAGAAGATGAGCAAGAGCCGCGGCACCGGCCTCGACCCGCTCAAGTATTTGAAGCTCGGCATGAACCCCGAGTGGTTGCGTTACTACATTGCCGCCAAACTCAATGGCCGCAACGAAGACGTCGATTTCAACCCCGAAGACTTCATGGCCCGCGTCAACTCCGACTTGGTGGGCAAGTACATCAACATCGCATCGCGCGCTGCAGGCTTCATTGCCAAGCGATTGGGCGGCAAGTTGGGCACGGTGTCGGCTGATGGCCAGGCTTTGCTGAAGCAATTGCACGAAGGCGTGCCCCCTATTGCCAAACTTTATGACGAGCGTGACTACGCCAAAGCCCTGCGCGAAGTGATGCTCTTGGCCGATCGCGTGAACGAGTACGTCGATCAAAACAAACCTTGGGAATTGGCCAAACAAGAAGGCATGGATGCACGCCTGCACGACGTTTGCACCACCTGCATTGAAGCTTTCCGATTGCTCAGCCTGATGCTCAAGCCGGTGCTGCCTTCATTGGCCAGCAACGTGGAAAAATTCTTGAACATCGATGCCATGAACTTCACCCATGTGCAAGCTTCCCTGGGTGCAGGTCACGCCATCAACGACTACAAACATTTGATGCAGCGTGTGGATGTGGCCATGCTCGATGCCTTGTTCGAAGCGCCCGAGCCCATGGTTGAAGCGGCACCGCTGCCAGGTGGCGAGGCCATTGCGCCCACCATCTCGATTGATGACTTCGCCAAAGTAGATTTGCGCATCGCGCAGATCGTGCAATGCGAAGCAGTGGAAGGTTCGACCAAACTCTTGCGCCTCACTTTGGATGTGGGCGAAGGCAAACACCGCAATGTGTTCAGTGGCATTGCCAGCGTTTACAAACCTGAAGACTTGGTGGGCAAGCTCACCGTGATGGTGGCCAATTTGGCGCCGCGCAAAATGAAGTTTGGTGTGTCTGAAGGCATGGTGCTGGCCGCCAGCCATGCCGATGAAAAAGCCGAACCCGGCATTTATGTGTTGAACCCATGGCCCGGTGCAAAACCTGGCATGCGCATTCACTGATCGGCGTCACATCAAAGGCCATTTGCAACGCTACACTGACACATGGCCTTTTTCTTTCGCCCCAAGCTCGTTGACTCGTTAAAGGCTTACTCGCGCGAGCAGCTGGGCGCTGACATCGCCGCTGGACTTACCGTTGGCGTGGTGGCCTTGCCCTTGGCCATGGCCTTCGCCATTGCCTCTGGCCTCAAACCCGAAGCGGGTTTGTTCACCGCCATCATTGCAGGCTTCATCATTTCTGCATTGGGTGGCAGCAAGGTCCAAATTGGCGGTCCAGCCGGCGCCTTCATCGTCATTGTGTATGGCATCTTGGAACGCTATGGGTTGGCCAATCTGATCATTGCCACCGCCGCATCGGGCGTGCTTTTGTTCATCATGGGCTTACTCAAATTGGGCACGCTGATTCGCTTCATTCCAGTGGCGGTGGTCATTGGCTTTACCAACGGCATTGCTGTGCTCATCATGCTGTCACAGGCCAAAGATTTTTTAGGTCTCAAAGTGAGCAACATGCCTGCCGACTTCTTTGGCATCTTGCGCGCTTTGAGCGATGCATTGCCCAGCTTTCAACCCACTTCTTTTGCTTTGGCTTTGGGATCTCTCCTTTTGATTGTGGTGTGGCAACGCACTTTTGCAGCTCGCCCGTCACAAACTCAAGCCAGTGGCTTGCGCCGCACATTGCAAGTCATCCCAGGCTCCATCGTGGCCTTGGTCGTAGCCACTTTGGTGGCGCAAAGCTTGAGCTTGCCTGTGGAAACCATTGGCAGCAAATTTGGCGGTATCCCTTCCGCGTTGCCCAGCTTTGTGTGGCCCGAGTTCAGCTTGGAGGCATTGAAGAACTTGAGCATGCCCATCTTCACCATCACCTTGTTGGGCGCCATTGAGTCATTGTTGTGCGCACGCATTGCCGATGGCCTGATTGGCGACAGGCACAACCCCAATCAAGAACTGATGGCGCAAGGCGTGGCCAACTTTGTCACACCCTTCTTTGGTGGCATGCCAGCCACAGGCACCATTGCGCGGACCGTGACCAACGTGAAAAGTGGCGGACGCTCGCCGGTCGCAGGCATGGTGCATGCGCTGACCTTGTTGGTGGTGGTGTGGGTGGCCGCGCCGCTGGCCAACCACGTGCCCTTGGCTGCCTTGGCCGCCATCTTGATGTTTGTGGCATGGAACATGGGTGAATGGCACGCATTTTCTGATTTGAAACAGTTCCGTGCGCCCTATCGTATCACCCTGCTGGCTGTGTTTTTGCTCACCGTGATGGTCGACCTGACAGTGGCGGTTGAATTTGGCTTGTTTGCGGCTTGCGTGACCTTCATTTACCGAATTTCCAACCTCAGCCGGGTGGAGCAACTGTCGCCTGTGGACACCCAAGCCCTGATTGGCCAAGACGGACGCATCAGCGCTTATCGGTTTTACGGCGCTTTGTTCTTTGGTGCGGTCAAACTGGTGGAGGCCATCGAAGACCACTTACCGCAAAAAGCGGTCATTTTGGACCTCAAAAACATCATTTACATCGATTCTTCAGGCGCTGATGCCTTGATGGCATTGGCGCAGGTCTGTCAAAAACGGCAGGTTCGACTCTTGATCTGTGGCCTGAACCACCAACCCATGGACATTGCCAAGCGCACAGGGCTTCTGGATTTGGTCGGCAAGGACTGCCAGCCCGATTGGGGCACGGGCCTCGAAACCGCCTTGTCGTCAGAAAACCTCTAGCGCAAGCCCGCTAAAATACGGACTTCTAACCAGAAAGCGCTTTGTCATGTCGCTCTTGCATTTTTTCCGTCGTCCAGACTATCAGTCCGACGCCACACAATTCATTGAACAGCTCAAAGCTGACCGCCCGCATTTGGATGCCGCCCAACAAGAAGCCCGCGCTTTGTTGTGGAACGCATCAGTTGACCGTCATGTGTTGAAAGAATTCAACGAAGGTCGCGTCGCTCAAAAACCTTACGTCTATCAGACCAAAGGTTGAGACTTTTGGAAAACACGGCCACATCTCCCGAGGTTCTTCCCGCGATTGACAACACCGCGGGCTTGCCCGAGGTCATCGACCACGTGGCCGTGGCACGCCTGTATGGCGAGCCTTTGTTTTCCATGCCCAACGACCTCTACATCCCACCGGATGCCTTGGAGGTTTTTCTAGAGGCCTTTGAAGGTCCTCTGGACTTGTTGTTGTATTTGATTCGCAAGCAAAACTTCAACATCCTCGACATTCCCATGGCGGCGGTTACGCGCCAGTACCTCAGTTATGTCGACGAAATCCGCGAGCACAACTTAGAGTTGGCCGCTGAATATTTGCTAATGGCGGCCATGCTGATTGAAATCAAATCACGCATGTTGCTGCCACCCAAGAAAGTGGCTGAAGGTCAAGAACCTGAAGACCCACGTGCCGAATTGGTTCGCCGTTTGCTCGAGTACGAGCAAATGAAAATGGCCTCCATGCAATTGGGCAATTTGCCGCAATACGGCCGCGATTTCCTCAAGGCCCAGGTATACATCGAGCAAAGTTTGCAACCCCGCTTCCCCGATGTCCATTTGGTGGAATTGCAAGAAGCCTGGCGCGACATTCTGAAGCGTGCCAAGTTGGTTCAGCATCACAAAATTTCGCGCGAAGAGCTCAGCGTGCGCGAGCACATGAGCATCGTCTTGAAGCACCTTCAAGGCCGCAAGTTTGTGGAGTTTGAAAACTTGTTCGATCCCAGCAAAGGCACACCGGTGTTGGTGGTCACCTTCATTGCACTACTGGAACTGGCCAAAGAAACTTTGATTGAAATCACGCAAGCCGAAGCATTCGCTCCCATCTACGTGCGCTTGGCCTTCACACCTGCATAAGCTTGGCAAAACCACTGCCCCGAATGGGTCAGGAACTTAAAGACGCTTCGCCTTTGGCACCCCGTCCCATCAATGCGGCGACGGCTTCTGCAGGTTTCAACTGGCCATCGAGCAAGGCCACAACCGCTTGAGCAATGGGCATTTCAACGCCTAAGGCCATTGCGCGCTTGACCACAGTGCGCGCGCTGTAAACCCCTTCAGCCACATGACCCAAAGATTGAACCGCTTGCTGCAAATCCATGCCTTGCGCCAGCAACAAACCCACTTTGCGATTGCGACTTAAATCACCTGTGGCAGTGAGCACCAAATCGCCCAAGCCAGACAAGCCCATGAAGGTTTCGGGCTTGGCGCCCAAGGCTACGCCCAAGCGCGTCATTTCAGACAAGCCACGTGTGATCAACGCGGCGCGGGCATTCAAACCAAGGTTCAAGCCATCGCACAAACCTGTGGCAATCGCCAATACGTTTTTAACTGCACCACCCACCTCAACGCCCACAATGTCCTCGTTGGCATAAACGCGCAAACTGGCACTGTGAAACGCATCCACCAACAACTGACGCACCTTGGGGTGCGCACTGGCAGCCACCAAAGCGGTTGGCTGTGCTGTGGCCACTTCCAAGGCAAAGCTAGGACCACTTAAAGCCCCCGCTTGAAGTTGGGGAGCGACTTGCTGACACACCTCATGCGGCATGGCACCCGATTCAACACCTTGGCTGCCCGCTTCAAAGCCTTTGCAAAGCCAAGCCACGGGCACCTGCACATCTTTCAAGGTCATCAACATGCTGCGCAAAGCAGACATGGGCGTGCCAATCACAACCAAATCGTGCTGCTGAGCCCAGGCGGCCAATTCAGACACAGGTGCGCTGACACACTGCAATGACGCAGGAAAACGAATCCCAGGCAAATAGCGCTGATTGCTTCTTTGGGATTGAAGTTCTTTGGCGGCAGCAGGGTCACGCGTCCACAACTGAACGTGATGCCCTGTGCCCTCACGGCTGGCACTGATGGCCAGCGCGGTGCCCCAAGCACCTGCCCCGATGACCGCAATCTTCAGGCTCAAGCTGAGGCCTTGGTGATGAATTTACTGAACTTGAGGTGCAGCCGCCGCTTGGCCCGCAGCTTCAGCTTGTTGCTGCTCATACATGGCTTGGAAGTTGATTTCGGCCAAGTGCACAGGCGGGAAGCCAGCGCGAGTGACCATGTCGGCCACATTGCCACGCAGGTAGGGGTACACGATTTGGGGGCAAGCGATGCCCATGATGGGGCCCATTTGGTCTTCAGGCAAATTGCGGATTTCGAAAATGCCTGCTTGTTTGCACTCCACCAAAAAGACCGTTTTGTCTTCAATTTTGGTGTGCACGGTGGCCGTGACGCAAATTTCGTAAACGCCTTCAGCCGCCTGGTTGGCTTCCACACCCAATTGAATGTCGACCGCAGGTTGTTGTTGCTCCAACAAAATGGCGGGTGAGTTGGGCTGCTCCAAAGACGCTTCCTTCATGTAAACGCGTTGGATTTGGAACACGGGGGTGTTGGCTTCTGACATAAATAATTTTGCTTTGAGGGTGATCATCCCTGCGGCCGCTTGAACAAGCCCCAACCGCGGGTTCAGGTCAGATTATCACCGATGGCAGGGGGCGCAAAAGCCCCCCTGCAAAGATCAGCTGGCTTGCAGCAACGGCATCAAGCCGCCTTTGGCATCCAAAGCCATCAGGTCATCACAGCCACCCACATGCGTCTCACCGATGAAGATTTGAGGCACTGTGCGGCGACCCGTGATTTTCATCATGTGATCACGTGCTTCAGGTTGGGTGTCGATCCTGATTTCCTCAATGTCCGTGACGCCTTTGGACTTCAAGACTTGTTTGGCGCGGACACAGTAGGGGCAAACGGCCGTTGTGTACATCTTCACTTGTGGCATGACAACTCCAGATTCGATGGTTAGGCTTTTTCAACAGGCAGGTTGGCTTCGCGCCATGACTTCAAACCGCCGGACAAGGCCTGCGCACGTTCAAAGCCCAGCTTCTGGGCTTGGGCCGCAGCGCGGCTGGCACGGCCACCCACTTGGCAGACCATGATGACCGGCAGGCTTTTGTTTTTGACCAACTGGGGCAGTTGTTGCTCAAGCTGACCCAAGGGAATGTTTTTGGAGCCGACCACATGGCCTTGGGCAAATTCGGCAGGCTCGCAGACATCAATGACCACCGCTTTTTCACGGTTCATGAGCAGAACCGCTTCGGAAGGTTCCACCCCACCGGCAGCACCTTTGGTAATGGCTGGCCAAAAAAGCGCCAAGGCTGAGGCCGCGGCCACGGAAACCAACATCCAGTTTTCAATCAAAAAATTCACAAAAAACCCTTAAAAAGTTCACATGCAGCACATTTCACGGCCGCACGCCAGATTCGAATTCTAAAATGGCGAACGGAAAACCGTATTGTCCTCTCTGATTAAACCTTTCACCATGTACAAATTCGTTCTCATTCGCCACGGCGAGTCCACTTGGAATTTAGAAAATCGCTTCACTGGCTGGACCGATGTTGATTTAACCCCCACCGGCATTGAGCAAGCCAAAGCCGCTGGTCGTCTTCTGAAAGCCGAAGGCTATGAGTTTGACTTGGCCTACACCAGCGTCTTAAAGCGCGCCATTCACACGCTGTGGCACACCTTGGATGCCATGGACCGCCAATGGCTGCCTGTGCACAACAGCTGGCGTTTGAACGAGCGTCACTACGGTGCGCTCCAAGGCTTGAACAAAGCTGAAACTGCCAAAAAGTATGGCGATGATCAGGTTTTGGTCTGGCGCCGCAGTTTTGACACGCCGCCACCCGCTTTGGAGCCGCAAGACCCCCGCTGCGAACGTGGTGATCTGCGTTACGCCAAGATCAACGCCCAAGACGTGCCATTGACCGAATGCCTCAAAGACACGGTGGCGCGTGTGGTGCCTTTTTGGACCGAGTCCATGGCACCTGCCATCAAAGCAGGCAAGCGCGTGGTGGTGGCCGCCCACGGCAACTCCATTCGAGCACTGATCAAGTACTTGGACAACATTTCAGACGACGACATCGTGAACTTGAACATCCCCAATGGCATTCCCTTGGTGTACGAGCTCGATGCCAACTTGAAGCCTGTCAAAAAATACTATTTGGGTGATGCCGAAGCAGCCGCCAAAGCGGCAGCGGCTGTGGCCAGCCAAGGCAAGGCCTAATTACCACCAAGACAATCCCTGATGCCTCCAAACTTGGGCGTCAGGGTGTATATTGGTTCAAAAGGAGACCCTCTGGGTCAATGAACATGGGTCAAAAATTGAAAATAGTGGGCTGGTTAAGCGTGGGCGCCTTGGCAGGTGCACTCACTACGGTGTCCTTGCAAACCACGGCACGAGGCGCGTTTGCACCTTTGCCACTCGAAGAGTTGCAGCAATTGGCTGCCGTGTTTGGCATGGTGAAAAGCGACTACGTCGAAGCTGTGGATGAGAAAAAACTCATCACTGAAGCCATCTCGGGCATGGTCGCCAGTCTCGACCCCCACTCTCAATATTTTGACAAGAAAAGCTTCAAAGAATTCAGCGAAGGCACATCCGGTCGATTCGTCGGCGTGGGCATTGAGATCACCCAAGAAGAAGGTGTGGTTAAAGTGGTGTCCCCCATTGAAGGTTCTCCCGCAGACCGGGCTGGCCTCAAAACCAACGACCTGATCACCAAGATCGACGACACTTTCGTCAAAGGCTTGTCCATGAACGATGCGGTGAAACGCATGCGCGGCGAGCCCAACACCAAAGTGCTCTTGACCATTTTCCGCAAAGACGAGAGCCGCACCTTCACCGTCACCATCGTGCGGGAAGAAATCAAAACACAATCGGTCAAAGCCAAACTTTTGGATTCTGGCTACGGTTGGATTCGGGTGTCTCAATTCCAAGAACGCACCGTCGAAGACTTTTCTAAGAAGCTAGAAGACATGTACAAACAAGAACCCAAGCTCAAAGGCTTGGTGCTTGATTTGCGCAACGACCCCGGTGGTTTGCTCGATGCAGCAGTGGCCTTGTCTGCCGCTTTCTTGCCAGAAAACGCCACGGTGGTGTCCACCAACGGCCAGTTGGAAGAAAGCAAGTTTGTTTACAAAGCAGCGCCGCAGTTTTGGCGCCGCAGTGCCGATGTCGATCCCATTCAGCGACTCACCCAAAACACCCAAGGTCAGTTGAAAAAAGTACCGCTGGTGGTGTTGGTCAATGAAGGCTCTGCTTCAGCCAGCGAAATTGTGGCCGGTGCATTGCAAGATCACAAACGCGCTGTGGTCATGGGCAGCCAAACATTTGGCAAAGGCTCCGTGCAGACGGTGCGCCAACTGGGTCCTGACACCGCATTGAAACTCACCACAGCGCGCTACTACACACCCAGTGGTCGCTCCATCCAAGCCAAAGGCATCTTGCCCGACGTGATGCTGGACGAAACCGAGAACGGCAATGTGTTTGCAGCCTTGCGTACACGTGAAGAAGATTTGGAAAAGCATTTGGGCAATGGCCAAGAAGCCGAGAAGAAAAACGAAGAGCGCCAAAAGGCACGTGAAGAAGCGCTGAAGAAATTGGAAGCAGAAGCCAAAAAACCAGAGTCCGAAAGACGACCCCCTGAGTTTGGCTCCGACAAAGACTTCCAACTCAACCAAGCCTTGAACCAACTCAAAGGTTTGCCCGTCAAAGTGAGCGCCACTTTGGCCGCGCGCAAAGAAGAGAAAAAAGACAAGTAAGCGCCCATGAGGGACGACCAACTCCTGCGCTATTCGCGCCACATTCTGCTGGACGAATGGGGTGTTGAAGGGCAGGAGCGAGTGAACGCATCGCATGCACTCATCATTGGTGCGGGTGGCTTAGGCTCTCCAGTTGCTTTGTATTTGGCCAGCGCAGGCGTAGGCCGCATCAGCCTGGTGGACCATGACCACGTGGATGTCACCAATTTGCAGCGCCAAATTGCACACACCCAAGCACGTGTGGGCCAACCCAAAGTTGAATCACTGCGTGCCGCCATGAGCGCCATCAATCCCGATGTTCACATCAGCACACATGCCTTGAAGGCTGATGCCACTTTGTTGCACCGCTTGGTTCCCCAAGCCGATGTGATCCTGGATTGCACCGACAATTTTGAAATACGCCACGCCATCAACTTGGCATGTGTGACGCATGGCAAACCCCTGGTCTCTGGCGCTGCCTTGCGTCTTGATGGCCAATTGGCGGTGTACGACACACAGCACACCGAGTCACCGTGCTACGCCTGTGTGTTTCCGCCGACTCAAAATTTTGAAGAAACTCGATGCGCCACCATGGGCGTGCTGGCGCCACTGGTGGGTGTGATTGGCAGTTTGCAAGCCACCGAGGCACTCAAAATTTTGAGTGGCATGGGCAGCAGTTTGCGCGGACAACTGATGATGTTCAATGCGCAACACATGGAATGGCAAACCCTTCAAACACATCGCCAAGCCCATTGCCCTGTGTGCAGCAGCTTGCGCCGCTAAGCGTTTGCCTGAAGGTCCTCGGCAGGTAAATGCCTCTATGATTGCCGCATGAATTCTCTCCAAGCTTGGTTGCCCTTTCTCAAGTGGCCGCGCTTAAGCGCTCAGCTGTTTCGACAAGAGTGGCTCGCCGGCTTTTCGGTGGCCCTGCTCATGGTGCCGCAATCGGTGGCCTACGCCGCGTTGGCGGGCATGCCCTTGGTCACCGGTCTCTACGCGGCTTTATTGCCAGCTGTGGTGGGCGTGATGTGGGGTGGGTCAACCCGTTTGTCCATTGGCCCCTCCGCCCTCACCTGCGTTCTCATCAGTGCGTCGCTGGCTGGCATGGCGCAACCGGCCAGTTCACATTGGGTGCACTTGGCCGTTTGGTTGGCACTCATTGCGGGCGCCTTGCAATTGCTGATGGGCATCATGCGTTATGGCTGGCTGCTCAACCTGATCAGCTCGCCCGTCATGATGGGATTTACACAAGCTGCAGGTTTGTTGGTCATGGCCTCTCAATTGCCCGCCATCACAGGCTGGCAAGCAGGCGGCTCTGTGCAAGTGTCAGATCTGGCATTTGGACTGATCAGCCTGGCCTCCCTCTTTGCCGCCAAAAAATGGCTGCCCAAATGGCCCAGCATCATGTTGGTGGTGGCCGCGTCTGCGGTCATCAGCTATGCCATCGGTTTTGCCGAACAAGGTGGCACAGTGATTGGCGCTTTGCCAACGTCCTTGCCCGAACTTTCGCTACCGCCTCTGATCACTTGGACCGAGCTGGGCATGTTGGCGGGGCCTGCGGTGTTGATCGCCTTGGTGAGTTTTTTGGAGGCTGCTTCAAGCGCCAAAACTGAAAATCAAAAAGACGGCACCTTGTGGCAAGAGAACCAAGATTTGATTGGACAAGGACTGGCCAAAATCACTTCTGCGCTTTGCGGCAGTTTTGCAACCAGTACCTCGTTTTCCAGGTCCGCCATCAGTTTGGCATCAGGCGCCAAAACTGGGTGGGCCGTGATCGGCACCACGTCCTTTGTGCTCTTGGCGGTGTTTGCTTCACCCGCCTTGTTTCATGTGCCGCGAGCGGTGTTGGCGGCCATTGTGATTTTGGCTGTCTCGAGTTTGATTCAACCCAAAGCTTTTGTGAAGCTCTGGCACATATCGCGCATTGAAGCCATCACGGCTGGCCTGACCTTTGCCATCACACTGCTCAGCACGCCTCGAATTTATTGGGGTGTATTGGCTGGGGTGCTGATGGGCCTGAGCCACTTTTTGCATACGCGTCTTCATCCACGCATCATCGAAGTGGGCCTGCATGAAGATGGCAGCCTGCGCGATCGTCACCTTTGGCAACTGCCCGCCATCACGTCCGATGTGCTTGCTTTGCGCATGGATGCCGAGCTCGACTTTGCTGCGGCCAGCAGCTTTGAAAAATACATCACTGAAAAATTGCGTGATTTGCCGCACATTCAACATGTGTGCTTGTTTGCACAGCCCATCAATCGCATCGATGCCACGGGCGTCGAAACCATGCAGCAGTTGCGCAAGCAATTGACACAAGCTCACATCCAGCTGCACATCAGCGGCATCAAACTGCCCGTTGAAAAAGCACTGCGTTTGGCAGGCGAGTTAGATGGCAAAGACGGCGTAAAGTTGTACCGCACCGACACTGAGGCCGTCAACGCATTGCGCGCCTTGCAAGCCTTGCCCGACGACATTGCAGGCATGGCCATTTAAATTCAGGCACTCACAATCCAGCCTTCGAGTGGATCAAAGTTGGGCAAGCCATAGTTGGCCTGTTGCCCGGCAGCTTCAGCCGCAGTGTGTTGCGTTGCAGCCCAAGCGGCTTGCACCATGCACAGCACAGCATCCAAGCTGTCGCCCGATGCATCGGCCAACAAAGTGTCGTGCTGTGAAGCACTCAGTTTCAAGCGAAGACCCAAGCGCGTTTGCGCCAGGTCCAGGGCGTGCAAAATGTCTTTGCGTGCCACCCACCGTTCAGGCGTTTGTTTTTGTTTGTCGTCGCTTTTGTAACTTCTGTGCCCCACCACTTCGCGCGCCAGCAAACCTGGATAGGCTTCTAAAGCAACACAGTCGGGCCGCCCTGTTTGCAAGCCGGGCAAGGTCCAAGCAGCTTGCCGCAGCAAAGGCACACCTGCATGCATCATCCAAGCCACAGGAGGATTGACCCATTTCATGGAGGGGCTAGACCCCGCAGGTAGATCTGTCTTGCGATGCGCAAACTTCGACCCTGCCGGCCTGGCATCGCAGAAAGATTTGAACAACTGCCGCAATTCCTCGCGCGAATGGGCGGCAAAACGGTCCATGCATTCAGGCCAGGTTCTTGGCCAGTTCACGGCTTCTACCCATTCCCGGGGCAAGCCAAAGGGCAAGTCAAAACCGCCCACACAGGCTTGACCTTCGGGCGCAGGTTGTTGAAGGAATTCTTGAAACGATGAGAGGGTTTCAAACTGTTGCAATTGCTTCAGTTGAACACTGCCTCGGTGCACGGCACCCAATGCCACCACGATGGGTTTGCGCTTGCTGGGGCTGCTTGAAAAATCGCATCCCAGCAAACACAAGGCAGAAAGATCAGGCGCGCCCAATGATGGAAGCCGTGGCCATCAGTTCTTCCAGCAATGCCAGAGAAACTGAACCAGAGACACTGTAGGGGTCGAGCTCTGCACGCTCGGAGTACTTGAGCAAGATGCTGGTGTTGACACGTGCCACATCGACTTGGCCCATGGTCCAACCACTGAAGCGGCGCTCTGAAATTTCTTCGTAATGCAGCAAGACCACATTTTTGTGACGCGCGTCTTTTTGAATGTGGCCATAGAGGTCACTGACGGCTTCACGACCACCTTCGATGGCCTGCAAAAAGATACCTCCGCCGTAAACCAGAATGCCTGTGATGCCAGTGCTGGGGTTGAACTGTCGAGACTGCGCCAAAATGGATTCAATGACATCGGGGTGAGCATCCACCGCACGACTGGCGTAAAGTAAACGGACCAACATGTTCAGGCCTTTCTGGGGATCAATGACAAGAATTCACGGCGCAAGTTGGCGTCTTTCAAGAACACACCGCGCATGACCGAATTGATCATTTTGCTGTCCATGTCTTTGACACCCCGCCAGCCCATGCAAAAGTGGCTGGCCTCCATCACGATAGCCAAACCATCGGGTTGTGTTTTGCGCTGAATCAAATCAGCCAACTGAACCACAGCTTCTTCTTGAATTTGAGGACGTCCCATGATCCATTCGGCCAAACGAGCGTACTTGGACAGGCCAATGACGTTGGTGTGTTCATTCGGCAAGACGCCAATCCAGATTTGACCAATGACAGGGCACAGGTGGTGGCTGCAAGCGCTGCGCACAGTGATGGGGCCCACAATCATGAGTTCGTTCAAATGCTCGGCATTGGGAAACTCTGTGACTTCGGGGCCTTCAACATAGCGGCCTTTGAAGACTTCCTTCAAATACATTTTGGCCACACGCCGCGCTGTGTCTTGGGTGTTGTGATCGTTTTGAGTGTCGATCACCATGCTGTCCAACACCGTTTGCATTTTGCCTGCAACTTCGTCGAGCAAATGATCTAACTCACCGGGCTGGATGAACTCAGCGATGTTGTCGTTGGCATTGAATCGTTTGCGCGCAGCCTTGATGCGCTCGCGAATCTTCACGGAAACCGGCGTACCAATGTCCTCAGCGTTTAAATGGACGGGTGCATTCATAAGCGTTTTTTGAAAAGTCAAACCCTGATCCTACCAGTGATTGATGCCATTGCAAGGTGTAGGGCTTGGCAACAACAGGGCATGCCGAGGTGCTCAGTAACGATTTCCTGTCAGCCAAATTGCAAAACGCATCAAGCCAAAGGCCACCCAGTCCATGCCGCGCTGAAGCTTTGAGCGCGTCAGCAACGCCTCTGCGACGACCCGTTGACTGCCCGTCTCAATGGCTTGGCTCAAAGCTTCGTGCAATTGCTTGGCAAAAAACCCATCGACCACCACCACATTGGCTTCGCGGGCTAACAACAAGCTAAAGGGGTCGAGGTTGGAAGAACCCACGGTGGCCCAAGGATGGGCATGATGCGCATCGATGACGGCCACTTTGGCGTGCAAAAAACTCTCGGTGTATTCGTAAATCTCAACCCCTGCGGCCATCAATTGACGGTAAACCGGTCGGACAGCGTGGTATTGCATGAAGTACTCGTACCGCCCTTGCAACAAGAGTTGTACCCGAACACCCCTTTGAGCCGCGTGAATCAGCGCTTGGCGCAATTTGCGGCCCGGCAAGAAATAGGCATTGGCCATCACAATGTCGTGGCGCGCCATGCCAATGGCACGCCGATAGGCCTTTTCAATTTGACTGCGATGCAACACGTTGTCTCGCAGCAGCAAGCCAGCTCGCGCCACCCAACTCTGACCTTGCGCCGCTTGGGCATCTTGTAACCATGGCAGATGCACACCAGCGGCCCTGAATGAGCTGAATGCCTCCGGAAAGTTTTGTTGTCGCACATGGCGAACGGCTTGCATGCGCCACCACAGTTGCGTCGTGGTCTCTTGCACTTGCTGCACCAGCGCACCTGTGGCGCAAACGGCAAAATCCAAACGAGGTGATTTCAAAGCCCCGTAATAAGGGTCATGCCAATCGTCCAAGACATTGATGCCGCCACAGAAAGCCAAGTGACCATCGATGACACACAGTTTGCGATGCAAGCGTCGCCATCGACTGGGGATCAAAAGGCCCAAGGTCCCAAGCGGGGAGTAAACACGCCACACCACACCAGATTCATCGAATCGAGCTCGCCACTCTTCGCTCAAACGAGGCGTCCCCACACCGTCCACCACCACCCACACCCTCAACCCTCTTCGGCCAGCCCTCTCCAAGGCTGCAGCCACCAGCGCACCCGCTGCGTGAAAGTCAAAAATATAAGTTTCGAGGTGAATGTGCGAACGGGCAGCATCAATGGCCCGAATCAGCTCTGGAAAAAACTCTGCGCCACCCTTCAATAACTTGATTTGATGGCCATCGTGCAAAGGGGGACGGTTTTTCATCGTTCAAACTTTGCGACCAAGGGCAAATGGTCAGACATGCGTTGCCAAATTTTGCCCTGCGGGACCATTTGACTCACTGGCGTTAAGCCTCTGGCGTAGACGTGATCGAGTTGCGCCATGGGCAAGCGAGAGGGGTAAGTGGGCTTCGCATCGGTTGGCCATTCGTGCAAGCTTTCGCGCTGCATCATGCGTGTGATGCGGGTACCCCAATCGTTGAAATCGCCCGCCACCAACAAGGGGGCATCTTCAGGCACTTCACGTGCAATGTACTTGTGCAATTGCGCGACTTGGCGCACACGGCTGGCCGGAATCAAGCCTAGATGCACCACGATGACATGGACAGAGATGGGCGCAGTGGGACTGCTGTGTGCCGCTCTTGCATCCCCCACCTGAACCTCCACATGCAACAAACCCCTCTGCTCAAAGCGATGGTCTGAGATGTCTTCATGCCGATGCGAGACGACTGGCCAGCGCGACAACAAAGCGTTGCCGTGTTCCCCATGACGAGTGACCGCATTGGTTCGATAGACCGCCTCATAACCAGGTGGCGCTAAAAATTCTGCTTGTGGCAACTCCGGCCAATGCTTGAAGTATTTCTCTTCTCGGCGATGGACTTTTCTGACCTCTTGCAGGCACACGATGTCCGCATCCAACTGCTCAATGGCCAAACCCAAGTTGTGGATTTCCAAACGTCGCGCTGGCCCCAAACCTTGTACACCCTTGTGGATGTTGTAGGTGGCCACTTTCAAAAAGGCTGGCTTTTCAGTTGGCATGGTTAAGCGCCATCCTGTGCCATCCAGTGTGGCAACATCAAAATGGCTTCGGCATTTGACGGCGAGAAGCAAAGGTCTGCGGCATCACGCCAAGCATGCCATTGGTGCTCGGTGTGTTCTGTTGGGCTGAGTTGAACTGGCAGCCTGTGGGGCAAGGCCAAGCCAAACACACGCTCTCGGTTATGCGTGACATGGGGCGCATAACGCCATCGCCAAGCCGGGTAAATTTCATAGGTGTTTTCTAGTCCCCAATCGGTCAATTTCAAATGGGGGTTCAAAGCGTCTAAGCCTGTTTCTTCCATCACCTCACGGCGTGCCGTTTCTTCCCAAGTTTCATGGACAGCATCTTTGCTGCCTGTCACCGATTGCCAAGTGCCCGCATCGGCGCGGCGAATCAGCAAGACTTCAGCTTGGGCGGTGTAAATCACCACCAAGACCGACTCAGGAATTTTGTAGGAACTGGCACTCATTGCATGAACATTCTGCATGAACTTTCAGGTTCAAGCTGCACTTTCACAGACAGCTTGATGAAACGCCTATGATCACCCCATGCACCGTTCAGAAACAACCCCCTCCTCTCCAGTGGCCTTGAGCGCTTCTGCCACCCAACTGACTTGGCAAGAAAATGGCCACGACTGTCAGGATGAATGGCGCAGCGAACGCGGCGCACCCGTCCCCAAACGGGTCGTCTTGGCCGATGACACCCTCAGTGCCGACAGCGCCTACCGCTTGGCCTGTGCCGGAACTGGCATGCTGTGGCGAGGTGACTTCCAGAACGCCCGCTTGTTGCTGCAAGCTTTGGCGCGCCGTTGTGATGCGCCTAAAAAAGTGCGCCGAGCATCCAAAACCTATCCTGAGGTAACGCACACCCCTCAAGAGAATTTCCATTTGCACCGCCAAGCCCAATCACAGCGCGCGCGCACCTTGAGCATGATCTTGATTCAAGTCAATCCAGACCGACAGATCAGCCTGCGCCGTGCGCCCGATTGGCGCGAAGCCATGAAGGAAGCTTGGGGCCCCGCAGGCACCACAGGCTGCGTCACTTCTTTGCGTGAATTGCTCGGACTGGTGGGTGCGCATGAATGGCATCAAAAGGGCATGGAAATTTCTGCCCTGGGCAGCGCGCCCCACAACCGCATTCACCCCAGCTATGGCGTTTTCTCACCCGTGCGCGGCGAGTACATTCAGTTGGTGGCCGACGCGCCTTTGCCCAGTACCGAATTGGCATTTGACATTGGCACGGGCACAGGCGTGCTGTCTGCCGTTTTGGCCAAGCGAGGCGTCAAACGCGTGGTGGGCACCGATCTCGATCCGCGTGCCTTGTCTTGTGCCAAAGACAACATCCAGCGCTTGGGCCTGAAAGACAAAGTTGAATTGGTTCAAGCCAACCTCTTTCCAGATGGCAAAGCACCCCTGATCGTCTGCAACCCCCCTTGGTTGCCCGCACGTGCCAGCGCCCCCATTGAACGGGCCATCTACGATGAAAACAGCACCATGCTGAAAGGTTTCTTGGCAGGACTGGCCGCGCACCTTGCACCCAAGGGCGAAGGCTGGTTGATCTTGTCAGACTTGGCGGAGCATTTGGGTTTGCGAACTCGCGCAGAACTCGAAGCGTGGATTGCAGAGGGCGGCTTGAAGGTGATTGGCAAACTCGACACCAAAGCCGAGCACAAGAAAGTTCAAGACGAAAGCGATCCTTTGCATGCCGCTCGTGCTGCAGAGCTCACTTCTTTGTGGCGCCTGGCTGCCAAGTAATCTGACCACTTTCAAGCAGAACGAGGTCATCATGCCCTCATGAAAAAAGGCCGCTGATGCGGCCTTTTTGCTTTAAGCCTTGACGGCTTCGGGGTTGCGCACACGAATGTGCAATTCGCGCAATTGTTTTTCGTCCACAGGGCTTGGCGCTTGCGTCAGCAAGCACTGAGCACGTTGTGTTTTCGGGAAAGCAATCACGTCACGAATGGACTCGGCACCGGTCATCAAGGTGATGATACGGTCCAAACCAAAGGCCAAGCCGCCGTGAGGTGGTGCGCCGTATTGCAAAGCGTCCAGCAAGAAACCAAACTTGAGTTGGGCTTCTTCGGGTGTGATCTTCAAAGCATCAAACACTTTTTGCTGGACATCGGCGCGGTGAATACGCACAGAGCCACCGCCAATTTCCCAGCCGTTCAAGACCATGTCATAGCCTTTGGCAATGCACTTCTCGGGTGCCGTGACCATCCAGTCTTCGTGGCCGTCTTTGGGCGCTGTGAAGGGGTGGTGCACGGCGGTGTAACGCTGTGACTCGTCGTCGTATTCGAACATGGGGAAATCAACCACCCACATCGGTGCCCAACGGTCTTCAAACAGACCCGATTTTTTGGCGAATTCGCTGTGGCCAATTTTGAGGCGCAAAGCACCGATTGAATCGTTGACCACTTTGGCTTTGTCGGCACCGAAGAACAAGATGTCGCCGTCTTGTGCGTTGGTGCGTTTCAGAATTTCGGCAATGGCGGCATCGTGCAAGTTCTTCACGATAGGGCTTTGCAAACCGTCGCGGCCTTTGGCCACTTCGTTGACCTTGATCCAGGCCAAACCTTTGGCGCCGTAAATTTTGACGAATTCGGTGTAACCATCGATCTCGCCGCGGCTGATGTCAGAACCACCGGGTACGCGTAAGGCCACCACACGACCACCAGGCGTTGTGGCAGGTGTGCTGAACACTTTGAAGTCCACATCACCCATGATGTCGGTCAATTCTGTGAACTCCAACTTGACGCGCAAGTCGGGCTTGTCTGAGCCGAAGCGGTGCATGGCTTCTGAGTAAGCCATCACAGGGAAGGTGCCCAGGTCGATGTTCAAAACTTTCTTGAACACGCTGCTGATCATGCCCTGGAACATGTCACGGATTTCTTGCTCGCCCAAGAAGGACGTTTCAATATCAATCTGCGTGAATTCGGGCTGACGGTCGGCGCGCAAGTCTTCATCGCGGAAGCACTTGGTGATTTGGTAGTAACGGTCGTAGCCGGCCACCATCAACAATTGCTTGAACAACTGAGGCGATTGGGGCAACGCAAAGAACTGACCATCGTGCACACGGCTTGGCACCAAGTAATCGCGCGCGCCTTCGGGCGTGCTCTTGGTCAGCATGGGGGTTTCAATGTCGATGAAGCCGTTCTCGTCCAAGAACTTGCGCACTTCCATGGCCACTTTGTAACGCAGCATCAGGTTGTTTTGCATGTAGGGACGGCGTAGGTCCAGCACGCGGTGCGTGAGGCGAGTGGTTTCAGACAGGTTGTCGTCGTCCAACAAGAAAGGCGGCGTGACCGAGGGGTTGAGCACCGTCAGTTCGTGGCACAAGATTTCGATCTTGCCGCTTTTGAGGTTGTCGTTGGTGGTGCCTTCGGGACGGGCACGGACCAAGCCTTTGATCTGAATGCAAAACTCGTTGCGCAAGCCTTCAGCGGTTTTGAACATGTCGGCGCGATCGGGGTCGCACACCACTTGCACATAACCTTCACGGTCACGCACGTCGACGAAGATCACGCCACCGTGGTCACGACGGCGATTGACCCAACCGCACAAAGTGACGGTTTGGCCCATCAGGGCTTCGGTGACAAGACCGCAGTAGTGTGAACGCATAGACATGGAGAGGATCTTTCAGTTGAAAAATTGAAGCGGGTCTGAACCCACTTACAGAGAATTTGAAGAAGCAGGCTGAGTGTTGTCGGCAACTGACTTCACGGGCAAAGCGTCTGGGCCACCCGGCACCACGACACCCATCGAGATGATGTACTTGAGCGCATCGTCGACACTCATGTCGAGCTCAACCACACTGCTTCGCGGCATCATCAAAAAGAAGCCCGACGTAGGGTTGGGCGTGGTGGGCACATACACACTGACGCAATCGCCAGGCAAGTGACGTGCCACTTGGCCACCCGGCGCACCCGTTAAAAAGGCGATGGTCCAAGAGCCCTGATGAGGGTACTGCACCAACAGCGCTTTGGAAAAAGCGTTGCCACTGCCAGAAAACAAAGTGTCGGCCACTTGTTTGACGCTGGAGTAAATGCTGTTGACCACTGGAATGCGGGTGATCACTTTGGACCATTGACGCAACCACCATTGACCAAAAATATTGGCCACGAAGACGCCCGTGCCGAAAATAACCAGTGCCACCAAGGCCACACCCAAACCTGGCACGTGCCGCAAGGAGTCGGCCAACGAATGCATGCCAGGAATGATCGCGTCCAAGGCTCCTAGAACGGCCAAGAAAATACCGTCCATGGTGCCCACCAGCCAAGTCAGCAGCCACACGGTGACACCCATGGGCAGCCAAACCAGCATGCCGGTCAGGAAGTAATGGCGGAGTTTCAAGTTCATTCAGCAGGTCTCAGTGACAGGCACAAGAAGCACCGCAAGCCGCTGGCGCAGCCGAAGCACTCGGTTCGGCAGAGGGCGTCGAACCGCCTGCATCGGAAGATGTTGAGGCAGCACCGGCTCCTGCGCCCGCCACAGCAGGCGCAGACGTGCCAGAAGAGCCGCCTTTAAAGTCGGTGGCATACCAGCCATTGCCTTTGAGCTGAAAACCAGCGGCAGTGAGCTGTTTATTGAAAGTGGGCGCGCCACAGGAAGGGCATTTTGTCAGAGGGTCGTCTGACATTTTTTGCAATACATCCTTGGCATGGCCACAGGAATCACACTTGTAAGCGTAGATGGGCATGTTGAAGGTTCTCGCGTGGAATTCACAAAACCCTCAATTATAGGCGGGTGCCTGCCAGTGCATGGTGTGCACCGTGCTTGTTTCTGAGGGCTTGCGGGCCTAGAGAGCCCACCAACATGCCAGTCAAGCTGGCCAACACACCGGCCAATTGGGCCGGAAACTCTTCGCCTGCGGGGGTCATGAGGAACAAGAGCCATGCCAAAAGTCCCAAAACGATGGCAAAAATGGCGCCTTGGGTCGTTGCCTTGGACCAATAAAGGCCAAACACCAAGGGAACAAATGCGCCCACCAAGGTCACTTGGTAGGCACCAGAGACCATGTCGTAAATGGAACTGCCTTGCATCAAGATGGCATAGGTCAGGACCAAGCCACTGAACACCAAGACCGTGATGCGCATGGCCAACAAGGCCTGCTTGTCGCCTTGGTGCGGGAAGAATTGACGCCAAATGTTTTCTGTGAAAGTGACGCTGGGGGCTAGCAAGGTGGCCGAAGCACACGATTTGATGGCCGACAACAAAGCGCCAAAGAACAAGACTTGCATGACAAATGGCATTTGCTCCATCACCAAAGTGGGCAAGACCTTTTGGGGATCCTCTTTGATGAGTTGAGCCGCCTTCTCGGGCATGATGATCAACGCACTGACCACCAAGAACATCGGCACAAAGGCAAACAAGATGTAGCAAATGCCGCCAATGATGGGGCCCTTGGTGGCTGCGCCCAGGCTGTTGGCCGACATGACCCGTTGAAACACGTCTTGCTGGGGAATCGAACCAAACATGATGGTGATGGCCGCAGCCACAAAGAACAAGATCTCTTTCAGCTCAGGCTCTGGCAAGAACTTGAACATGTCTTGACTGACCGCCAATGCAATCACCTTGTCAGCGCCACCCGCTTGGTTACCTGCAAAAATGGCCAAGGTGGCCAAACCCACCACCAATATGATCATTTGAATGAAGTCGGTGATGGCCACTGACCACATACCGCCAAACAAGGTGTAGGCCAATACCGAGACCACCCCAATGGCCATGCCCATGGGCATGCTGACCACACCGCCGGACAACAGATTGAAAACCAAACCGAGGGCGGTCACTTGGGCTGAGACCCAACCCAAGTAACTGACCATGATGATGATGGAACACAAAACCTCAACCGTGCGACCATAACGCTCGCGGTAATAGTCACTGATGGTCAACAAGTTCATGCGGTACAACTTGGCGGCAAAAAATACGCCCACCAAAATCAAACAACTGCCCGCACCAAAGGGATCTTCCACCACACCATTCAAGCCACTGTTGACAAACTTGGCTGGAATTCCCAACACTGTTTCGGAACCAAACCAGGTGGCAAAGGTGGTGGTGACAATCATGGCCAAAGGCAGATGTCGACCTGCAATGGCAAAGTCAGCAGAACTTTTAACGCGCTTGGCGGCCACCAAACCAATGGCAATGGTGATCAGTAAATAGGCAATGACCAAAGTCAACAACACAACAACGCTCCTTAGATTTGTTGGAATCTTTCGAGTGCTTGAAGCACGATGAGGGTGGACACAAAACCAATCACCACATACACAATGGCTTGCAACAGTCGGTTGGTGCGTTGCTGCTCAGCCAAGAGGGCTGCCAGTTGATTTCGCTCATGCGCACTGGCGGTGGTTTGTTTCAAATAGTCATGCATCAACCGAGGCAGTTGAGGCAAGATTTTGGCGTATTGAGGGGCTTGCTCGCGCAATTGCTGAATGAAACGCTTAGGGCCCACTTGGTCAATCATCCACTGCTCTAGGAAGGGCTTGGCCGTGTTCCACAAATCGAGCTCTGGGTCTAATTGACGTCCCAAACCTTCAATGTTGAGCAAGGTTTTTTGGAGCAGCACCAACTGCGGTTGAATTTCAACATTGAAGCGCCGCGACGTTTGGAACAAACGCATGAGCACCATGCCCAATGAAATTTCCTTGAGGGGTCTGTCGAAGTAAGGCTCGCACACAGAGCGAATGGCCGACTCCAACTCATCAACGCGCGTGGTGCTGGGCACCCAGCCAGACTCGATGTGCAATTCGGCCACACGTTTGTAATCGCGCCGGAAAAAAGCGCTGAAGTTTTGCGTCAAATATTCTTTGTCAAATTCGGTGAGCGTGCCCACAATGCCAAAGTCTAAGGAGATGTAGCGCCCCAAGCTTTCAGGTTCCACGCTGACCTGGATATTGCCTGGATGCATGTCGGCGTGAAAAAATCCATCGCGAAAAACCTGCGTGAAAAAAATCGTCACGCCATCTTTGGCCAGTTGCGGAATGTCGACACCGGCACTGCGCAATGCGTCTACTTGACTGATGGGCAAGCCCTTCATGCGCTCCATGACGATCACTTCAGGATGGCAATAGTCCCAATACATTTCGGGGATCAACACCAAATTCAAGCTTTGCATGTTGCGGCGCAACTGCGCAGCATTGGCAGCTTCGCGCACCAAGTCCAATTCATCGTGCAAATGTTTGTCAAACTCGGCCACCACTTCGCGCGGCTTTAAACGTTTACCGTCTGCACTGACTTTCTCGAGCCAACCTGCCATCATGCGCATCAAGCTCAGGTCTTTTTCAATGGCGGGCAACATGTTGGGGCGCAAGACTTTGACCGCCACTTCTTGAACAGTCCCTGTCTTGTCTTTCAACAACGCAAAATGCACTTGCGCAATCGAGGCGCTGGCGACAGGCACTCGGTCAAAGGACTCAAAAATCTCAGACACCGAACGGCCAAAGGCCCGCTCAATGGTGGCCACAGCAATGTCAGAGCTGAAAGGTGGCACCCGGTCTTGCAACTTGGCCAACTCTTCAGCAATGTCTTCTGGCAACAAGTCGCGCCGCGTCGACATCACTTGTCCAAATTTGACAAAAATTGGCCCCAAGCCTTCCAAAGCCAAACGCAAACGCTCACCGCGGGGCTTGGTATGCGAACGACCCAAACTCAACAGGTGCGCCAACACGCGCAACAAGGGCTGCTTGAAATTGGACAAAACCATTTCGTGCAGGCCATAGCGCCAAACCGTCCAAACAATGAAGCTGCCGCGAAGGAAGCGGTTCATGATGCGGCCTTGCGTGCAAATTGTTGGATGGCTTGCACTGCTTGCTTGCCCATGCCAACCAGCGTGTGAGCGGCCGCATCGCCCAACCAATAGGAGAGGTCTTCGGTCACGTCCCATCGCACATGATCGATCAGCCAATTGACTTCGGCGGCCAACTGCACATCGCCTTCAACATGCACGCCAGGCTTTTCACCTTTGAGAACAGTAGCGGCCATGTCGAAGGGGGATGCATCGGTCAATGTGAGCTTCAAATCTGTACGCTGACCATTCACGCGTTCAAACATGCCAGCCGGTGTAGGCGTCAGTTGAATCAGTTTGTCTTGCCATTGCAACTGAATGCAGCGGCCCTTTTGACGGGCCAATCGATTTTGCGCTTCCGGTTCACGGCTGATGACGTGATTTAAAAACAAAACCACCCGATTGAGGGTCTCATCGACCACCCAAGCGGGCGGCCGAGTTTGGGTTGCAAATTGGGTGATCGCGTCGCTCACCAAAGAAAAAGGGGACTGTGTTGCCATAGTCCCCAATTATTCCCGAAAGGCCGGCTTCTGCCAGCATTTCGGGCTAGATAGTCCTGAATTTATTGCAGGGCTTGAACACCTGCCACCAGCCAACCGCTGTCGCCGTTTTTGGGCTTGGTCATGTTCCAAACTTCACGGAAGGGGCTGGGTGCAGCATCGGCTTCTTCGCGGATGACACCATTGAACTCCACGCTGGCCATGTACGCGTCTGGCAACTCTTCAATGCCCAGCAACAAGGCGTCCAACTTGACCACTTCGGTTTTGTTGGGTTGGCCTGGGAAGTTGGCTTCACGCTCGGCCAATTGGCTCTTGATTTCTGACAGCATGCCGTCGGTCATCATGGCGCGCAAAGAGCCCATGTCTGCACGGTCCCATGCGTCTTGCAAGGTGATGAAGTTGCGCTTGGCCGCTTCCACAAAGTTCTCGCTGTCGAAGCCGGCAGGTACACCCCATGTTTGCGAACCTTGCAGGGCGTTGGGCACAGAACCACCAATGGCAGAACCAATCATGGAGCCACCTGTTTGGGGGTTGGCTTCGGGGGTGCTGTCAAAGGCTGTTTGTTGTCCTTCCCAAGGACGGGCAGACGCATCATTGCCCACTTTTTCAGGGTTGTACTGGCGCAAGGTGACGGGCGTATCGGGCGTATTGCCGGCTCCTTGATAAGCCAGGCCATCTTGAGAAGTATTTTTGCCGCGTGAACGCAAGAAATAACCGATGACCGCCACAGCCACCATGGCCAACAATGCAAACATCAGCATGTTGCCAAACGCTTCACCCATGCCCAAGCTGTGTGCCAGCCAGGCCAGACCCAAGCCAGCGGCCAAGCCACCCAACATGGCGCCCCAAGGACGTTTTGCAGGTGCAGGTGCTGGCGCTGCTGTAGGCGTTGCGGGTTTGGCAGGGGCCGCCGCTTGCGTAGGTGCCGCTGCAGGCGCAGCCGGCTTCACGGCCTCACGCTGTGTAACGTTGCCAGATTGTTGACCCACAGATTTGCCACCGCCCAATCGGCGTGCAGCTTCGGCGTTCAAAGCGCCCAAGGTCAATACCAGTGTCAATGCGATGCTTAGAAATTTATTCACTTTGTCTCCGACAAATTCAGAAAAAAACCGTCAGCATTTAATGCCGACATGCAAGGCTACCACCCCTGCACTCAAATTGTGAAAATCGACGTGTCCAAATCCGGCATTTTTCATAAGGGCTTTCAGCTCTTCTTGACTGGGATGCATGCGAATGGATTCAGCCAAATAGCGGTAACTGGCATCGTCACCAGCCACCCACTTGCCCAGCTTGGGCAGCACATTGAAAGAGTACCAGTCGTAGGCTTTCTCAAGGGGTTTGGCCACTTTGGAAAACTCCAACACCAGCAACTTGCCGCCCGGTTTTAAGACGCGGCACATTTCTTGGAGCGCTGCATCTTTGTGGGTCATGTTGCGCAATCCAAAGGCCACGCTGACCACGTTGAAATGGTCATTGGGAAATGGCAGTTTTTCGGCATCACACACCAAGGTGGGCAACACCACACCCTCATTGACCAGCCTGTCGCGGCCTGTCCGCAACATGGCTTCATTGATGTCGGTGTGAACCACTCGGCCTGTGGCACCCACTTTTTTGGAAAAGGCCAGCGACAGATCGCCCGTGCCACCGGCAATGTCCAGCACTTGATCGCCCTCTTTCAAATTGGCCACCTGCACGGTGTAGGCCTTCCAGACGCGGTGCAAGCCGGCCGACATCAAGTCGTTCATGACATCGTATTTGGAAGCCACGGAGTCAAACACGCCACGCACGTGTTTGGCTTTTTCCTTTTCGTCAACCGTTTTGAAACCGAAATGGGTCGAGCTCATGATGTCGTTCTCTTCAATGTGAATGACCGCAAGCGCCAGCTGCAGCCACGGGCATGGGATCGTCTCGCTGCGCACCAGCAGCCAGCAAGCGTTCGTTGTACTGGGTCCAAAGTTGGTCTTGTTCGGACCCTAAGAAGTACAAGTAATCCCAGGAAAAAATGCCACTGTTGTGACCGTCAGAAAAGGTCGGTTGCACGGCGTAATTGCCAACTTGCGCCAGCTCCACAACGTCCACGTCGCGCTTGCCTGTTTGCAAGACCTCTTGGCCAGGACCATGACCTTGCACTTCGGCCGAGGGTGAATAAACGCGCATCAACTCGAAAGGAATTCGGAAAGTTTTGCCATCCGAAAAACTGATTTCCAAGGCTTTGCTTTGACCATGAAGGGTCAAGGCCTCTGGCGTTGGAGCGCCTGCTATCAATCCGGCCATGCGATGCTTTCTTTAAACCAAAACGCGTTCAATGCCACCCGCATTGGCGGCAGCCACATACTCGGGCATCCACTGGTCGCCCAAAATGTGCTTGGCCATTTCAACCACGATGTAGTCGGCTTCTAGCAAGCCATTTTGCAAATCGTCACCGTAACGCGACAAGCCCTGCAAGCAGCTTGGGCAGCTGGTCAACACCTTGATGTTGTCTTTGGCGCCCACCATGCCAGCGTCACGCATTTGCGTTTCACTCTTGCGAATTTCTTCTTCCTTGCGGAAGCGAACTTGCGTAGCGATGTCGGGACGCGTCACACCCAAGGTGCCTGACTCTCCGCAGCAACGATCTGACTTGAGGACTTGCGGGCCCAACAAAGATTTGACGGTCTTCATGGGGTCTTGCAACTTCATCGGACTGTGGCAAGGGTCGTGGTACAGGTAGGCGCCGTTGTTGTTCAGCGTCATGCCCTTTTCAAGCAGGTACTCGTGAATGTCCACAATGCGGCAGCCAGGGAAGATCTTGTCAAACTCGTAGCCTTGCAATTGGTCGTAGCAGGTACCGCAGCTGACCACCACCGTTTTGATGTCGAGGTAGTTCAGGGTGTTGGCCACGCGGTGGAACAACACGCGGTTGTCGGTGATGATTTTCTCGGCCTTGTCAAACTGACCACTGCCCTTTTGCGGGTAGCCGCAGCACAAGTAACCTGGCGGTAAAACAGTTTGCACGCCGGTGTGCCAGAGCATGGCCTGCGTGGCCAAGCCGACCTGGCTGAACAAGCGTTCCGAGCCGCAACCGGGGAAGTAAAACACCGCCTCTGTTTCGGGGGTGGTGGCCTTTGGGTTGCGAATGATCGGCACGTAATCTTGATCTTCAATGTCAAGCAAAGCGCGAGCCGTTTTCTTGGGCAAACCACCTGGCATCTTCTTGTTGATGAAGTGAATCACTTGCTCTTTGATAGGCGCTGCCCCAATGCTGGCCGGTGGTGCCTTGGTTTGCTTGCGCGCAAAAGTTTTGAGCAAGTCGTGCGCAAAACGCTGAACCTTCATGCCCACACCCACCATGCCGGCACGCGCCAGCTTGATGGTTTCGGGGTTGGTGGCGTTCAGCATGAACATGGCCGCGGCGTTGCCGGGGCGGAATGTTTTTTGGCCCATCTTGCGCAACAAGTTGCGCATGTTCATGGACACATCACCAAAGTCAATTTTGACCGGGCAAGGTGTGAGGCATTTGTGGCACACCGTGCAGTGGTCGGCCACATCTTCAAACTCTTGCCAATGCTTGATCGACACACCGCGGCGGGTTTGCTCTTCGTACAAGAAAGCTTCAACCAACAGGGATGTGGCCAAGATTTTGTTGCGGGGGCTGTACAGCAAGTTGGCGCGTGGCACGTGCGTGGCACACACCGGTTTGCACTTGCCGCAGCGCAAGCAGTCTTTGACGCTGTCGGCAATGGCGCCGATGTCGGACTGTTGCATGATGAGCGATTCATGGCCCATCAAACCAAAACTGGGCGTGTAGGCATTGGTCAAGTCGGCTTGGATTTCCATACCTTCAGGACCCGCCACATGGCGCATCAATTTGCCTTTGTTGAAACGACCTTCGGGATCAATGCGCTGCTTGTAATCGGCAAAGGGCTTGAGTTCAGCGTCGCTCAAAAACTCCAGCTTGGTGATGCCAATGCCGTGCTCACCCGAAATCACACCTTCCAAGCTGCGCGCCAAAACCATGATGCGCGACACCGCTTCGTGCGCGGTTTGCAACATGTCGTAGTCGTCCGAGTTGACTGGAATGTTGGTGTGCACGTTGCCGTCACCGGCGTGCATGTGCAAAGCAACCCACACACGGCCTTTCAGCACGCGTTTGTGGATGGCCACACACTCGTCAAAAATAGGTTGGAACGCAGCGCCCGAGAAAATGGTTTGGAAAGGCGCTTTGATTTGCGTTTTCCAGCTGGCGCGCAAAGTGTGGTCTTGCAATTGGGGGAACAAGGTTTCGACGCCTTGCAACCAGCCTTGCCACAAATCACGCACATCCCGCACCACAGCCAAAGCTTGCGCCACACGGTCTTCAAGCAGCTCGGCGGATGCAATTTCGCTGGTGTCATCGTCTTTGCCCAAAGGCAAGTTGCCTTTGCTTAAAAACAGCTCTAACTCGTTGCACAACTTGATCTTGTTGCGCATTGACAATTCAATGTTGATGCGCTCAATGCCATCGGTGTACTCTGCCATGCGGGGCAAAGGAATCACCACGTCTTCGTTGACTTTGAAAGCATTGGTGTGGCGGCTGATGGCCGCCGTTTTCTTGCGATCTTGCCAAAACTTTTTGCGCGCTTCGGGGCTGATGGCGATGAAGCCTTCACCACTGCGCGAGTTGGCAATGCGCACCACCTCAGAAGTGACCTTGGCCACATCGTCGGCGTTATCGCCTGCAATGTCGGCCAGCAACACCATCTTGGGAAAGCCGCCACGTTTGGACTTGGTGGTGTAACCCACCGCGCGCAAATAGCGATCGTCCAGATGCTCTAAGCCTGCCAACAAAACGCCCGAGCGCTTTTGTTCGGCAAACATGAAATCTTTGATTTCCACGATGCTGGGCACGGCATCTTTGGCATTGCCAAAAAATTCCATGCACACCGTGCGTGTGTGATCGGGCATGCGGTGCAAAACCCAGCGCGCGCTGGTGATAAGGCCGTCACAGCCTTCTTTTTGCACACCCGGCAGACCCGCCAAAAACTTGTCGGTAACGTCTTTGCCCAAGCCTTCTTTGCGGAACACGGTGCCAGGAATGTCCAAGCGTTCTTCACGGACCAGCGTGGTGCCATTGGCCTCAAAGTATTTCAATTCAAAGCTGGCCACTTCCACATCATGGATCTTGCCCAGGTTGTGTCCCAAACGTGTGACTTCGAGCCACTGCGCATCGGGCGTGACCATGCGCCAGCTGGCCAAGTTGTCGAGCGCCGTGCCCCACAACACAGCCTTCTTGCCGCCTGCGTTCATGGCAATGTTGCCGCCAATGCAGCTGGCTTCAGCAGACGTGGGGTCCACCGCAAACACCCATCCGGCGCGCTCTGCGGCATCGGTGACACGCTGGGTGACCACACCCACTTCGGTCCACAAGGTGGGCACTTCTTTGTCGAGGCCAGGCAACTTCACCATCTCGATGCCCGACATGGCTTCGAGTTTTTCGGTGTTGATGACGGCACTGTTCCATGTCAGTGGCACAGCCCCCCCGGTGTAACCGGTACCGCCGCCACGTGGAATGATGGTCAAGCCCAAGGTGAAACAGCCTTTGACCAAATTGGCCATTTCGGCTTCGGTATCGGGCGTTAACACCACAAACGGGTATTCAACGCGCCAGTCGGTGGCGTCGGTGACATGGCTCACGCGCGACAAGGCATCGAACTTGATGTTGTCTTTGGCCGTGAGCTTGCCCAAGGCCTTTTGCGATTTGCGGCGCAAGGTCGCCATGGCGGTAAAGGTTTGGTCAAAGCTGGCAACAGCCTGTTTGGCCAGTACCAATAACTCACCCACCAAGCCATCGCGCAAAGCATCTGCGTCAGGCGTGCGTCGCTTTTGCACCTCACCCAAGCGATGTTGCAAGGCCTCCACCAACAATTTGCGGCGATCGGGGTTGTCCAGCAAGTCGTCTTGCAGGTAGGGATTTCGCTGAACGACCCAAATATCACCCAACACTTCGTACAGCATTCGCGCGGACCGACCCGTGCGGCGCTCATCACGAAGCTGGTTCAAAAGGTCCCAGGCGCGAGAGCCCAGCAAACGAATCACAATTTCTCGGTCAGAGAAGCTTGTGTAGTTGTAGGGAATTTCGCGCAAACGAGGCGATGAATCGTCCGCTTGGAGCAGGTGTTGGAGGGTGGTAGGTGCGTTCATGAGATTTAAGCCCGATTTTACGTCAGGGGGTCAATCACGCACCGCAGGTGGGGACAGACCGGCAATTTGAGCTGCGTCATGGAAACCCCGGGTTGTCACCAAACGGTCATGGCACTGTAATAGCATCCGAAAGTCAGTCATCGCATCAGGCGATGACACAACAATAGGAGTACTTATGAATTACAAAAAATCCCTGGCCGCGCTGGCCATTGCAGCCTTCAGCGTTGGCGCACAAGCCCAAACCGAGATTCAATGGTGGCACTCTATGGGTGGTGCTTTGGGCGAGTGGGTCAATGACCTGGCCAAAGATTTCAATGCCAGCCAAAAAGATTACAAAATTGTGCCCACCTTCAAAGGTGGTTACGACGAATCCATGACGGCTGCCATTGCAGCTTATCGCTCTGGCAATGCGCCCCACATCCTTCAAGTGTTTGAAGTGGGCACCGCCACCATGATGGCCAGCAAGGGCGCCATCGTGCCAGTCGGCAAAGTGATGCAGGACGCGGGCCTCAAATTTGACCAAGACGCCTACGTGCCTGCCGTCTCTGGCTACTACACAGCCCCCAACGGCCAAATGCTGAGCTTCCCCTTCAACAGCTCCACGCCCGTCTTCCACTACAACAAAGATGCGTTCAAAGCTGCGGGCATGGACCCTGAGAAGCCCCCCACAACTTGGCCTGAAGTGGCTTTGGCTGCCGCCAAATTGAAAGCCAGCGGCCACAAGTGCCCCTTCACCACCAGCTGGATCAGCTGGACGCAGTTAGAGAGCTTCTCTGCTTGGCACAACACGGAATTCGCGACCAAAGGCAATGGCATGCGCGGCATCGATGCTCGCCTGAGCTTCAACACACCCTTGCATGTGCGTCACATTGAAAACTTGGCCAACATGGCCAAGAGCGGTTTATTTGTTTACAAAGGTCGCGGCAATGCAGCAGATGCCACTTTCGTTTCAGGGGAATGTGCCATGGCCACAGGCTCTTCCGCCCTTTACGGCAACGTGGTTCGCAATGGTAAGTTTGCCTACGGCATTGGCACGCTTCCCTACTACCCCGATGTGGCCGGCGCACCTCAAAACACCGTCATCGGTGGTGCCAGCTTGTGGGTGATGAGCGGCAAGAAAGCCAACGAATACAAAGGCGTGGGTCAGTTCTTTGCCTTCTTGTCCAAACCTGATGTAGCGGCTGCCAGCCACCAACGCACAGGCTACTTGCCAGTCACGAAGGCCTCTTTTGAGTTGACTGAAAAATCAGGCTTCTACAAAAAGAATCCTGGCACAGACGTGTCTGTGACGCAGATGATTCGCAAAACAACCGACAAATCTCGTGGCGTGCGTTTGGGCAACTTCGTTCAGATTCGAACCATCATCGATGAGGAACTCGAAGGCGTTTGGAGTGGCAAGAAGCAACCGAAAGAAGCTTTGGACCTCGCCATCAAACGCGGCAATGAACAACTTGAGCGTTTCGAAAAAGCCAACAAGTAAACTCCAAGCAGTTCCCACTGGCGACATGCTTCTGAAAAGAAACATGTTCGCCCCATCAAAAGCAGAGGAGCCATCCTCTGCTTTTGTCCTTTACATTGACTGAAGTTTCACAAAGAGTTTCATGGAAAAGCGCGTACGCTTCAAATCAGCTTGGTTGCCTTGGCTGCTCATTGCACCGCAAATGGCGGTGGTTTTGGTCTTTTTCTTTTGGCCAGCAGGACAAGCGCTTTTCCAAAGTGTGCTGACGGAAGACGCCTTTGGCGGGTCGGTTCAGTTTGTCGGAATGGAAAACTTTGACCGGCTTTTCAGCGACAGCAGTTATTTGACTTCGTTCAAAACGACCGCTTTCTTTTCCATCTTGGTTGCAAGCACGGGGTTGACTGTGTCATTGTTGCTGGCCGTGATGGCCAATCGAGTGGTTCGTGGTGCAGGGCTCTACAAAACCCTGCTGATTTGGCCCTACGCCGTTGCGCCTGTGGTGGCAGGCGTGTTGTGGATTTTCATGTTTGCGTCGCCCATGGGCGTGGTCGCTTATTTTCTGCGAAGCATCGGCTTTGAATGGAACCATTTGCTCAACGGCAACCATGCCATGGGACTGATCGTCATGGCCTCGGTGTGGAAACAAATTTCATATAACTTTTTGTTTTTCTTGGCAGGACTTCAATCCATTCCCAAGTCATTGATTGAGGCGGCTGCCATCGATGGCGCATCGCCTTGGCATCGTTTCTGGACCATCGTGTTCCCGCTGTTGTCACCCACCACATTCTTCTTGTTGGTCATCAACGTGGTTTACGCGTTCTTTGACACATTTGCCATCATTGATGCCACCACACACGGAGGTCCCGGTAAGGAAACTGCCATTTTGGTTTACAAGGTTTACTACGACGGCTTCAAAGCGCTCGACATGGGCGGCTCGGCTGCACAGTCGGTCATCTTGATGGTGATTGTGGTGGCCCTCACGGTGGTGCAATTCCGCTTCGTCGAAAAGAAAGTGCAGTACTGACATGATCGAAAGACGTCCTGCCCTAGACATCCTGTCGCACGTCATCTTGTTGCTAGGCGTGTCGATTGTGGCTTTTCCGCTGTACCTCACCTTTGTGGCTTCAACCCAAACGGCCGAGCAAATTTCCAGAAGCATTCCCATGTCAATGTTGCCTGGCACCAACTTTTGGGAGTCTTATCGACTTGCTTTGTTTGGCGGTGAAACCTCCTTGGGCGGCAAGGTGCCAGCGGTCTGGCCCATGATGCAAACCAGTTTGATCAGCGCCTTGGTGATTTCGATTGGCAAAATTGCCATTTCTTTGCTGTCTGCATTTGCGCTGGTTTACTTTCGCTTTCCCTTGCGCAATTTTTTCTTCTGGATGATCTTCATCACTTTGATGCTGCCTGTTGAGGTGCGCATCAGTCCCACCTACGAAGTGGTGTCTAACCTTGGAATGCTGAACACTTATGCAGGTCTGACCGTGCCTCTGATTGCGTCAGCCACCGCCACATTTTTGCTGCGTCAGTTTTTCTTAACAGTTCCCGATGAATTGGTAGAAGCCGCACGCATGGATGGCGCAGGCCCCATGCGCTTCTTCAAAGACATCTTGCTACCTCTGTCAGCCACCAACATCGCTGCTTTGTTCGTCATTCAATTCATTTACGGTTGGAACCAATACCTCTGGCCCCTCTTGGTGACCACCAATGAAGACATGTACCCCATCGTGATGGGGATCAAACGCATGCTGGCCGGTGAGGCCTATACCGAATGGAACATCGTCATGGCAACCGCTATTTTGGCCATGCTCCCGCCCGCCCTCGTGGTGATCTTGATGCAAAAATGGTTCGTCAAGGGCCTGGTTGATACTGAAAAATAATGGCTTCCATCTCTCTTCAAAACATCGTCAAAGAATACGGCTCTGGCGCCAAAGCGGTGCCCGTCATTCACAACCTCAACGCCCAAATTCACGACGGCGAGTTCGTGGTCATTGTGGGTCCTTCTGGCTGCGGTAAATCCACCTTGCTGCGCATGGTGGCCGGCCTTGAAGAAATTACGGGTGGCACGATCGCCATTGGTGATCGCGTGGTCAACGACCTCGAACCTGCTGAACGCGACATTGCCATGGTCTTTCAAAACTACGCGCTGTATCCACACATGAGCGTGTTCGACAACATGGCCTATGGTTTGAAGATTGCCAAGGTGCCTTTGGAAGACATCAAACAACGTGTCGATAAAGCGGCGGGTATTTTGGAGTTGGGCCACTTGCTGCAACGCAAACCCCGTGAACTGTCTGGCGGCCAACGCCAGCGTGTGGCCATGGGCCGCGCCATCGTGCGCCAGCCGCAAGTGTTTTTATTTGACGAGCCTTTGTCCAACCTTGACGCCAAACTGCGTGCTCAAACGCGGCTGGAAATTCAAAAGCTGCACCGCGAGTTGGGCATCACGTCTTTGTTTGTGACGCATGATCAAGTGGAAGCCATGACCCTGGCACAGCGCATGATTGTGATGAACGGCGGCGTGATGGAACAGTTTGGTACACCCGAAGAGGTTTACAACCGACCTGCCAGTACCTTTGTGGCCAGCTTCATCGGCTCACCGCCAATGAACTTGCTCAAGCAAGCTCCCGGACTTGCGGCTGGACAAATTTTAGGCATTCGACCTGAGCATCTAGAGCTCAGTAGCGCGGGCTGGGAATTGAAAGTGGACACGGTGGAATTGCTGGGCGCCGAACGCTTGGTGCATGCGCACCTAGGCACCGAAACACTCACACTGCGCTTAGACGCCAGCTTGGCTGCACCCGCTGCAGGCCAAATCTTTTATGCAAGGCCCAAAGAAGGCTGTTTGCACCACTTCAACGCCGAAACAGGAAAACGTTTGTGACCCCACACAGCGCTCGCCCTTGGCCTTATCCGCGCTGGGTTGCCCACCGCGGGGCAGGCACACTCGCCCCTGAGAACACCTTGGCAGCCTTTCGCAAAGGCGCTGAACATGGCTACCGCATGTTCGAATGCGATGCCAAACTGAGCGCAGACGATGTGGTGTTTTTAATGCACGACGCCACGCTGCATCGCACCACCAATGGCCATGGCATTGGCGGCGAACTGAACTGGCAACAACTCTCGCAGTTGGACGCAGGCAGTTGGCACTCCAGAAATTTCAGTGGCGAGCCCCTGCCTACGTTGGCCAATGTGGCGCAGTTTTGCATTCGCAATCGCTACTTCTTGAACATCGAAATCAAACCCACGCCGGGCATTGAATACAAAACAGGTGAAGTGGTGGCTCGTGAGGCAGCCCAGATTTGGCAGCACGAAGCCGTACCGCCCTTGCTCACGTCTTTTCAAGTGGAATCGCTGAAGGGCGCTTTTAAAACTGCACCTCATTTACCGCGTGGCTTGTTGCTCAATAGCCTTTCTGAGGGCTGGCTAGACACAGCCAAAGCTTTAGAGTGTTGCGCCGTGGTGTGCTTGTACGCCTTGTGGACACCTGAAACAGTCAAAGCCGTTCATGACGCGGGCATGAAGTGCCTGAGTTACACCGTGAACGACGAATGGGTGGCCGAACATCTGCTGCAACTGGGGACTGACGGCATCATCACAGACCGGGTTGATGTCTTCAGCCCTGCCGCTTAAAGCGCATTTGCATCAGCCACTCCAGCGTGGCGCAAACCAACACCAGGGCCCCATAAGTGGCCATTTTGCCGTCGTTGCCCGTGATCACCAGGCCCGCCACCAACACGCACGTGCCGGCCAGTACATTGAGCAAGCAACGCCAAATCCAGCGAATTTGGGCTTGGCGCCTGAATTGAAATGAGCCCCAGGCTGTGATGCCCAGCGACAACACCCACGCGGGAAGCGCAAAATTCATCACATGCCAGAAGACATCGTCCCAATTCATTGAAATCTTTCTTACAACTCAAAGTTTTATAATCCAAGTATGGCAGTTTGGGCATTGGGGTTAAACCACACAACAGCCCCGCTCGATTTGCGCGGGCGGTTTGCGTTTGCCATGGACCAATTGCCCCCCACTTTGCACCAATTGCGCGGCAACTTGGCTGCCCAAACCCAACAGCAACCCGAAGCCGCCATTCTCTCAACTTGCAATCGCACAGAAATTTATTGTGCCGCAGATCAACTGGCCATTGAGGACACTTTAAAGTGGCTGGCCCAAACAGGCGGCGTGTCGGTTCATGAACTTCGTCATCACACCTACTTGCTCGAAGAAGGTCATGTCGCTCGGCATGCTTTTCGGGTGGCCAGTGGTCTTGACTCGATGGTCTTGGGTGAAGCCCAAATTTTGGGTCAATTGAAAGATGCAGTTCGCGCAGCCGATGAGGCTGGCGCTTTGGGCAGCACCTTGAATCAACTGTTTCAGCGCAGTTTTGCGGTGGCCAAAGAAGTTCGCACCACCACCGAGATTGGCGCGCACTCCATCAGCATGTCTGCTGCCGCAGTGCGATTGGCAGGTCAATTGTTTGAGGACCTGTCCAAAATCAAGGTGTTGTTTGTCGGTGCGGGTGAAATGATCGAACTGGTGGTCACTCACTTTGCGGCCAAAAATCCACGCAGCATGGCGATCGCCAACCGCAGCATGGACCGCGGTGAAAAATTGGCCGCGCAATTTGGCGCCGAAGTGATGCGCCTCTCTGAGTTGCCAGACCGCTTGCATGAGTTTGATGCCGTCATCAGTTGCACGGCCAGCACCCTGCCCTTGATTGGCTTAGGCGCCGTTGAACGTGCCCTTAAAAAACGCCGCAACCGCCCTATGTTCATGGTCGACTTGGCCGTACCACGCGACATCGAGCCTGAAGTGAAATCATTGGAAGACGTCTACCTCTACACCGTCGACGACTTGGCCAGTGTTATCCAAACTGGCCAAGCGCACCGTCAAGCTGCGGTTGCCGAAGCCGAAGTCATCATTGATGCGGGCGTGCAAAGTTTCATGCACTGGATGGTGCAACGCGGCAGCGTGCCGCTCATCCAACAGCTGAACGCTCAAGCCGATCAATGGCGCGAAGCAGAAATGGCTCGCGCTCGCAAGCTCTTGGCCAAAGGCGAAGATCCCGAGAAAGTGCTGGAAGCCTTCTCACGCGGTCTGACCCAAAAAATGTTGCACGGCGCCATGGCGGAATTGCGCGAAGCCGATCCAGAACACATGCCCCACGCTGTGCATGCTGTGCAGCGCATGTTCTTGCGCAAAGAGCGCTAGCGAAGCTCAAGCTTGCCTTCGCCGCATTGAGACTTTCTCAATGCCTTGTCTCTCTTTCTTCCAAGTGTCATGAAACCCTTTTTACGTCATCAACTTGAGCGATATGCCCAGCGCCTTGAGGAGCTGGATTTTTTGCTGTCGCGCGAAGACATCATGGCGGACATGAACCAGTTTTTGAAGTTGTCCCGTGAACATGCCGATGTGAGCGCTGTCGCAAAACGCTATGCACGCTACCAAGAGCGCAGCCAGGATTTGGAAGCCGGGCATGTCTTGGCGGCAAGCAGTGCTGAAGACGCCGACATGAAAGCCATGGCCGATGAAGAAATTCAAAGTGCCACCCAAGAAATGGCGGAATTGGAAATTGAATTGCAGCGCATGCTGCTGCCCAAAGACCCTGACGACGCTCGTCCTGCCTACTTAGAAATTCGCGCCGGCACTGGTGGGGATGAATCCGCTTTGTTTGCAGGCGATCTACTGCGCATGTACACCAAATTTTGTGAGCGCAAAGGCTGGCGGACCGAGATCATGTCCGACTCGCCAAGTGAATTGGGTGGCTACAAAGAGGTCGTGATTCGCATCGAGGGTGACAACGTGTTTGGCAGCTTGCGTTTTGAATCGGGCGGCCATCGTGTGCAGCGCGTGCCTGCCACCGAAACACAAGGTCGTATTCACACCAGTGCTTGCACCGTGGCTGTGTTGGCTGAACCCGACGAAGCCCAGGCTGTGACCATCAACCCGGCCGACTTGCGCATTGACACTTACCGCGCCAGCGGTGCAGGCGGTCAGCACATCAACAAGACCGACTCCGCCGTGCGCATCACCCACATTCCCACGGGCATCGTGGCCGAGTGCCAAGACGATCGGAGCCAACACCGCAACAAGGCCAAGGCCATGCAGGTACTGTCGGCACGCATTCAAGACAAAGAACGCAGCGAACGCGCCGCAAAAGATGCAGCGCTGCGCAAGGGCTTGATTGGCAGTGGCGACCGGTCCGATCGCATTCGCACCTACAACTTCCCCCAAGGTCGTCTGACAGATCACCGCATCAACCTTACCTTGTACAAGCTGAGTTTCATCATGGAAGGTGATTTGGAAGAAGTCACCCAAGCTTTGCAAAATGCACGGCAAGCAGAGCAATTGGCAGAGCTGGAATCGAGTTTGCCCTCATGAACGTTTTGCAATGTTTGCAACATGCGCAAGTCTTGGGCTTGCCCCGATTGGAAGCGCAGCTTTTATTGCTTCATGCTTTGGGTCGTCCACTGCATGACCGTGCTTGGCTGTTAGCCCATGACACGGACGAAGTGCAAGCGGATCAAGTGGATGCTTTGAAGTCCTATGCGCAACGCCGACTGCAGCATGAACCCGTGGCCTACATCGTGGGGCAAAAAGAATTCTTTGGCTTGACACTTCACATCGACAAGCGTGTTCTGGACCCTAGGGACGATACCGAAGTCTTGGTGGAATGGGCCTTGGCATGCGGACAATCTTTCAAGGCGACGCGCTACTTAGATTTAGGCACAGGCAGTGGCGCCATTGCACTGGCCCTTCAATCGCAGCACAAGGATGCGCAAGTGACCGCGGTGGATACCAGCACCGATGCATTGAATGTGGCGAAGCACAACGCTCAAAATTTAGCCTTGGACGTGAGTTTCCTGCAAAGTGATTGGTTCAGCCAAGTCACTGGTGAGTTTGACGTGATCGCTTCCAACCCCCCCTACATTGAAGCGCAAGACCCGCACCTGGCCCACCTGCATCACGAGCCTTTAGAGGCCCTGGTGAGCGGCGACGATGGCCTGGCAGATATTCGGAACATTGTGCAAAATGCCCAGTCGCACCTGGTGCCAGGGGGTTGGTTGCTGTTAGAACACGGGTGGCAGCAAGCACCTCAAGTTCGCGCCTTGCTTGAGGCGGTAGGTTACAAGCAAGTTCAGTCCAAAAAGGACTTGGCTGGGATCGAGCGGTGTTCTGGCGGGCAAAAATAGACCCTAAACAGCGCAAGCCCTTTCAACATGAAATAATCACCCCCATTGAAGACACCGGAAAGACAACGAGGATTCCTATGAGCGATACACAAGCCCGCATTGATGATTTGGTCAAACACAACGACGTTGTGCTGTTCATGAAAGGCAGCGCCAGTTTCCCCATGTGCGGATTCTCCGGCCGCGCTATTCAAATTTTGAAAGCCTGCGGTGTGGACACCAAGACTGTCAAAACAGTCAACGTGCTAGACGATGCGGAAATTCGCCAAGGCATCAAGGAATACAGCAACTGGCCCACCATTCCTCAGCTTTACGTCAAAGGCGAGTTCATTGGCGGCTCCGACATCATGATGGAGATGTACGAATCTGGTGAGATGGTTCAAGTTTTGGGCACTACACCCAAAGAATAAACGCACCTTTATTTTTCAAGCTTCTTGTTGAAGCTTGATCAGCTTGGCTTCAATCTACCGGTTGAAGCCATTTTTTTTGTGCAGCCAAAACCGCTTGAGGATAAGCAGCTTGTCCCCGGCTGCCGTTGTAACGACCTAAAGCGAAAAACAAATTGCCGTTTTCTCGTTCCAACATGTGGCGCAAGATGACACAGCCAAAGCGAAGTTGGGTTTGCGTGTGAAACAAGGCACTTTCGTTGCCATCGCCGATGCTGCGCACCCAAAAGGGCATCACCTGCATGAACCCCCTGGCACCTGCGCTGGAAATGGCGTATTTTCTGAACGCGCTTTCCACCTCAATCAGTCCCAACACCAAAGACAAAGACAAGCCAGCCCGGCGCGCTTCATACCAAAGGGTGTTGAGAAATTCTTGCCGATCGTCTGGATGGTCCATCCATTTGCTCAGAATTCGCGACGTAGCACTGCGCCATGCATTGAACTGCTGCTTCGCCTGTGCAGTCGGCAGAACGGGATCGGGCGGTCCACTTTGCTGAACAGCTTGACTGAGGGCAGTCCGAACAGAATCTGAAAGCACCTCTTCCGCTTGATTACCCGCTTTGGCCAAAGGCATCAGCAGGGTCATCCAACCCACCCATTGAAGGGTTTGTGCGGCAATACTTGCCTGTAAAACTTGGCGCAAGGATTTGCGTCTGTGCAAATTCATGCGCCAGCTCCTCAGGGTGTCAATGTCACTTGCCGAGTTTGGCCAAGACAAACGCGGCAATGTCGGCAGGCGCCACAGCGGTGGCGGCTTCATCGCGGCGATGTTGGTATTCCACTTTGCCTTCTTTCAAGCCACGGTCGCCCAGGGTGACGCGGTGCGGTACACCGATCAGTTCCCAGTCGGCAAACATGGCGCCTGGGCGCTCGCCGCGATCGTCCAACAGCACATCCACACCCGCAGCCATCAGGTCGGCATAGAGCTTCTCTGAAGCTGCTTTGACATCGGGGCTGCGGTCGGCGCCAATGGGGCAAATGACCACGGTGAAAGGCGCAATGGCGTCGGGCCAAATGATGCCTTTGGCATCGTGGTTTTGTTCAATGGCTGCCGCAGGCAAACGCGTCACACCAATGCCGTAGCAACCCATTTCCAAGAATTGAGGTTTGCCGTTTTCGTCCAAGAACGTAGCGTTCATGGCTTGGCTGTACTTGGTGCCTAAATAAAACACATGACCCACTTCAATGCCTCGCTCGATGGCCAAAGGACCTTTGCCATCTGGCGATGCGTCGCCGGCCACCACGTTGCGCAAGTCGGCCACCATCATGGGTTCTGGCAAGTCACGGCCCCAGTTCACACCGGTGATGTGGTGATCGACTTGGTTGGCGCCACAAATCCAATCGGCCATGACGGCCACTTCACGGTCGGCCACCACATTCAAGGGCTTCTTCAAATTCAAGGGGCCTAAGTAACCAGGCTTGCAGCCAAAGTGTTCGTCAATTTCTGTCAAAGTGGCAAAACGGAAGCCCGCATTCAAGCCTGGCAATTTGGCGACTTTGACTTCGTTCATGTCGTGGTCACCGCGCAGCAACAACAACCAAACTTTGGAGGCCTTGATGTTGCCCTGATCATCTGTTTCGTCAGTGGCCAAAACCAGCGACTTGACGGTGGTGGTCAAAGGCACATTCAACAATGCCGCCACATCGTCGCAAGTGCTCTTGCCCGGTGTGGGTGTGAGGGTTTGAGGTTTGGATGCCGCAGGCCGTGCGTGCGCAGGCGCCAAGGCCTCAGCCTTTTCCATGTTGGCTGCGTAGTCGCTGTTGGGGCAATACACGATGGCGTCTTCGCCCGTGGCGGCAATCACTTGAAACTCTTCGCTCAAATCGCCACCAATGGCGCCGCTGTCGGCGGCCACAGCGCGGTAGCTCAAACCAAAGCGGTCAAAGATTTTGCGGTAAGCATCCGCCATGATCTTGTAGCTTTGCTTGGCAGACACTTGGTCGCGATCAAAGCTGTAGGCATCTTTCATGATGAACTCACGGCCACGCATCAAACCAAAACGGGGACGGCGCTCGTCACGGAATTTGGTTTGAATTTGGTAGAAGTTCTTGGGCAATTGCTTGTAGCTGCGCAACTCTTGACGTGCCACATCGGTGATCACTTCTTCGCTGGTGGGCTGCACCACAAAGTCACGGCCATGACGGTCCTTGATGCGGAGCAGCTCAGGGCCCATCTTTTCAAAGCGACCCGTCTCTTGCCATAGCTCGGCAGGTTGCACCACAGGCATGGTCATTTCAATGGCGCCAGCGCGGTTCATTTCCTCGCGCACGATGGCTTCCACTTTGCGAATCACGCGCAGGCCCATGGGCATGTAGTTGTAGATGCCAGCGCCCAAGCGTTTGATCATGCCGGCGCGCATCATCAGTTGATGACTGACCACCTCGGCATCAGCAGGCGCCTCTTTCAGGGTGGAAATTAAAAATTGACTGGCTTTCATGGGCTAATTCCAAGCGTTCTCAGGGTGAGTCCCAATGCTGCACGGATCTGTCCGTGCATAATGGACACAGTTTAAAAATTTGGGGTTTGATTATGCTTGACCGCGAAGGCTTTCGGCCTAACGTCGGCATCATTCTGCTCAACCAGAAAAATCAGGTGTTCTGGGGCAAGCGCATCCGGACTCACAGCTGGCAGTTTCCGCAAGGCGGCATTGATCGAGGCGAAAGCCCCGAGCAGGCCATGTTTCGAGAACTGCACGAAGAAGTGGGACTCCTGCCGGAGCATGTGCGCATCGTGGCCCGAACCCGAGATTGGTTGCGCTATGAAGTGCCGGATCGTTTCATCCGGCGCGATGCCAGGGGCCATTACAAGGGCCAAAAGCAAATTTGGTATTTACTCCAGCTGGTTGAACCCGACTGGAACATCAACTTGCGCGCCACCAGCCACCCCGAGTTTGACGCTTGGCGTTGGAATGACTTCTGGGTACCGCTCGATGTGGTGGTGGAGTTCAAACGGGGCGTCTATGAAATGGCCCTCACAGAGCTTTCCAGGTTCTTGCCACGCTACGACAACCGTGGGCGGTCTTACCGCGGCCCAGCCAGGCCCCGACAAGACAACTCAGAGGGCTCAACATCCAATTCGCCCAAGCACGAAGCGTCCTTAACGGTTCAATTTGGCTTCATGCAAACCCAAATTCGCATGGAGCTGCCACCGGGCGGCAGTTTTGACCCTGATCCCCAAAACAGCTTAAACAAACCGCCCTCAGACGGGCAATGAAAAAGGGGCTTCAAAGCCCCTTTTTTGTGAATGCTTGAATCGCTTAGCGCGTCAAGATCAGATTGTCACGGTGAACAAACTCAGGCTCTGCAATGTAGCCCAGCAAGCCTTCAAATTCGCTAGAGGGTTTGCGGCAAATTAAGCGGGCTTCTGCACTGGCGTAGTTGGCCAAACCACGGGCAATTTCCAAACCGCTCACATCGCGAATGGCAATGACGTCGCCGCGAGAAAAATCACCTTCCACCTGGGTCATGCCAATGGCCAATAAGCTTTTGCCTTCTGCCTGCAATTTAGAGGCAGCGCCTGGATCGACAGTGACAGCTCCGCGCAATTGCAAGTGGTCGGCCATCCATTGTTTGCGCGCTTGCTGCTTTTGGGTTTGCGCCACCAGCAAAGTGCCAATGGCTTCGCCTTTGCACAAGCGAATCAGCGCATCGGGTTCACGACCCCATGCAATGACGGTCGATGCGCCGGAACCCGCAGCACGCTTGGCCGCTAAAATTTTGGTGATCATGCCGCCACTGCCAATGCTGGAGCCCACACCACCGGCCATGGCCTCTAGCGCTGGGTCACCCGCACGCGCTTCGTGCACAAATTCAGCCGCAGGATTTTTGCGAGGATCGGCGGTGTACAAACCTTTTTGATCGGTCAGGATGACCAAGGCATCGGCTTCGACCAAGTTGGCCACCAGTGCACCCAAAGTGTCGTTGTCGCCAAACTTGATTTCATCGTTGACCACCGTGTCGTTTTCGTTGATCACAGGCAGCACTTTGTGTTGCAGCAATGTGAGCAAGGTGGAACGGGCGTTCAAATAACGTTCGCGATCGGCCAGGTCGGCATGCGTGAGCAAAACCTGCGCACTGCCTAAACCGTTTTGACGCAATTTGGTTTCGTACATTTGGGCCAAACCCATTTGCCCCACTGCCGCAGCAGCTTGCAAGGCATGAATTTCTTGCGGGCGAGTGGCCCATCCCAAACGCTTCATGCCTTCGGCAATGGCACCACTTGAAACCATGATGACTTCCCGGCCATCTTGCGCCAGCAAAGCCATTTGCCGGCACCATTCGCCAATGGCGGCTTCATCAAGACCGCGGCCTTCATTGGTGACCAAGCTGGAGCCAACCTTCACCACGATGCGGCACGCATCGCGCAGAACGGTGGACGAGAAGGGTTGACTCATGATTTTTAAAAGTGCAATAAGTTCCGTGGCAGCACGGACATCTCAATCCTTGGGAGGCTCTTCCACAAAGCGCGGGTCCACATAAACCGGCTCTTGCTCTTGCACCTGTTGGGCTTTGATGTGCTGGAAAATGGTCTTGATCAAAGGCTCACAACCTTCACGGGTGAGCGCAGAAATTTCAAACACAGGTCCTTTGTATTTGAAGCGCTTGATGAAATCTTTGACGCGGGCTTCGCGCTCATCTTCAGGCACCATGTCCAGCTTGTTGAGCACCAACCAACGTGGTTTGTCATACAAGGCTTTGTCGTATTTCTTGAGTTCGCCCACAATGGCTTTGGCCTGCGCTACTGGATCGACGGCTTCGTCAAACGGTGCAAAGTCAATGATGTGCAAGAGCAAACGCGTGCGCTGCAAATGGCGTAAGAACAAATGGCCCAATCCTGCGCCATCGGATGCGCCTTCAATGAGGCCTGGTACATCGGCCACCACAAAGCTTTGCTCGGGGCCCACACGGACCACACCTAAATTAGGATGCAAGGTGGTAAAGGGATAGTCGGCAATTTTGGGGCGCGCATTGGAGATAGCGGCAATCAGCGTGGACTTGCCCGCATTGGGCATGCCCAACAAACCGACATCGGCCAGCACCTTCAATTCGAGCTTCAGTTCTTTTTTCTCACCGGGCCAGCCAGGTGTTTTTTGCCGTGGTGCGCGGTTGATGGCGCTCTTAAAGCGCATGTTGCCAAATCCACCATCGCCGCCTTTGGCAATCATGATGACCTCGCCCGGCTTGAGCAACTCATACAACACCTCGCCGGTTTCGGCGTCAGTGATGATGGTGCCCACAGGCATTTTCAAAGTGACATCGTCACCCATGGCACCGAACATGTCGGAGCCCATGCCGTGTTGGCCACGCTTGGCCTCATGACGGCGTGAGTAACGGTAGTCCACCAAGGTGTTGAGGTTGGGGTCGGCCACAGCGAAGACGTGACCACCGCGGCCACCGTCGCCGCCATTGGGGCCGCCAAACTCTTTGTACTTCTCGTGCCGGAACGAGACGCAGCCGTTCCCGCCATCGCCCGCGGCGATGTCAATGTAGGCTTCGTCAACAAATTTCATGATCGATCCGGTTAGTATTCCAGTTTATCTTTTTAACGAGGAGCTCTGGAACAAAAAAGCCCCGACTCGGCGGGGCTCTTTGCGCAATGGCTGACGCTGTTTAGGCAGCAGTCACATTCACCATTTGCTTGTTCAGAGCACCCTTTGTGCCGAACGACACGTGGCCGTCAACCAAAGCGAACAATGTGTGGTCTTTGCCCACGCCAACATTGGTGCCAGCATGGAACTTGGTGCCACGTTGACGAACAATGATAGAGCCTGCGCTGATGAGTTCACCACCGAAAGCTTTCACGCCGAGCATTTTGGGCTTTGAATCGCGCCCGTTTCGCGTAGAGCCGCCGCCTTTTTTCTGTGCCATGACCTAAGCTCCTTAGCCTGCAATCGCACCGATTTGCAGTTCTGTGTACTGCTGACGGTGACCTTGACGTTTTTGATAGTGCTTGCGACGGCGCATCTTGAAGATGTGCACTTTGTCGTGCTTGCCGTGTGCCAACACAGTGGCTTTAACAGTGGCGCCGGACACCAGGGGCGTGCCAACCTTCAGATCTGCGCCGTTGCCGACTGCCAGAACCTGGTCGATCACGATTTCCTGGCCCACGTCCGCAGCAATCTGTTCTACTTTAATTTTTTCGCCAGCAGCAACACGATACTGTTTGCCGCCGGTTTTTATGACCGCGTACATAATGACCTCTTAATTGGAAGTTTCCTAGGACGAACCCTAAGGAACCGCGGATTTTAGCACGGACTTTTGGGACTTGCCAAGCCCCCTAGATCAGAAGCTGGCCTGTTCAGTCAAGTCAGGCTTTTTCGCTCTCTATAATCAGCTTGGAACCGGAAATTGGGGCTCAAACTCGGGAAAACCCGTGATTTACTTCATTCTGGCCCCAACACCCCGTCCTGACACCCTGTTGAGTGAAGCCATTTTGTCTACCACTGCGTCCTCTGAATCAGCCTCCCCAGCCTCCGCTTTGGCCCTGGTGGCCCAAGACATGGCCAAGGTCGATGAGGTCATTGCCGACCGCCTGAGCTCCGGTGTGCCATTGGTAGGTCAAGTGGCTCAGTACATTATTTCGGCTGGCGGCAAGCGATTGCGCCCAGTCATTTTGCTGCTCACGAGCGGCGCCTTGAATTACCAAGAACACCATAAGTACAGCCTGGCAGCCGTGGTGGAGTTCATCCATACCGCCACCTTGCTCCATGACGATGTGGTGGACGAGTCCACCCTGCGCCGCGGCAGGCCCACGGCCAATGAGCGCTTTGGCAACCCCGCCAGCGTGCTGGTGGGCGACTTTTTGTATTCGCGCGCCTTTCAAATGATGGTCGATGTCGGCAGCATGCGCATCATGCAAGTCTTGGCCGATGCCACCAATGTGATTGCGGAGGGCGAAGTGCTGCAATTGATGAACATGCACGACGCCTCCTTGGACGAAGAAGCCTATTTGCGCGTGATTCGCTCTAAAACCGCCAAATTGTTTGAAGCCAGCTCGCGCTTGGCCGCCATCTTGGCCCAAACATCGCCTCAACTCGAAGAGGCCTGTGCTGAATATGGCCAAGCCCTTGGCACCGCATTCCAAGTCATCGACGATGTGCTGGACTACGAGGGCAACGCGGCTGAAATGGGCAAGAACTTGGGCGATGACCTGCGGGAAGGCAAAGCCACTCTGCCCTTGATTTTGGCCATGCAACGCGGCACACCTGCTCAAAAAGAGTTGGTTCAAAAAGCCATTGAAACCGGCTCTGTGGACCAGTTGAGCCAAGTGATTGCCATTGTTCGCGAGACAGGCGCCTTGGATGGCAGCCGCCAAGCCGCCATGTCAGAAGCGCAGCGCGCCATCAACGCCGCACAACAATTGCCTGACGGCCCGTACAAAGAAGCCTTGATCGGGCTAGCGTCCCAACTGCTGGTGCGCCGAACCTGAGCTTTCGAGGTTCGCTTTAAGGCGCCACTTCACGCAAGAGTCGCATGCCCAGCAATGTGTAGCGGCTGTCTGGCGCATTGATGTTGCGATAACTGCAACGCGCATAAATGGGCCATGTGTGCCAAGACCCACCTCTTCGAACTTTGAGATGACCCGCGTCGGGGCCTTGCGGGTCGATGGCAGGTGAGGTCTTGTAGTAATTTTCTGCGTAATGGTCGCTCACCCATTCCCAGGCATTGCCGACCATGTCGTACAAACCAAAGGCATTGGGCGGGTAACTGGCCACTGGTGAGGTGAAGGCATGGCCGTCGTTGCCTGGCAAAGCTTTGTCTTGCCAGCGCTGCCAATGCGGGGTAGCCGCTGCGTCAAACAGATTGGCCCACTTCGTCAAGGTTTGCGGATCATTGCCATGTGGAAAACGCGTCTGCGTTCCAGCTTTACAGGCGTACTCCCATTCGGCCTCGGTAGGCAGTCGATACGTCACGCCTTCTTTTTGCGAAAGCCACTTGGCCATGGCCATGGCATCGTGCCAAGTGATGTTGACTACGGGGTGGTCGTTGGCTTGTTCAAAGCCTGGCGTTTTCCAACTGTAGGCCGGGTCTCTGCCTGCAAACGCATCGGCTTTTTCGGGTCGGTTGCGATCGTGCTGGACGCTGTAACCATAGCCACCGGTTTTGTCGCGAACAGATTCGGGCACGTACCCAGACAGGTTCAAAAACTGTTCAAACTGAGCCCGTGTGACTTCTGTTTGGCCGAGGTCAAATGCACGAGAAATTTTGACGAGGTGCAAAGGCATCTCATCCGACAGCTCGTCGAGTCGTTTGACTTCCAACTGAGGAAAGTCAGCTTGCAAGGACGCCACGGTCTCGTTGCTGCCCATCATGAATTCGCCAGCAGGAATGCGCACGAATTTCATGCCCACTGAATTGACACTGACAAGGGGTGACGCAGTTGGGGTGGACTGCGCCTGCGCCAGCAGTGACATGCCCCATGTCATTCCCAAAGTCACACTGAAGGCAAACAGTGAAGATTGCAAATAGGGTTGGCGTGTCATGGGAGTGTTGCCAGTAACTGTGCAAATCGGGCCAGGTCCACATTGCCGCCACTGATGATGACGCCCACGCGCTGACCTTTCAAGGAGGGTGCCGCCTGAATGGCGGCAGCCAAAGACAAACAGCCAGTGGGCTCGATCACCATCTTCATGCGCTCTGCATAAAAGCGCATGGCCGCAATCAACTGCGCATCGGTCACTGTGTGAATGTCATCGACCAAGGCTTTGATGATTTCAAAGGTGATGGCGCCCACCATCGGGGTTTGAGCGCCATCCGCAATGGTGATCGGCGTTGGAATTTTGACGCGCTCACCTTTGCGAAAAGATTGTTGGGTGTCATTGCCTGCCTCGGGTTCGACACCGTAAATTTTGCACAAGGGTGAGCGCGCTCTGGTCGCCAAGGCGCTGCCACTGAGCAAGCCACCGCCCCCTAGGCACACAAACAAAGCATCGAGCTCGCCCACTTCGTCAAACAACTCCAAGGCTGCCGTGCCCTGCCCTGCCAACACATCGGCGTGGTCAAAGGGTGGAATGAAGGTGAGGCCTTTTTCTTGTGCCAATTGCATTGCTTTGGCGCTGGCATCTTCTGAATAGCGATCGTAACCAATGACCGTAGCGCCATAGCCTTGGGTGGCCGCCAGCTTGGCAGGCGACGCATCATGCGGCATGAAGATGGTGGCTGGGATGTTCAGGATACGGGCAGACAAGGCCACCGCTTGGGCATGATTGCCTGAGGAATAAGCCACCACGCCGGCTTTGCGCTGCACCTCGTTGAGTTTGGCCAAAGCATTGAAGCCCCCTCGAAACTTGAAGGCCCCCATGCGCTGAAAGTTTTCACATTTGATGAAAACCTTGGCTTGTAGCTGTTCATTCAGGGTACTGGACTGCAAAACAGGTGTCTTGTGCGCAATGCCTTCTAGCCGCGCAGCGGCAGCGATTACATCGTCAAAGGTAGGCAAAGCTTGCGGCATGAGATTTACTCGATTGAACCCAAAATTGATAACACCGCCCTTCACGTACGAACATGTGTTGCAGGCCTTGTAATGTGCAGGGCTCTTAAGTGCGCATGGCAGAGGTCATGAGCTTACCAAGCTTGTCAAAATAATCGATGCTCATTTGGGTGGGCACCAAAAATTTGATTTTTTGATTCTGCTCGGTTTGCTGCACTTGGATGAGTCCTGCCTTCAGCAAAATGCCAATACGGCGATGGATGGTGGCGGGGCTGGCAATGTCACTCAGCTCCATGGTTTGGGTGACCACCAAGGGTTGACCTTGTGCGCTTCGGATGGCAATGGCTTCCAACAATTTTTTGCCCACATCGTCGATGCCAGAAAGATCAATGTTGGATTTACGCAATGCTTCCGCCAACACCAAGTAGCGCAGGTAAATTTGATTCATGATGGGTTGCTCTGGTTGTAGGGGAAGATGACGAAAAAACTGCTTAGGAATCCGAACCTGATGGTGGCTTTGCCGTGCTTTGTAACAGCAGCTTGAAAATCATCAAGACAAGCCAAGTGCCAGCCAAGTTGCTCATGGCCATCACCCCAAAACTCATCGGAAAATGTTCAGTCAATCCTTGGGAGAAAAACCAAATTTGATGCAAAAGCGCGCTAAGGGTAGCGAAAAGCATGGATATTTTCAACAGGGTTAGCGGGGAAACAACTTTAAATTCCGGATCCAGATCCAAAAATTTGATGCTCAGCATGCGGGCAATGACAGGTGACAGGCCAGCAATCACACCAGTGATCAATGCGAATTCAATCCCCAAGTCGGGATGATCTTGAAAGTTCCAAAGCATGCCGCCCACGGCAATGCCAACCGCGCCCGATTCAAGCGCCAACAAAACCAAAATGAAACGGATGCCACTTGGAAAAAAGACCCAATGCACATCGAAAGAAAACTCCGTCTGCCCCCAGATCAGCTCATTGAACCAAAGCGACGCGTAATACAAAACTGCCGAGACGGCAATGACCAAGATTTTTTTGGGAAAGCTCATGTGGGTGAATGGGCGATGCGCTCGTACAACAAGTTGCCATACTGCTCGACCAGTGCAACGGGCTCAACAGGCGGGTTGGTGTCCATATTGGCAGGAGGATAAAACCATTCCAGCATGGCATTGTTGTCGAGTCTTGCCCTAGAAATCAATTGCGTGGTGACCAAAAAGCGTCTGGCCACCACCACCCAAGGTACTGGTACGCCCAGTTTCACCTCGAGGTTTTGAGTAGCCGCGTCGATGATGACGTTGCCTGCACGACAAACGACATGGCCGTTCCACTCACTGCTTGGCTCTTGCTGGTCCAAAAATCCAACCACGTAGTTTTGCGTTTGATTGGTATACCAAAGCTGGCAGGACATCAACTCGTTGCCAATGCCAAATTTATCCAAGACATGTTTGGATATGCGCGACGTTAAAGAGCAAAAAGTTCTGAGATCTGCAGGCACGACGTCATAGTAAGCCAAACGAAGTTTGTCCACGATGCGATTTTCGGCTTCAGTCAAAATGTGCACGAGCAATATGCTTATTGAATGTATAAGCATATTATTATAATCGTGCCAACAATCCTCTGGTAAATCTTTACAGAAACTTTAGCTATCAGGGCCCTATTTCACTTGCGCCAAGCATTGTTGCTTCATGTCATGCGACTTGATGCTGTGACAATAACTTTGCTGGGCCATGACATTGGCCAGGCACATGTTCTTGGTGTCGTGGTCCTTGACCGAATAGCAGTAAGAATTTTGTTTTTTGGACATGGCCAAACACACATTTTTTCTGTCTGGGTCGTGAATGGAAAAACATGCCGCATCATTGGCCCATGCCGTTTGAATCACAAATTGACCCAGTCCCAAGAACAAATAAATCAAGATTTTCATGGTGAACTCCAATTGATTGGCATCAGCAGGATGATTCCACAAGCCAATTGGGTTGACAATGAGGTCTTGCTAGCGGCCACCCCTTTCAATTTGAGTTACAGGAGCATTCATGTCTGAGATTCGTCCCACGCAAAGTCGTCCTGAGCCACAACGCATTCAACAAGAACGACCTGCCAAGGCTGAGAATCACCCGCATCATGAACAGATGCAGCGGGTTGAAGCCAAACGCGAGGTGGTCAAACATGAAGCGGCCAACCCCAAACTCAAAGGTGGGAATGTGGACATCACGGTCTGATTGATTCACCCGGCCCAACAGATTGCGGTCATCGCCGCCATGCGCATGATTTAAACTCGCTGCTTCAACATCCAGCAAGAAAGTAGACCTCTATGGGCGCGCAGTGGAAAGCAAAAGGCAAGGCACAAGCCGCAGATGCCAGAGGCAAATTGTTTGGTCGCTTGGCCAAAGACATCATGATGGCCGCCAAAAGTGGCGCCGATCCAGCCGCCAATTCCCGCCTGCGCTTGGTTGTTGAGCAAGCACGTAAGGTCTCCATGCCCAAAGACACCTTAGAACGTGCCATCAAAAAAGGCGCTGGTTTGTTGGGTGACCCCGTCAATTTTGAACGCGTCATTTACGAAGGCTTTGCACCGCATCAAGTACCTGTCATGGTGGAGGCCCTCACAGACAACTTGAACCGCACAGCCTCCGAAGTTCGGGTGCTGTTTCGCAAAGGTCAATTGGGCACCTCCGGTTCCGTGTCATGGGATTTTGACCATGTGGGCATGATTGAAGCTGAGCCTGCCAAGTCAGATGCCGACGCAGAACTCGCCGCCATCGAGGCAGGCGCCCAAGATTTTGAAGCAGCTGATGAGGATGGCGTGACCGTGTTCATCACGGATCCCAGCGATTTGGACTTGGTCAGCAAAGCACTGCCAGACCATGGCTTTACCGTGCTGTCGAATAAATTGGGCTACAAGCCCAAGAACCCGGTCAATCCAGCCAACCTGTCGGCTGAGCAACTTGAAGAAGTTGAAAACTTCTTAGCGGCCATTGACGGCAACGACGATGTGCAAAACGTTTTTGTGGGCTTGTCTAACTGAGCTTCACAAGCACCGCTGACACTTGAATCTTGCAGGGCTCAGTGCGCTGCAGGTTTGGGTTTGTCAGCGCCAACGGCTTTTTGCAAGCACACAATTTTGGCTGGCTTTTCTTTGTACTCAAATTTGGGGCAAGCATCCGGGTTGCTGTTTTTCCCGACGGGTTGAGGTAAAGAATCGGGCGTTGTTTTGGGGCGAGTGATTTTCTCGGGCACCACAGAACGCTCCGGTTTTTTCTTGTCATCCGCTTTAGGTGCATCACTGGCAAAAGCGTTGAATGCCAACAGCATGGCCAAAATCACTGCAAATTTCATGAAGTCCTCGTAGATCGACGGCGCTCTGTGCATGCCGCAATGAACCGCATTGTGAATCTATTTTGCCTCAGCGTCACCTGCGCCAAGTAGCTTTTTGAAGAGGCTGGTCAATGACGTGGGTAATCTCGCAACACTTACCGTACCATGCACACTCAGAAATGACTTGTCTTTGAGGAACTTCAAATGCAAAACACCCCCGACAACCTGTTGCCAGACAGTTGGCACAAGTACTTTGCCATCCAAGCCAACAACACCGCTTGGACATTGTCAGAGTCTTTGGCTGACATCAGCCTGAACACTGAAATTTTGGACACCGCCCATGCATCGGCATGGCATTGGCGAGTGGTTGGCAAAGAAATCAACCACATGCGCAGCGTGATGCTACTGGCGCTGGTGCATGCACGCATGAACATGGGACCCAGTGCATGGGCTTATGCAGAACGCATGCGCATGTATTTCACTGAAAAAGCCGACACGCCAGATTGGGAATTGGCATTCACGCACACTGTGCATGCTTTGGCAGCTCTTGCTTTCGGCAAGACACCTGAATTCAAAGCTTCCAGGCAAGCCGCATTTCAGAGTCTCCAAAAAATTCAAGACAAAGCAGATCGCGAAGTCGTGATGAAAACATTTCAACTGATTTCCCAAGATTAAAGAAACACCATGTCCAACAAAGAAATGAAAGGCGCAGCGTATTGGGACGATCGCTTCCAAGCGCCCGCATATGCTTATGGCGAAGCGCCCAACGATTTCCTGCAATGGGCTGCGCCTCAAGTCAAACTCGGCAAAGCTGTTTCTTTGTGCGAGGGCGAAGGCCGAAATGCAGTGTTCTTGGCCAAGATGGGTTTTGAAGTCACTGCCGTCGATTTCTCGCGCGTGGGTTTGAACAAGGCCAAAGCATTGGCCGACCTGCACAAAGTCACCCTGAACTACGAAGTCGCAGACATGAAAGACTTTGAGCTAGAAAATAATGCATGGGACTTGGTGGTGAGCGTCTTTGCACAACCTGATGCAGACATCCGCCAGCGGCTTTATGCACGTTTGGGCCAGTCATTGAAACCGGGCGGCGCTTTCATCCTAGAGTCCAAGGTGAACGGCGAAAGCACTGCAGCTAACCGCTATCCAGGTGTAGACACACTCATCCAGGACATACAGCCTTTGAAAGTGGCATTTTCTAAACAAGGTGAGCGTGAGTTAAATGAAGGCAGTTATCACGTCGGCCTTCACACCACCGCACAAATTCTTGCATTTAAAAACGCTTAGGTTTTTCAAGTCCATTTGCGCGCATCATGACCTGCCCGGACATGATGAAATGATTTGCAGATGGACAACACTCTTTCCCATCCCCAACCGGCTGCAGTTGAAGCCCCTGTGGTTCATTATTTGCAGCAGACATGGGAAACAGCAGCCCAACTGCGCGCCTCCGATCTTCACTTCGAACCTTTCGAGAATTTTTACCGAGTCCGTTTGCGCATCGATGGCGTGTTGCAAGAAATTCCGCCACCCCCCTACGAATTCAAAGACCAAATTGCCTCCCGCATCAAGGTGCTGGCCAAGTTAGACATTGCAGAAAAAAGATTGCCACAAGATGGGCGCATGACAATCGGTTTGCGCAATTTGCAACGCTTGAATTTAAGGGTCAGCACACTGCCTACTTTGTTTGGCGAGAAGTTGGTGGTTCGGGTCTTAGCCACCGACATGGCGCAACTGCATCTTGACCATTTGGGCTATGGTCCCCAGGAAAAGCAGCGCATGCTAGAGGCCATCCACAAAACACAAGGCCTCATTTTGGTCACGGGCCCCACAGGCTCGGGCAAGTCGCAATCACTTTATGCCTGCCTGCACCTTTTGAACCGGCCCGAAATCAACATCGCCACTGTCGAAGACCCCTCCGAAATTCAGCTGAATGGCGTCAACCAAGTCAATGTCAAAGAACAAATTGGGCTGAACTTTGCCAGTTCACTCAAAGCCTTCCTCCGACAAGATCCCGACGTCATCATGCTTGGCGAAATCAGAGACCCTGAAACAGCCGACATCGCCATCAAGGCTTCACAAACAGGTCATTTGGTCATGTCCACGTTGCACACCAATGATGCCGCAGGCGCACTGGTTCGTCTTCGCAACATGGGCGTGGCGTCCTACAACTTGGCCGCCAGCATCAGCCTCATTTCTGCGCAAAGGCTGATTCGGCGTTTGTGTTTGCATTGCCGAAAACCCATGCATGTCTCGCTTCAAGCCCTGCGCGAATTGGGCCTGCAAACGTCCTTTCAAGACTTGCCGTTTGAACCTGTCTTTTTCAGTGCGCAGGGTTGTTCGCAATGTCACAAAGGCTATTGGGGACGCATTGGCTTGTTTGAAGTCATGCCCATGAGCCCCAGTTTGCGGCAATGCGTTGAAAATGACAGCAGCCATGTTCAATTGGCAACGCAAGCGTACAAAGAAGGCGTCCACTCGCTTCGACATGCAGGTTTAATTCAAGCCGCCATGGGCATCACATCGATGGCCGAAGTGCTCACGCAAACTGAGTGCATGGCATGAGCACCCCAGCAGCCATGGCACGCGCCTTAGAAAGGCGAAGGCCTAGCGCACACGTTTCTTTGCACCGCATTTCCGCCAAAACTTTGACTGTCTTCACCCGGCAATGGTCGGCCTTGATGAGTGCTGGCATTCCTTTGGTACAGGCCTTTCAATTGCTAGGACAAAGTGCTGTGGGGTCGCGCAAAACAAGGCAATCCTTGGGGCAAATATTGCAACAGTTACAGCAAGATGTCAGCGCAGGCTCTGCTTTGCATGTCGCTTTTCAAAAACATCCGCACACCTTCAACAGTTTGTATTGCAGCCTGCTCCAAGCCGGTGAGTCGGCAGGTATTTTGGACACGCTCTTGGTCCGCTTGGCGAATACCTTGGAGGCCCATGCGCAATTGAAGGCCAAAGTTCAACACGCGCTGATTTACCCTGCCTGCATTTTGCTGGTGGCCTGCGGCGTTTTAACCGTCATCTTGATTTGGGTGGTCCCTCTGTTTGAAGCGGTGTTCCAAAGCATGGGCGCTGCCTTGCCACAGGCTACACAGCAGTTGATCCAAGTTAGCCGCTGGGTCTCGCAATGGGGACTGCCTTGCTTGGCTTTGTTAACCTGCGCAGCAATCGGCTTGCACCGCGGGTATCGCCGTTCGCTAACCGTGAGGTTGGGTTGGGAATCGGCCACAAGCGCTTTGCCACTCATGGGTCCACTCATGCAAAGTCATCGCTCAGCCAAATGGGCATTGACACTTTCGGCCTTGCTGGAAGCAGGCATTCCCATCTCTGAAGCTTTGCAGCCGGCTGCAGCCGCATCGGGATCCGCGCTACTTCAAGCGCACACTGCAAAGTTGATGCAGCACATTCAAGAGGGTAGCGGTTTGAACGTCGCCATGTCAAAATCAAAACTGTTTCCACCTGTGCTGATCCAAATGTGCGCCATCGGAGAAGAAACGGGTTCTTTGGCGGCCATGCTCGAAAAAGCCGCACAGCTCTTGATGGCCGATTTGAACCAACACATCGCTCAACTCACCACCCTGTTAGAACCCTTGCTCATGGTTTTTCTGGGTGGGCTCATTGGCGGCATGATGGTGGCTTTGTATTTGCCCATTTTCAATTTAGGACAAGTCTTTTGATGCCCGCTTCGCAATGGCCCAATTTACTGGCACCGCCCGGCGCCATGGGCTGGGTGTTGCCGCAATTTGAGCAGGTCAGTCACTTGCAAGTGCTGGTATTTGCCGCGCTGGGACTCATCATTGGCAGCTTTGTGAATGTGCTGATTCACCGCTTGCCGCTCATGATCTTGGGCAACGATCTGTCCACCCACATGCCAACTGAGCTGTCCTCAGACGCGTCCAAAGCTTCGGCTGCAGAAACCAACTTCAACCTCAGCACACCGCCGTCACATTGCCCGCTCTGTCAGCATCGTTTGCATGGGTACGAACTTATCCCGGTGCTGTCATTTGTGATTTCCTTAGGTCGCTGCCGGCATTGCAATGGCCGTATTGCTTGGCGCTATCCGCTCATTGAGATCACCACCAGTCTGCTGTTCACCTTGTGCTTGTTTCAATTTGGTTGGACGTTCCAAGCACTGATGGCTTGCTTTTTCACCGCAGCCCTGCTGGCACTGGCCTGGATCGATGCAGAAACCTTTCTGCTGCCCGACGTCATCACGCAGGCCCTCTTGTGGGTCGGCCTCATTGGCAGTGCCATGTCACTCACCCCCACGCCCCTCATCCAGGCGCTTTCGGGTGCCGTGCTGGGTTACGGCATGTTGTGGGCTGTGGGCTGGGCTTTTGCAGCTTGGCGTGGCAAAGAAGGCCTGGGCCAAGGCGACCTCAAGCTTTTGGCCGCACTGGGTGCATGGGTCGGCATTTGGAGCTTGTTGCCTGTGCTCTTGCTGGCTTCGGTTTCTGGACTGATTTTTGGGGTCATCCAAAAAATGCGGGGGCAACTGGGTGACAATGGGCACTTCGCTTTTGGACCCTTTTTAGCCCTGTCTGGATTCGCATGTTTCTTTCTAGGAATTTCCATGGGAGTGTGAGCCTTTGATGCGTCAGCCTGTTCGACTGGGGCTCACGGGGGGCATTGGCAGCGGCAAAAGCACCGTGGCCGCATTCATGGCGCAAGCAGGTGCCGCCGTGATGGACGCAGATGCCATCTCTCGCGCCCTGACACAAGCCGGTGGCCAGGCCATTCCCGCCATCTTGGCTCAATTTGGCGAAACCCTCATCACGCCAGAAGGCGCTATGAACCGAGACGCCATGCGGGCCTTGGTTTTCTCCAACCCCCAGACCAAACGCCAGCTCGAAGCCATCATCCATCCTTTGGTTGCGCAAGCTTTGCAAGCCCAAACGCAAGCTGCCATAGAAGCTGGCAAAAAATGCCTGGTATTCGATGTGCCTTTGCTGGTCGAGTCGGGTGAGCGCTGGCGGCGCCAAGTGGACTGGGTCTGTGTGGTCGATTGCCAAACCGATACCCAAATTCAGCGCGTGATGGCCCGCAACCAACTGTCACAGCCGGAGATTGAAGCCATCATGGCGCAGCAGGCAAGCCGCGCAAAGCGTCTGGCCAGTGCCGATGGCGTCATCTACAACGATGGGCTTGATTTAGACCAACTCCAGACGGCCGTGCATGAAATGATGGCCCGCTTCGGGCTATGATCTTGCTACTGAAAGACGCAGCGTGATACTTTACGAATACCCCCTCAACGAACGCATCCGAACTTATTTGCGCCTGCAACATTTGTTCGCGCGCTTCAACAAGCTTTGCCAACGTACCGAGGCTTTGGACCATCACTATGCGCTCACCACGATTTTTGAAATCATGGAAGTGGCTTCACGCTCCGAACTTAAATCTGAAATTCTCAAAGACATTGAGCGTCACAAACAACAGCTCAATGCCTACCGCGGCAACCCCTCCATTTCCGAGCAAGCACTCGATCTCATCATCGAGCAATTGGACCAACGCTTTGAAACCCTCAACAGCATGGTTGGCAAGATGGGCAGCGCACTCAACGAAAGTGAATTCCTCAACAGCATTCGCAGCCGCACAGCCATTCCGGGTGGCACCTGTGAGTTTGATTTGCCGGCCTACCATGCATGGCAACACCACACCCCCGCAGCTCGCCAAGCCAACTTGTACGAGTGGTCTCAACACTTTGCGCCTTTGGCCACGTCCATTCAGCTCATGCTGAAAATGTTACGTGAGTCGGGCAGCACCCAAAAGGTCATGGCCACAGGCGGGCAGCTGCAACAAAATCTACCGCAAGGTCGTAACTTTCAATTGTTGCGACTGCGCATTGACGACAGCCTGAACCTCACACCCGAGATCAGCTGCAACCGTTTGCTGGTGGTCATTCGCCTCATGCAACAACAAGAAGACGGCAAGTTGTTGGCCAGCAAAGAAGACACCCCCTTCGAAATGACACTCTGCGCCTAATACGCGCCAGCAATCCTCACCCCTTTTGCAAGACACCGATGAGCGAGCCCTTGTCCAAGCCACGCCACGTGCCCTGCCCCACTTGCGGCGGGCCCAGTTTGTTCAGTTCACAAAATGCCTATCGGCCGTTTTGCAGCGAGCGTTGCAAAGGCATTGATTTGGGCGCATGGGCCAATGAAAGCTTCCGCGTGCCCGAAGAAACACCACCCGATCAAGAAAATTTTGGCGATCCCAAGCTGCAGTAAATCAGCTTGAATGTGTGGCCCCCGCAAAGCCACGCTCTTCGGCCAGCCAAGCCAACACCGGTATCGTGCCAGGCAAGACGGGCACCACTTGCACAGGCAAAGACTGCCAAGCAAAGTTCTGTCCTTCACGCATTTCAAGCTCGCCCTGCCACTCAAGCACTTTGCAAAAGTTCAGCCGCACCAAAGCGTGGGGATAGTCCACCAATTGCTGATGCCACAACTGCACATCGCCAATGTTCAGTCCCAACTCCTCGTGCAGCTCGCGCGTCAAGGCTTGCGCGACGGTTTCACCCGCCTCCAACTTGCCCCCTGGAAATTCCCAGTAGCCCTCGTAGACTTTGCCTGGCGGGCGCGAGGTGAGCAAAAACTGATCTTGCGCATTGATGAGAATGCCCACCGCCACATCGACCGTGGCACGGTCGGCACCGCCTTCGCGTTGCACATGGCCATCAGCCACCAGCAAAGACTTGGCGCTGCCGGTCAAGGTGTTGCTCACAAACTGCGATGGATGCTGGCAGTGGGCGATGGACCCATGCGGCCCATGTAGTCGCGCGCAAACTGATACGCCACACGACCACTGCGTGAACCACGCTCCAATGCCCAGACCAAGGCCTCAGGGCCAGAGGTTTGAATGACCGCCTCTGAGGCGCCCAGCGACTTGAGCCACTGCGCCACGATGGTGAGGTACTCGTCTTGCGAGAAGGGATAGAAGCTGATCCACAAACCAAATCGCTCAGACAAAGAAATCTTTTCTTCAATCACTTCACCTGGATGAACTTCACCGTCTTCGGTATGGGTGTAGGTGAGGTTGTCCTTCATGTGCTCGGGCAACAAATGACGGCGATTGCTGGTGGCGTAAATCAACACATTGGGAGTGGCTGCGGCCACCGAGCCATCGAGGATGGATTTCAAAGCCTTGTAACCGCCCTCGCCATCTTCAAAGCTCAAATCGTCGCAGAAGATGATGAACTTTTCGGGACGTCCGGCCACCACATCCACGATGTCGGGCAAATCAGTCAGGTCGTCTTTGTCAACTTCGATGAGGCGCAAGCCTTGCGCCGCATAGGCGTTCAAACAGGCTTTGATCAACGATGATTTACCGGTGCCACGCGAACCTGTCAGCAGCACATTGTTGGCGGGCAAGCCCTGCACAAATTGCAAAGTGTTTTGTTGCAGTTTTTCTTTTTGACCGTCAATTTCTTGCAGGTCATTGAGACTCATGTCGGACACATGGCGAACGCCTTCCAACACACCATGGCCCGACGCACGCTTGCGATAACGCCAAGCAATGGCTTCGTTCCAGTCGGGCTGGCTGAGGGGTTGCGGCAAGACGCGCTCCAAGCGCTCCAACATCAGCACTGCACGCTCTAAAAGCTTTTCAATGTTGTTGCTCATGAACGGTAGTCCGCGTTGATGGACACGTAGTCGTGGCTCAGGTCGCATGTCCAGACCGTGTCAACAGCGTTGCCGCGGCCTAAATGAACTCGGATGGTGATTTCACTTTGTTTCATGACGCGTTGGCCATCGGCCTCTTGGTAGTCTGGATTGCGACCACCGTTTTTCACAACGCACACATCGTCTAAATGCAAGCCAATCAAATCTTGATCGAGGTCTTGAATGCCCGCATAGCCCACGGCTGCCAAAATGCGGCCCAGGTTGGGGTCACTGGCGAAGAAGGCGGTTTTGACCAAGGGTGAATGGGCAATGGCGTATGCCGCCAAACGACACTCTTCAGAAGTTTTGCCGCCCTCCACCCGAATGGTGATGAACTTGGTTGCACCTTCGCCGTCGCGCACGATGGCATGCGCCAAATGTTGTGCAACGGACAACAAAGCAGCGCGCAAAGTTTGGCCGTCGGCCGAATGCCAATCGCTGATCACGGCATGCGTGGCTTTGCGTGTGGCCATCACCATGAAAGAGTCATTGGTGGAGGTATCGCCATCGATGGTGATGCGATTGAAAGATGCGTTGGCCAAATCGGTGGCCAAGGCTGGCAACAATGCAGGATCGATGTTGGCATCGGTGGCCAAGAAGCCCAGCATGGTGGCCATGTTGGGTCGAATCATGCCTGCACCTTTGCTAATGCCGGTGATGGTGACAGTTTGGCCTGACAAGAACACTTGCTGACTGAAAGCCTTGGGCACCGTGTCGGTGGTCATGATGCCTTCGGCTGCTTTGGCCCAATGCGCGGCTTGTGCGTCGGCCAATGCAGCAGGCATGCCCGCCACGATGCGATCGACGGGCAAGTTTTCCATGATCACGCCTGTGGAAAACGGCAAGACCTGTTGTGGCTTGATGTTGAGCAAACCCGCCAATGCATCTGCAGTAGCGCGCGCATCGGCCAAGCCTTTGGCGCCTGTGCCCGCATTCGCGTTGCCGGTGTTGATGACCAGTGCGCGAATTTGCGAATCAACGGCTGAAGTCACTTGCTTCAAATGCTCGCGACAAACTTGGACCGGTGCTGCGCAATATCTGTTTTGCGTGAACACGCCGGCCACAGCACTGCCTTCATCCAACAAGATCACGGTCAGGTCTTTGCGCCCCACTTTGCGGACACCCGCTTCGGCAATGCCCAGACGCACGCCAGGAACTGCCAAGATGTTGGCGGGATTGGGAGCTTGCAGGTTCACAGTCATCGTTACCCCTTATGCCAATTTGCCATGGCAGAACTTGTATTTTTTACCACTGCCGCAGGGGCAAGGGTCATTGCGGCCAACGGGGGCCAACAGGGTGCTCTGAAAATCAGATTGCGTCTGCGGTGCACCTTGCTCATCGGGGGCCGTGTACGTGACGTTGCTGATGTTTTCAGCACGCTCTTCTATCACTTGGGCCGCTTCTTCGATTTGTTCGCTGGACTCAATGCGCACATTCATCAGCACGCGCGTCACTTCGTTTTTCACGGAGTCGAGCAACTGGCCAAACAACTCAAACGCTTCGCGCTTGTATTCTTGCTTGGGTTGCTTTTGTGCATAACCACGCAAGTGAATGCCCTGGCGCAAATAATCCAAGGCACTGAGGTGTTCGCGCCAATGGGTGTCAATGCTTTGCAGCAAGACCACGCGCTCGAAGGGCACAAAGTTCTCAACACCCACAGCATCCAACTTGACTTTGAAGGCGTTGTTGGCTGCGACCAAAACCATGTCCAAGATTTCATCATCGGTGATGGCCGTGGCAGCCGCCACCGTTTCACGCAATGGCAACTCAATTTGCCAATCATCTTTGAGCACACGCTCAAGTCCTGCCAGATCCCACTGCTCTTCCACCGTTTCTTCGGGTACGTACTGGCGCACCAAGTCGGTAAAACTGCCTTCGCGCAATGCTGTGATTTGGGCGTCCATTTCGGTGGCGTCCAATATGTCATTGCGCTGTTGATAAATCACCTTGCGCTGATCGTTGGAGACGTCGTCGTACTCCAGCAATTGTTTGCGCATGTCAAAGTTGCGCGCTTCCACTTTGCGCTGCGCACTTTCAATGCTGCGCGTGACCATGCCGGCTTCGATGGCTTCGCCTTCTGGCATTTTCAAACGGTCCATGATGGCGCGCACACGGTCACCCGCAAAAATGCGCATCAGCGGATCGTCCAAGCTTAGATAGAAGCGTGAGGAGCCAGGATCACCCTGACGACCAGAGCGACCACGCAATTGATTGTCAATGCGGCGTGACTCATGACGCTCGGTGGCAATGATGCGCAAACCGCCAAGCGATTTAACTTGCTCGTGAACAGTCAACCATTCGGTGCGCAAGGCTGCGATTTTTTCTTGGCGCGCTTGGGCGTCCAAACTCTCATCGGCCTCAACTTCTTGAACGGCTTTCTCGATGTTGCCGCCCAGCACAATGTCGGTACCGCGGCCCGCCATGTTGGTGGCAATGGTGATCATGCCGGGGCGTCCCGCTTGGGCCACGATGTCGGCCTCGCGTGCGTGCTGCTTGGCATTGAGCACTTGGTGTGGCAACTTGGCTTTGGTGAGCATCTCAGAAATGAGTTCTGAGTTTTCAATGGACGTGGTGCCAACCAAAACCGGCTGACCTCGCTCGAAACATTCACGGATGTCTGCAATGGCAGCGTTGTATTTTTCGGGCGATGATTTGTAAACGCGATCGAGTTGGTCTTCGCGGCGGCTGATGCGATTGGGCGGCACCACCACAGTTTCCAAACCGTAAATTTCTTGGAACTCGTAGGCTTCCGTATCGGCAGTTCCGGTCATGCCGCCCAACTTGCCGTACAAACGGAAATAGTTTTGGAAAGTGATCGACGCCATCGTTTGGTTTTCAGCCTGAATGGCCACACCTTCTTTGGCTTCCACCGCTTGGTGCAAGCCATCGCTCCAACGACGACCGGTCATCAGACGGCCCGTGAACTCGTCCACAATCACGATCTCACCTTCTTGCACCACATAGTGCTGATCGCGGTGATAGATGTGGTTGGCGCGCAATGCTGCCGTGAGGTGGTGCATGAGCGCAATGTTGGCGGGGTCGTAAAGACTGGCGCCTTCAGGAATGAGGCCTGCACTGGCCAAAATGCGCTCGGCGTTTTCGTGACCTTGCTCGGTCAAGAACACTTGGTGCGATTTTTCGTCAACCGTGAAGTCGCCTGGCTTGGTGATGCCTTCACCTGTGCGCGGGTCGGCTTCGCCTTCTTGACGGGTCAGCATGGGCACCACTTGGTTCATGGCCACATACTGCGCAGTGTGGTCATCGGCTTGTCCGCTGATGATGAGCGGCGTGCGCGCTTCATCGATCAAGATGGAGTCCACCTCGTCAACGATGGCGTAGTTGAGACCGCGCTGCACACGGTCTTTGGCTTCGTAGACCATGTTGTCGCGCAGGTAATCAAAACCAAATTCGTTGTTGGTACCGTAGGTGATGTCGGCGTTGTAGGCCGCTTGTTTTTCTTCGCGTGACAGTTGCGGCAAATTGATTCCCACACTCATGCCCAAGAAGTTGTAGAGCTTGCCCATCCACTGGGCATCGCGGCTGGCCAAGTAATCGTTGACCGTGACCACGTGCACACCTTTGTTGGCCAAGGCATTGAGGTACACCGCCAAGGTGGCCGTCAGGGTCTTGCCCTCGCCCGTGCGCATTTCTGAAATCTTGCCGTTGTGCAAGGCAATACCGCCAATCATTTGCACATCGAAGTGGCGCATCTTCATGACACGCTTGGAGCCTTCACGAACCACCGCAAAAGCTTCAGGCAAGATGGCGTCGAGTGTTTCACCTTGCGCTACGCGCGTGCGGAACTCATCGGTCTTGGCGCGCAGCTGATCGTCGCTCAGGGCTTCGAATTGGGCTTCAAGGCCATTGATCAATGCCACTGTTTTGCGGTATTGCTTGATCAAGCGGTCATTACGACTGCCGAAAATTTTGGTCAGAAAATTGGTCGCCATGGTGCCACGGGTTCGTCTTTGCCATGCAAGCAAAGATTCGCCCGAAAATCCTGTCTAAAAGTGGATTCAAAAGGACAAGCGCACGAGGCGCAAGTGAACGCGCCATTTTAACTGCTGGGCAAGCCCAGAAACTGAAGATTTCCCGCAGATCAGCGGGGTTCTCGCATAATGGCAACATGGTCAAATTCAATCAAGCGATCTCACTCATGGAAGCTGCTCAAGAGTCGCCTAGCTTGGCGCACCTGACAGAACTCACGCGTGTGTCCAGCCAAAGGCTCAAACTCCTGCACACCCTCATTCCAGGGCCGCTTCGAACCGCCATCCAAGCAGGTCCTATCGAGGGCACGGAATGGTGCTTGTTGGTGAACTCCAATGCTGCAGCAGCCAAATTACGCCAAATGTTGCCTGCGCTGTTGGCGCATCTGAACACTCATGGCCATGCGGTCGAAAAAATTCGCCTCAAGATCCTTCAAAACCCTCGCTAATACGCTCTTAACATTCTCGCTGACACCCTCGCCTGCACCAAGGCTTGGCTGCGATTTGCCTGACGAAGAAAGTACAGACGAAAAAAAACCAACTCAACTGTTTTGCAGTGGGCTGGTTTTCAAAATGGTGCCGCTTGTCGGATTCGAACTGACGACCTACCGCTTACAAGGCGGTTGCTCTACCAACTGAGCTAAAGCGGCACGGGCTGAATTGTAATTCAATAATGACCGTTTTTCAGAGCCACTTGAATTTTTGAAGGTGCTTATTTAATTCGGGTTAGGGTGGGCCGTGTGGGTGACGGCGGTACAGGCTTGTCGCCCGAGTCTGAAGACTCAGACTTTGAAGCTTCAGAAGCGTCCGGTGCATTGGGCACTTGGTGCAATTTGTCCATGCCGAGCACCGTGCTGTTCAAGGGTGAATCGGTGACAGGAAAGGACATGCCTTGGCCGTTCTCTCGCGCATAGATGGCCATGACACGGTGAATGGGCACCATGATGTCACGTGGCTTGCCACCAAAGCGCGCTTTGAATTCGATGAACTCATTGCCCAATTGCAATGAACTGGTGGCATCGAAACTGATGTTGAGCACAATTTCGCCGCCTTGCACAAACTCACGCGGCACTTGGACCGAACCATCGACTTTGACCGCCACATAAGGGGTAAAGGAATGATCGGTGCACCACTCGTACATCGCCCGAATGAGGTACGGGCGAGTCGAAGGTGATTCAAGTGCGTTCATGACCATGCGAACAAACCTTGTGTTGCGAAGGGCTGTGATTGCGCCTTATTTGCGCATGACCTTTTCGGAAGGCGTGAGCGCTTCGATGTAAGCAGGGCGCGAGAAGATGCGCTCAGCGTACTTCAACAAAGGGGCCGCATTTTTACTCAGATCAATGCCGTAGAAGTCCAAACGCCAGAGCAAGGGCGCAATGGCCACGTCGAGCATGGAGAAGTTGTCACCCAACATGAACTTGTTTTTCAAGAACACGGGGGCCAACTGGGTCAAGCGATCGCGGATGTGTGAGCGTGCTTTCTCCAAAGCTTTGTCGTTGCCTTTGAGGGTGCGGTTTTCCAATGTGGCCACATGTGCAAACAACTCTTTTTCAAAGTTGAGCAAGAACAAGCGGACACGGGCACGATCGACAGGGTCACCTGGCATGAGTTGCGGGTGTGGGAATCGCTCATCGATGTATTCATTGATGATGTTGGATTCATACAAAATCAAATCACGTTCGACCAAGATCGGCACTTGGCCGTAGGGGTTCATGACATTGATGTCTTCAGGCTTGTTGTACAGATCGACATCACGAATTTCAAAATCCATGCCTTTCTCAAACAGCACAAAGCGGCAGCGGTGAGAAAAGGGGCAGGTTGTTCCTGAATAAAGCACCATCATGGTGAAGGCTCCTAAAAATCAAAAAGAGTGGGAAGCCACCGGGTTGGCGGGCCTGCCCACTCCATCAATTCGGGCATGGCCCGAATCACGAGTTCTTACTTAATGTCTTTCCAGTAAGCAGCGTTCAAGCGCCATGCAACGACCGTAAAGCCGGCCAAGAACAGCAACACCCAGACGCCCAGACGAACGCGGTTATTTTGCGCAGGTTCAGCCATCCATTGCAAGTAGTTGACCAAGTCGCCGACAGCTTTGTCGTATTGCTTGGGTGACAAGGTGCCAGGCGTGACCTGTTTCCACCCCACAAAAACGTGAGTGGTTTGTCCGTGCTCTTTGCGCTCTTCATAGACGGGCTCGCGCTCGCCTTGCAATTGCCAGAAAGGATTGGGCATGCCCACGTTGGGGAAAGCCAAATTGTTCCAACCCGTAGGTTTGGTTTCATCGCGGTAGTAAGTGCGCAAGTAGGTGTACAGGTAATCGGCACCTGTACCGCCATGACCCGAGCGTGAACGCGCCACCAATGTCAAATCGGGAGGTACCGCACCAAACCACTCTTTGGCTTGCTTGGGATCAATGTTGGCCTTCATGGTGTCGCCCACTTTGTCAGTGGTGAACAAGAGGTTGTCTTTGATCTGTTGGTTGGTCAAGCCGATGTCTTGCAAGCGGTTGTAGCGCATGAATGCCGCAGAGTGGCAGTTCAAGCAGTAATTGACAAACAGCTTGGCGCCATTCTGCAAAGACCCCAAGTCGCTGGTGTTAACAGGGGCTTTGTCCCAAGCAATGGCGTTGCCGCCGGCAGCTTGTGCACCTGTTAGGGATGCAACAGCAATACACAAACCCAGTGCAAATTTTTGAATTGATTTCATTTTCAAATACTCCTGGGCTTAGTGCGCAACGAAAGTAACGCGGTCAGGTACAGGCTTAGGTGTACCCAACTTGCTCCACCAAGGCATTAACAAGAAGAAGCCGAAATAGAACAAGGTGCCCACTTGTGAAACACGCTCACCAATGGGTGAAGGTGGCTGCACGCCCAAGTAACCCAAGATCAAGAAGTTGATCACGAACACGGCGTACACATACTTGTGCCAGTCGGGACGGTAACGAATGGACTTGACAGGGCTGTTGTCGAGCCATGGCAAGAAGAACATGATAACGACAGCGCCGCCCATGACCACCACACCCCAGAACTTGGCGTCAATGGCCAGCATCATGGCAGAGATGACCACAGCACCGCCCACAATGCCCGCCTTCAAAATGCTAGGCAATGCATTCTTGCGAACGGCCAAGACAGCACCCAAGACCACGCAGATGATCAAGACATACATCATCTCGCTGGTGATGGCACGCAGCATGGAGTAGTAAGGGGTGAAGTACCAGACAGGCGCAATGTGCAAAGGTGTCTTCAGAGGATCAGCTGGAATGAAGTTGTTGTATTCCAGGAAGTAACCACCGAACTCGGGCGCAAAAAAGATGATGGCCGAGAACACAAACAAGAACATGCTGACCGCAAAGATGTCATGCACAGAGTAGTAAGGGTGGAAAGGGATACCGTCCAAAGGATGACCGGCTGCATCTTTCGGTGCATTGGGGCCTTTGATTTCGATGCCATCAGGGTTGTTGGAACCCACTTCGTGCAACGCAATGATGTGCGCCACCACCAAGCCGAGCAGAACCAAAGGCACTGCAATGACGTGGAAGCTGAAGAAGCGGTTCAAAGTGGCATCACCCACCACGAAGTCGCCACGAATCAGCAGAGCCAAATCGGGGCCGATGAAAGGAATGGCGGAGAACAAGTTCACGATCACTTGGGCGCCCCAGTAGGACATCTGACCCCAAGGCAACAAGTAACCCATGAAGGCTTCGGCCATCAGGCACAAGAAGATGGCACAGCCAAAAATCCAAACCAATTCACGTGGCTTGCGATAGCTGCCATACATGAGGCCGCGGAACATGTGCAAGTACACCACGATGAAGAACGCAGAAGCGCCAGTGGAGTGCATGTAACGGATGAGCCAACCCCATGGCACATCGCGCATGATGTACTCAACAGAGGCAAAAGCGATGTTGGCATCGGGTTTGTAATGCATCACCAAGAAAATACCGGTGACGATTTGGATGACCAAAACCAACAGTGACAAGGATCCGAAGATGTACCACATGTTGAAGTTTTTGGGCGCGTAATACTCACTCATGTGCTCTTTGTAGAGCTTTGAAGCTGGGAAGCGGTTGTCGACCCAGTTCATGAGTTTTTCGCCAGCGGAGGCGTTGGGGGAGATTTCCTTGAATTCAGCCATGATGGTTTGCCTCAAGCCTTCTTGTCTTCACCGATCAGCAACTTGCTGTCGGACAGGTACATGTGCGGTGGCACTTCCAAGTTGTCGGGTGCGGGTTTGTTTTTAAACACGCGGCCGGCCAAATCGAAGGTAGAACCGTGGCAAGCGCACAAGAAACCACCTTGCCAATCGTCAGGCAAAGAGGGCTGTGGGCCTGATTGGAATTTGTCGCCAGGCGAGCAGCCCAAGTGAGTGCAAATGCCAACAGCCACCATGAACTCAGGCTTGATAGAGCGGTGGCCGTTTTTAGCGTATTCGGGTGTGGGGTAGGCTTTGCGATCAGAAGCGGGATCGGCCAATTGACCATCCAACTTTTTCAATGCTTCAACCTGCTCAGGCGTGCGGCGCATGATCCACACGGGCTTGCCGCGCCACTCCACGGTGAGTTTTTCACCAGGCTTGACGTCAGAAATATCAACTTCTACAGCAGCACCAGCGGCCTTGGCACGCTCGGAAGGCTGAAAAGAGCTAACAAATGGGGTGGCGACGAAGCCTGCGCCTACGGCGCCAGCACAAGTTGAGGCAATTAGCCACGTCCTTTTGCTGTTGTCGACTGGGGTATCACTCATGAGAATCCTCTAGCGAATCGGTATCAGGGTTAACCGCCGATTGTAGCCGACTGGTGAGGGTTTTTTCTAGGGGCGCTAGGCAATCAGTTGCTGCGCCATGCGAACAGCCGCAACCAAACTGTCGGCATCGGCCACCCCTTTGCCCGCAATGTCAAAGGCGGTGCCGTGGTCTGGACTGGTTCGAACCAGGGGCAAGCCCAAGGTGACATTGACCCCCTGCTCCAAGCCCATGTACTTCACAGGGATAAGGCCTTGGTCGTGGTACATGGCCAGCACCACGTCAAACTCGCCAGGGCTTTGGGCCTTGCGCCTAGCCCGCATGAAGATGGTGTCGGGGGCATAGGGGCCATGCACGTCCAAGCCTTCAGCCGCAGCTTGGGCCATGGCGGGCTGGATGATCTGAATTTCTTCTTGCCCAAACAATCCCCCTTCTCCGGCATGGGGATTGAGGCCCGCAACACCTATTTTGGGGGCGCGGCCCAACAAACGACTGAGGGCTTGATGGGTAATGCGCAGCGTTTCAAGCACGTTGTTGTAGGTGACGGCGTCGAGCGCCTGGCGCATGGACACATGAATGCTGACCAGCACGGTGCGCAGTTCGTCATTGGCCAACATCATGCGCACGGGCATTTGGGCCACGGGCACACCCTGGTGATGTGCTGCTTCGGCTTGCAGCAATTCAGTGTGCCCCGGAAATGCATTGAAGGGCGCACCTGCAGCAGACAAGGCTTCTTTGTGCAAAGGTGCCGTGACCAATGCGGCAATTTGGTGTTGCAAGGCGGCGCGTGCTGCCCACTGGACACACTCGCCGGCAAACCGTCCTGCTTCGGCGTGGATTTGTCCCCAAGGCAATGCGGCTGACACTTGGGCCACCTGCAAAACAGGCAACACGCCACTTGGGGCAATGCACGCCTCTTCCGGGCGATGAATGAGGCTGACACGCAATTGGCCCGAGGGGTCAACCAAGCTGGCAGCCTTTTGCATCAAGTGCAGGTCGCCCGCCACAAAACAATGCCGCGTGACCACAGAAGCACTTGGCGCTTTGGCATCCTGCAGAAAGGCCTTGGCAATGATTTCAGGACCAATGCCACAGGGGTCTCCAGGCGTGATGGCAATGGCTTGCGGCTGGGTCATGGTCTTTAGGCAGGATTGTGAATGTCAATGAATTGATGCGAGAGCCCCAACTCGGCAGCCACATGCGCCGCCACCGCGGGTGCGCCATAGCGCTCGGTGGCATGGTGACCGCAAGCCAAAAAGGCCACGCCAGTTTCTTTGGCAATGTGTGCCTGAGGCTCGGAAATTTCGCCCGTGATGAAGGCGTCCACACCTTCCGCAATGGCCGCCTCGAAATAAGACTGAGCCCCACCACTGCACCAAGCGATGCGTTGAATGGGCTTGGCCGTAGGTGCCACACAGGTGATGTGACGCCCAAGGACAGACTGCACGTGCGAAGCAAGTGCCTCTGCATTTTGAAACCCCTGCGGGTTGAGCGAATGTCCCACACTCACCAAATTTTGATCGCCACACCAAGCGTGCGCTTGCAGGCCAAGGACTTTGCCCAACTGCGCGTTGTTACCCAACTCGGGGTGCGCATCGAGGGGCAAGTGGTAGGCATACAAGTTGATGTTGTGCGCCAGCAATCTTTGCAAGCGCTCTTTCATCCAGCCCACCACCCGGCCATCTTGGCCGCGCCAAAACAAGCCATGGTGCACAAAGATGGCATCGGCTTTGACCTCGATGGCCGCGTCAATCAACTCGCGACTGGCTGTGACACCCGAGACCAATTTACCCACCGACGGCTTGCCTTCGACTTGCAAACCGTTGGGTCCGTAGTCTTTGAAGCGTTCTGGTTGTAGCAATTGGTCAAACGCTTGAAGCAGCGTCTTGAAATCTGTCATGGGCGTCTCATTTAAAGGGAGAGGCTATTGTGGCCCATCTGATGGCCTTGGCAAAGATTCAAGGCTTACGACACAATGCAAATCATGAAAAGATATTGGCTTTTATTTTCCCAAACCGTGACAGTCCTGGTGGCCGCTTGGTTTGTGGTGGCAACCCTTCAACCGACTTGGCTGAAGCGCGCCAACACGACCAGCACAGTGTCTTTCATGCAAGCCAAAGACGATGGTCAACCGGGTGTTGCGCCTGGCGGCAGTTTTCGACTAGCCGCCCAAAAAGCAGCACCGGCAGTGGTCAGCATCAATGTGCAACAAAAGTCTCGGGGCAAACCTCGCAGAGCCGACCCCTGGTTTCGATTTTTTGAGGAGCCCGAAGACGAGGCGCCCAGCGGTGGCATGGGAAGCGGTGTCATCGTCAGCCCCGAGGGCTACATCCTCACCAACCACCATGTGATTGAAGGCGCTGAGGCGATTGAGGTCAACCTCAACGACGGACGACGGGCCATGGCCAAAGTGATTGGCACCGACCCCGAAACAGACTTGGCCCTGCTCAAAATTGAATTGGGCCAATTGCCCGTGATTGTGTTGGGGCAAGTCGACAGCTTGCAAGTGGGCGATGCGGTGTTGGCCATTGGCAATCCATTTGGAGTGGGACAAACCGTCACCTCCGGCATCGTGAGTGCACTGGGCCGCAAACAACTTGGCATCAACACCTTTGAAAACTTCATCCAAACCGACGCCGCCATCAACCCTGGTAACTCGGGCGGTGCGTTGGTGGATGCGAATGGTGCGCTGATGGGCATCAACACGGCCATTTATTCACGCTCGGGTGGCAACATGGGCATTGGTTTTGCCGTGCCGGTTTCAACCGCCACCCAAATCATGGATTCGTTGATCAAAGACGGCAAAGTCACGCGTGGTTGGATTGGCGTAGAACCGCGCCCTTTGAATGCCGAACTGGCCGAGAGTTTTGGCATTGCCAAAGACAAAAGCACGGGGGAGTTGCCCAAAGGCGTGTTGATCAATGGCGTGCTACAAAACAGTCCGGCAGCCAAAGCGGGCTTGCAACCGGGTGATCTGATTCTGAAAGTGGCCGGCCAGGGCGTGGGCGATGTGCCCGACATGCTCTCGCGCGTGGCGGCTTTGAAGCCCGGAGAAACAGCTGTGATTTTGTTGCAACGCCATGGTCAATCCATGGAGGTGCGCGTGACACCGGGCACACGACCAGTGCGCCGCTAAAGCGCGTTCAAGACGAGGCAGCCGCTTCGTCTTCTTTGGGCGCTTGCGTGTGTTTGATGAACAACTTCGCCGCCCAAATGCCCAATTCATAAAGCAAGCACATGGGAATGGCCAAGGCCAATTGAGACACCACATCGGGTGGCGTGACGATGGCCGCAATGACGAAGGCCAAGACCACAAAGTAACCGCGGAAATCTTTCAATTTCTCGATGGTGACAATGCCCAATCTGGCCAGCACCACCACAGCGATCGGCACTTCAAAGGCCAAGCCAAACGCCAAGAACATGTTGAGCACAAAGCCCAGGTAGGCTTCAATGTCAGGTGCAGCCGTGATGCTTTTGGGAGCGAAGCTTTGAATGAATTTAAAGACTTGCCCAAAAACGAAGAAATAACAAAAAGCCACGCCAATGAAAAACAAGAGTGTGCTGGAAATGACCAAGGGCATGACCAAGCGCTTTTCGTGGGCATACAGTCCAGGCGCGATGAAGGCCCACATTTGGTAAAGCACCACAGGCAGCGCCAGCAAAAATGCGGCCATCAACAAAATTTTGAGGGGCACCATGAAAGGCGAGATGACCGACGTGGCAATGAGCGTTGTGCCCGCTGGCAAGTTGGCCACCAAAGGCGCCGCCAACAAATCGTAAAGCTCTGCAGGTCCGGGAAAGAGAGCCAAAATGGCCGCTGCCACACCCACCGCCGCCAAGGCGCGCACCAAACGGTCGCGCAACTCCATCAAATGGGACACGAAGGGCTGCTCGGTGCCAGCCAATTCGTCTTCGGGCTTTTGGGAAGGATCGGACACGGAAAATTAACTCAGTTGGGTAGGTCGGTATCGCGCGACGCGTGCAGCGCCCGACAGTGTTTTGGTGCGGACACCCGCGCGTGATTTGTACCACTGGGGCACAGCCGCTTGTTTCAAGCGAAACTTTTTGCCTGGGTGTTTGTAAACCGGTGGCGGGGGTTCCCAAGGGGTGTGATTGGACTCGGTTGCGAGGCCGGCCGTGGTTTCATTCCACTGCTTTTCAAAATCGATGGCTGTGGATTGAACAGAGCCTTCGACATCGCGTGCGGCCCCCTCCACAGTGTCTTTCATTTTCTTGAGCTCTTCCAAATCCATGGTGCGATTGACCTCAGCCTTGACATCGGAGATGTAACGCTGGGCCTTGCCCATCAGATTGCCCAAGGTGCGCGCCACGCGCGGCAACTTCTCAGGGCCAATGACGACCAGCGCCACGACCCCGATAAGGGCTATTTTGGAAATGCCAAGATCGATCAAATCAGGACTTTGTCTTAGCTTCTACGTCGATGGTGGTTTTTTCCACCGCAGCCGCGGCAGCCACTTGACCCGCAGGCTTTTCTTCAGTGCTGGTATTGCCGTTGGCATCTTTCATGCCGTCTTTAAAGCCTTTGACCGCACCGCCCAAGTCTGAACCGATGTTTTTCAGCTTTTTAGTGCCAAAAACCATGACCACGATGAGCAAAACGATCAGCCAATGCCAAATTGAGAATGAACCCATGGATATCTCCTAACAATTGAATGTAATTCTAAGCGTTTAACCGCGAAGCCAAGGACGAGGGCCGCCCATGACATGGAAATGCAAATGGTGAACTTCCTGCCCGCCCTCAGATCCGGTGTTGGTCACAATTCTGTAGCCACCATCGGGGTAAGGGCGACAGCCTTGTTCCAACGCCAGTTTAGGTGCCAAAGCCATCATGTGCCCCATTAAGGCTGAATGTTCAGGGGTAATTTGGGCCATCGAAGGGATGTGCAGCTTGGGCACCATCAGAAAGTGGACCGGCGCCCAGGGCGCGATGTCATGGAAGGCAAACACGTGTTCATCTTCGTAGACCTTCTTGGAGGGGATTTTTCCCTCAATGATTTTGCAGAAGAGGCAATGGGGGTCGTGCATCATTCACCTGTTTTTTCGCGTTGTTCCGCTTTGCGGAGGGCTTTTTCTTCCAAGCCACTCAGGCCTTCGCGGCGGCTGAGTTCGGCCACCACATCGGCAGGCGACAAACCATAGTGTGCCAAGGCAATCATGCTGTGGAACCACAAATCGGCCACCTCGCCCACCAATTTGTGCGCTTCGCCGCCGTGGTCCATGTCTTTGGCGGCCATCACTGTTTCGGTGGCTTCCTCGCCAATTTTCTTCAAAAAGGCATCGGGGCCCTTGTGCAGCAAACGGGCCACATAACTTTTTTCGGGGTCGCCGCCGTTTGCAGGTTTGCGACTTTCAATGACGGCCGCTAAACGGGCCAAAGCATCGGTTGAACTCATGATTTTGGCAACGAGTGCTCACTTGTAAATGGATTCAGGGTCTTTCAAGACCGGTTCGGTGGCGCGCCACGCGCCTTCTTGGTACTGCTGGTAAAAACAGCTGTGACGACCAGTGTGGCAGGCAATGCCGGGCTCATGGCCCAGTTGCGTGACTTTGAGCAAGACCACATCGTTGTCGCAATCGAGGCGCATGTCATGCACGGTTTGCACATGACCCGACTCTTCACCTTTGAACCAGAGTTTGTTGCGCGAACGGCTGAAATACACCGCGCGCTTGAGCTCGGCCGTTTTGGCCAGCGCCTCGCGGTTCATCCAGGCAAACATCAGCACATCGCCGGTGCTGGCCTCTTGCGCGATGACGGGCACCAGGCCCTGCGCGTCCCATTTGATTTGATCAAGCCATGTCATGGGTTGAATCTACCACTTGAAGATGAAGGGATTACAAACGAACGGGAATTCCCCGCTCGCGCATGCGCTGTTTGGCTTCTTGGACGGTGTATTCGCCATAGTGAAAAATGCTGGCCGCCAAAACGGCATCGGCACCACCCTGCTGCACGCCGTCGGCCAAATGGTCCAGATTGCCCACCCCGCCTGAGGCGATGACAGGCACTTGGATGGCGTCACTGACAGCTTTGGTGAGGGCCAAATCAAAACCCGACTTGGTGCCATCGCGGTCCATGCTGGTGAGCAAAATCTCGCCAGCGCCATACTCGGCCATTTGGGTGGCCCATTTGACAGCATCTAAGCCCGTGTTTTGACGGCCGCCGTGGCTGTAGACGTCCCAGCCTTCGCCGCGCAATGCCAGGTCGTCGCCCTGACGGCGCTTGGCATCAATGGCCACCACAATGCACTGCGCGCCGTACTTTTGGGAGGCATCGCGAATGACTTGGGGATTGGCAATGGCCGCCGAGTTGAAGCTGGTTTTGTCGGCGCCTGCATTCAGCAAACGGCGCACATCGTCCACGGTGCGCACACCGCCGCCCACTGTGAGGGGAATGAAGACCTGCGAGGCCACGGCCTCAATGATGTGAAGGATCAGGTCGCGGCCATCGCTGGTGGCCGTGATGTCCAAAAAGGTGAGTTCGTCGGCGCCTTGTTCGTTGTAGCGCGCTGCAATTTCGACAGGATCGCCGGCATCGCGCAGTTCTACGAAATTGACGCCCTTGACCACGCGGCCACCGGTGACGTCAAGGCAAGGAATGATGCGTTTGGCTAGCATGGTGTCTTAGAGGTTGAATTGTTGCCAAGCTTCCCACGATTGGAAAGCAGGCACGTCGATGGGTGTGTTGACGCGGGCCGCTTCAACGCACAACATGTGCTGGTAGCCTGAATCGGGCATGTCTTGGAGTTGACGCGCTTTTTCGGCACCCGGATTCCAAACCACGCTTTGGCCCCACGTGGCACTTTGCGAAATCTTCAAAGACTGAGCGCCGTCTTGCAGCACCCATGTCGGCGCGCTGTGCGCAGTCGCTTCTTCAGCCTTGGTTTCGACATCATAGACCCGGTCAAATTCAGCTTCAAAGCGCAAGTTGCCGCTACAGGCTTGGTGTGTGTCTTTCACAGCATCCCATTCGGGTTGCTGCGCTTGTCCGTGCAAACTGACTTGGGCTATGTCGCTGACTGCAAGGTAGGTGTGCAAAGCGCCAGTGAAAGTCAGCGTTGATTCCCCTAGATTGTCGACGCGCAATGAAATTTTCAATTGGTGCGCCTGCAAATCGACTGTGAGCAAGGCGCGGAAATTGACGGGCCAAATGCTGCGAGTTGCCTCATTGGCCTGCAATTCAAACGCATGGGTTGATGTTGGCGTTGCGGCTTCCAAACTGGCTTCAGACAAACGCCAAGGCATGTTGCGCACAAAGCCGTGCTTGGGCAAATTGCCACGCTGGTTGAATTGGGGAAAGCACACCGGCACACCGCCTCGAATGGCGGTGATGCCATCGCATGCGGACGTGGGGCTAAGGTACAAGCGCTCTGCGCCTGCGGCATGCCAAGACAAAACTTGTGCGCCTTGCTGCGCCACAAACACCCTGTCGCCGTTGGGCAAGGACCAGCGCCAACCGGCGTGGCCTTGGTAAGTATCAGCCGTTAAGTTCATCGGCCCTGGCCTGGGCTGCTTGGAAATCAAGGTCGCCAGAATAAACAGCGCGGCCACAGATGACGCCTTCAACGCCTTCGTCCTCGACCGCGCAAAGCTGTTCAATGTCGGCCATGTTGGACAGACCGCCGGATGCGATGACAGGAATGGTGAGGGCTTGGGCCAGTTTGACGGTGGCGTCGATGTTGATGCCGCTCAGCATACCATCGCGGCCAATGTCGGTGTAGATGATGGACTCAACGCCCCAGTCTTCAAACTTCTTGGCCAGATCGACCACTTCGTGACCGGTGAGCTTGCTCCAACCATCGGTGGCCACTTTGCCATCTTTGGCATCAAGACCCACGATGATGTGGCCACCAAAGGCGCTGCACGCATCGCGCAAGAAGCCTGGGTTTTTGACCGCCGCTGTGCCAATGATGACGTAACGCAAACCACCATCAATGTATTTCTCAATGGTGTCCAAATCGCGAATGCCACCGCCCAATTGAACGGGGATGTCATCGCCCACTTCTTTCAAGATGGACTTGATAGCGGCAAAGTTTTGGGGCTTGCCCGCAAAAGCACCATTCAAATCGACCAGGTGCAAACGGCGTGCGCCTTTTTCTAGCCAAGATTTGGCCATGGCCGCAGGGTCTTCGCCAAACGTGGTGGCTTGGTCCATGTCGCCTTGTTTGAGGCGAACGCAGTGGCCGTCTTTGAGGTCAATCGCAGGTATCAGAATCATGGCGAATTGCTAGCGCTAGAGTGGAACGAAAGAAAGTTAAAAAAATTCAGGGTTGCCAGTGCAAAAAGTTTCGGTACAGCGCCAAACCTTGGTCGGCACTTTTCTCGGGGTGAAACTGCGTTGCAAACAAATTATCGCGCGCAATGGCGCAAGCGAAGGCGCCGCCGTAGTCAGTTTCCCCAGCCACTTGGGTGATATTGAGCGGCTTGGCGTAAAAACTGTGCACAAAGTAGAAGTAACTGCCACTGGGAATGTTGCCCCAGACCGGATGTTGGGCGCCTTGGTGCTGACTGAAATTGACTTGATTCCAGCCCATTTGGGGGACCTTGAAGCGGCTGCCATCGGCTTGGACTTTGCCAGCCAAGTCAAATTTGATCACATTGCCGTGAATCAGGCCCAAACCCGGCGTGTTGCCTTCATCGCTGTGGTCGAGCAGCATTTGCATACCCACGCACACGCCAAACAAGGGCTTTTTGTCAGCGGCTTCCAGCACAGCCTCCATCAGGCCCGACTCGCGCAGTTCGCGCATGCAATCGGGCATGGCACCTTGGCCAGGCAAGACCACCCGCGAGGCATCACGGACATCTTGCGGGTTGGAGGTGATTTTGACCTCAACGCCGGTGTCTTGAGCGGCGTGAATGACCGCCTGCGCCACGGAGCGCAAGTTGCCCATGCCGTAATCGACCACCGCCACTGAGTTGACAGACATGCTTAGAGCGAGCCTTTGGTGGAAGGAATGACGCCCACCGAACGGGGATCGATTTCTAGCGCTGCACGCAAAGCACGTGCAAAAGCCTTGAACACGGTTTCGGCTTGGTGGTGCGCGTTGTCGCCGCGCAAATTGTCGATGTGCACGGTGACCAAGGCGTGGTTCACAAAACCTTGGAAAAATTCGTGCATGAGTTGCGTGTCAAAGCCGCCCACCATGCCGCTGGTGAACGGCACATGGTTGACCAAGCCAGGACGGCCTGAAAAATCGATAACGACGCGCGACAAAGCTTCGTCGAGGGGCACGTAGGCATGGCCGTATCGGCGCAAACCTTTTTTGTCGCCAACAGCTTTGGCAACGGCTTGGCCCAAAGTGATGCCCACATCTTCCACGGTGTGGTGGCCGTCGATGTGCAAATCGCCCTTGGCATCGATTTCTAAATCGATGAGACCATGGCGGGCAATTTGATCGAGCATGTGGTCAAAGAAACCAATGCCTGTGGACAGACTGGCTTGACCAGTACCGTCCAAATTCACTTTGACGCGAATTTGGGTTTCTGCAGTTTTGCGCGTGACTTCTGCGACGCGGGGTGAGCTCATAAAGATTCCTTGAGTGCTGCCAACATGCGCACGTTTTCTTCGGGGGTTCCGACAGTGAGACGCAAGCAGTTGCCAAGCAATGGGTGCATTTTAGAAACGTTCTTCACCAAAATGCCTTTCGTTTTCATACCTTCGAAGCACTTTGTGGCGTCTGGCATACGAACCAGCAGCATATTGGCCTGGCTTGGGAAGACTTGAACGCCTGGCAATTGCGCTAAAGACTGGCTGAGTTTTTCACGTTCTTGGCGAATTTGCACCGCTTGTTCGGCAAACACATCGGCATGTTCCAACGCAAACAGCGCACATTCGCAGTTCAAAACGCTGATGTTGTAAGGCGGACGCACTTTGTCGATTTCGGCAATCAAAGCCTTGGGGCCCACCATGTAACCCAGGCGCACGCCGGCCAATCCAAATTTAGACAAAGTGCGCATCAGCAGCACGTGGCCATGCTTCGCAACGCGGTCCATGTAGGTTTGGCTGGCAAAAGGCTGATAGGCCTCGTCCATCACCACCAAGCCGCCTTGCGCGCCTTGGGCCACCACGATGCGTTCAATGACATCAGCATCCCACAAGGTGCCCGTGGGATTGTTGGGGTAAGCCAAATAGACCACCGCCGGCTTGTGCGTGGCAATGGCGCTCAGCATGGCGGCCTCGTCCAACTCAAAGTTGGCTGTGAGGGGCACGCCGTGAAAGTTCACGCCTTGCAATTGTGCGCTCATGGCGTACATCACAAAGCCCGGCAATGGGGCTAAAAAGCTGGCACCCGGCACATCACAGGCCACTGACAGGAGTGTGATGAGCTCATCGGAGCCATTGCCTAACATGATGTCAAAGCCTTCTGGCATTTGCGCATACTTGGCCAACTCGGCGCGCAAGACATTGATGCGGTCACCCGGATAACGATTAAGGGCCAAGGCACCCAGCCGCTCGCCCAATTGCTTTTGCAATGCGGGCGACAAGCTGAATGGATTTTCCATGGCATCAAGCTTCACCATGCCAGTCGAATCCTGAATGGCATAGGCATGCATGGACTGCACGTCTTGACGAATGTGCTTCAACCAAGCAGCGGGATTTTGAATGGCACTCATGGTGTTTCTCTTTGCGTTGGCACGGGGTTCAAGCGCAACTCGGCAGCACGGGCGTGGGCTTGCAAGCCTTCGCCGTAAGCCAGCTCGGCAGCGATCAGGCCCAAACTTTGTGCGCCCTTTTCGCTCACCTCAATGAGGCTAGAGCGCTTTTGAAAATCGTACACACCCAAGGGCGATGAAAAACGTGCGGTGCCGCTGGTGGGCAACACGTGGTTAGGACCCGCGCAGTAATCGCCCAGCGACTCGCTGGTGAATGCACCCAAGAAAATAGCGCCGGCATGTTTGAGTAAAGGCTCCCATGCATGTGGGTTGCGGCTGGACACTTCCAAGTGCTCTGGTGCAATGCGGTTGCTGATGTTGCAAGCCTCTTCCATGCTGCGCGTTTGAATGAGCGCACCTCGATCGTTCATGGATTTTGCAATGATCTCGGCACGCGGTAAGGTGGGCAGCAACTGATCGATGGCGGCTTGCACTTGGTCAATGTAGGCCGCATCTGGGCACAGCAAAATGCTTTGTGCCAACTCATCGTGCTCGGCTTGCGAGAACAAGTCCATGGCCACCCACTCGGGCGGTGTGCTGCCATCGGCCAACACCAAAATTTCGCTGGGGCCGGCAATCATGTCAATGCCCACGGTACCAAAGACGCGCTTCTTGGCGCTGGCCACATAGGCGTTGCCGGGGCCTGTGATTTTGTCGACCTTGGGCACCGTGGCCGTGCCAAATGCAAGCGCTGCAACGGCTTGCGCGCCTCCGATTGTGAAGGCACGCGAGACGCCCGCCACATAAGCGGCAGCCAAGACCAAGGGGTTCTTCACACCTTGGGGCGTTGGCACCACCATGATCATTTCTTCAACGCCAGCCACATGTGCAGGAATAGCGTTCATCAAGACCGACGAAGGGTAAGCCGCTTTGCCGCCAGGCACATAAATGCCCACGCGATCGAGGGGCGTGACTTTTTGACCCAGCAAGGTGCCGTCTTCGTCTGTGTATGACCAGCTTTCGCCCGAAGCTTTCTTTTGCGCTTCGTGGTAACTGCGAACACGCCGAGCCGCAGCTTGCAACGCGTCTTTTTGGGCTGCGGGCAGGCCGTCAAATGCAGCTTTGAGTTCCGCCTGCGTCAGCATCAAGGCCTGCATGTCTTTGGCATTGAGGCCATCGAAACGCTGGGTGTACTCAAGCACGGCCGTGTCACCGCGTTGTTGCACGTCGGCCAAAATTTCGGCCACGCGCGATTCGATGGCTGCGTCGGCGTCGGCGGACCAATGCAAGCGCTTTTGAAACGTCGCTTCAAAATCGGCATCGGTGGTGCTTAAACGCAGAGCTTTGGCAACAAGCGCAGTCATCGGTTTTCTCTTCAGTGTTGAATTGTTCAGGCTGCTTTGGCAGCTTGTCCCGCCGCCACTGCGCCTGCAAAGGCTTCAATGATGGCGCGAATGGGTTCTTGTTTGAGCTTGAGTGACGCTTGGTTCACCACCAGACGTGAGCTGATGTCCATGATGCGTTCCACTTCAATCAGGTGGTTGGCTTTGAGTGTGCTGCCGGTCGACACCAAATCGACGATGGCATCGGCCAAACCTGTCAGGGGTGCCAACTCCATGCTGCCATAGAGTTTGATCAAGTCAACGTGCACACCTTTTTGCGCAAAAAATTCGCGTGCAATGTTGGTGTACTTGGTGGCCACTTTCAAACGTGAACCTGAACGCACGGCTGTAGCGTAGTCGAAGTCGGCACGAACGGCCACGCTCATGCGGCATTTGGCAATTTGCAAATCGAGGGGCTGGTACAAACCTTGGCCGCCATGTTCAATCAGCGTGTCTTTGCCAGTGACGCCCAAATCTGCACCGCCATATTCCACATAAGTCGGCACGTCGGTGGCACGCACCAAGACCACGCGCACACCCGCTTGGTTGGTGGGCAAAATCAGTTTGCGCGAGGTTTCGGGATCTTCCAAAACTTCAATGCCGGCCGCTTTGAGCAGTGGCAGTGTTTCATCAAAAATGCGTCCTTTGGACAAGGCCAAGGTGATCATGTCAATTCCTGTTCTGTTGCGCGTTCATTTCGAACGCTCAATCTGCGCACCGACATTGCGCAATTTGGCTTCCATGCGGTCGTAGCCGCGGTCAAGGTGATAGATGCGGTCGACAATGGTTTCGCCTTCGGCGACCAAGCCTGCAATCACCAAGCTGGCAGAGGCACGCAGATCGGTGGCCATGACAGTGGCACCCGACAATTTCGGCACACCTTGAACCACAGACACCTTGCCATCAATTTGAATGTTGGCACCCAAACGCACCAACTCATTGACGTGCATGAAGCGGTTTTCAAAAATGGTTTCAGTGACCTTGCTGGTGCCTTCGGCGATGCAATTGAGCGCCATGAATTGGGCCTGCATGTCGGTAGGGAAACCTGGGTATTCGGTGGTTCTAAAGCTCTGCGCCTTCATGCGACCTGAAGCTTGTACACGCACAAAATCAGCGCCCACTTCAATGCTGGCACCGGCGTCGCGCAGCTTGTCGATCACGGCGTCCATGTGGTCACCGCGCGCACGCTTCAGCACCACATCACCGCCTGTGGCTGCCACCGCGCACATAAAGGTACCTGCTTCAATGCGATCGGCCACCACAGCGTGGTCACAACCGTTCAGAGATTCAACACCTTGAATGTGAATGCGACTGGTGCCATGACCTTCAATTTTGGCGCCCATGCGAATGAGCATTTCAGCCAAGTCAGGAATTTCGGGCTCTTGGGCGGCGTTTTCCAAGACGGTTTCGCCTTCGGCCAACGCAGCCGCCATCAAAAAGTTCTCGGTGCCCGTGACGGTGACCATGTCGGTGGCAATGCGCGCGCCCTTGAGACGTGTTCGGCCATTGGCCAAACTGGCCACCATGTAGCCGTGCTCAACAGCGATCTGCGCGCCCATGGCTTGTAGGCCTTTGATGTGCTGATCCACAGGGCGAGAACCAATGGCACAACCGCCAGGTAATGACACACGGGCTTCACCAAAGCGTGCCAGCAAAGGGCCCAAAGCCAACACGGAGGCACGCATGGTTTTCACCATCTCGTAAGGCGCTTCGGGATTGTTCAGCGCGCCGGCGTTTAAATGGACCGTGCCATCTTCTTCGTGCGAGCAAGAAACGCCCATGTTGCGGATGAGCTTGAGCATGGTGCTGACATCTTGCAACTTAGGCACATTGCGCAGCACCACAGGCTGCGCAGTCAGCAGTGCCGCACAGAGTTCTGGCAAGGCTGCATTTTTGGCGCCTGAGATGTCAATGACGCCATTCAATGAATGACCGCCTCGAATGATGAGTTTGTCCATGTTGTCTATTGAATTTGTCTGATCAAGCGGAGGCTCAGGCCTGCGCTTTGGCCCATTCAGCGGGCGTGAAAGTTTTCATCGACAAGGCATGCACCTCGTCGTTGTGCATTTTGTTGCCCAAGGTGGCATAGACCTTTTGATGACGCGCAATGAGGCGAAGTCCTTCGAATTGCTCGGACACCACCACAGCTTGCCAATGACGACCGTCTCCGTCGACTTGGAGGTGCTGGCATGCGAGGCCTGCGGCAATCATGGTTTGTATTTGGTCTGCGGTCATGGTGAGTTGCGCTCGGAGAATCGAATCAGCCTCGAATTTTGTAGCCAGTTTTCAGCAATTGAATTGCCAAAGTACCCACACCCAACAGGGCGATGGAGACCACTGCCAAGCTGGTCCAAGGCGACACATCGCTTTGACCAAAAAAGCCATATCGAAACCCGTCGATCATGTAAAAGAAAGGGTTTAAATGACTCAAACCTTGCCAAAAAGCAGGCAAGGAATGAATGGAATAGAACACGCCGGACAAGAAGGTCATGGGCATGATCACAAAACTTTGGAAGGCTGCCATTTGGTCGAATTTTTCGGACCATAAGCCTGCAACCAGACCCAAGGCGCCCAACAACGCGGCACCCATGAAGGCGAAAACCGCAATCCAAACAGGCGCTTGGTACTGCAAAGGCGCAAACCACGCCGTCACAGCAAACACACCCAAGCCAACGGCCAAGCCGCGCAACATGGCCGAGCCCACATAGGCCACAAACCAATGCCAATGCGACAAAGGCGTGAGCAATAAAAACACCAGGTTGCCCATGATTTTGCTTTGGACCAAACTGGACGAGCTGTTGGCAAAGGCGTTTTGAAGCACGCTCATCATGATGAGGCCTGGCAACAAGAACGCGGTGTAGGGCACGCTGTCGTAGACCTTCACGTGGTCTTCCAGCACGTGACCAAAAATCATCATGTACAGCACCGAGGTGAGCACAGGTGCCGCAATGGTTTGAAAAGCAACTTTCCAGAAGCGCAACACTTCTTTGTAAAACAACATGCGCCAGCCGTTCATGCTTGCCCCTCAGCCATCACATCCAAGAACACATCTTCCAAATCGGCTTTGCGAATTTCAACGTCTTCAGCCACCAAACCAGCTTGCCTGACGGCCGCCAAATAGGTTTCAATTTCAACGGCATCGTTTGCGGGGAACTGAACAATCCGTCCCGTGATGCGTGCCTTGCTTGCCAATTCAGTGGGCAACTGGCCATCGATCTTGAAGCGCAGCACATTGCTGGAAGCCGACTTGAGCAACTCGGAGGTACTGGCCAAGGCCAACACACGACCTTGTTTGAGCATGGCCAAACGTCCGCATAAGGCTTCGGCCTCTTCCAAATAATGGGTGGTGAGCAGCACTGTGCTGCCCTGGCGGTTGAGCTTGGCCACAAACTGCCACAAGGTTTGACGCAACTCGACATCGACACCCGCAGTGGGCTCGTCCAACACAATGACCCGTGGCTTGTGCACCAAAGCTTGTGCCACCAGCACACGACGCTTCATGCCGCCCGACAACTGACGCATGTTGGCATTGGCCTTGTCGGCCAAGCCCAAACTGTCTAGCAACTCATCGATCCATGCGTCGTTTTTCTTGACACCAAAATAGCCCGACTGAAATCGCAAGGCTTCCCGCACGGAGAAAAAGGGATCGAACACCAACTCTTGTGGCACCACGCCCAACAAGCGGCGGCTTTGTACATAGTCGGTTTGGACATCGTGACCGTGCACCAAGACGCGACCCTCGCTGGCTTTGGCAAGTCCTGCCAAGATGCTGATGAGCGTGGTTTTGCCGGCACCGTTGGGGCCAAGCAGGCCAAAAAATTCACCTTCTTCAATGTCAAAGCTGACATGGTTCAGGGCCTTGAAAGGCTCACCGCCAGCAGATTTGGCGGGAAATGTTTTGGATACGGATTGAAAAGAGATGGCGGGCATGAGCCCCCTATTTTACGGTCATGCGCTTTCGACCAAGAGCTCCGAGACACCATAAAGCAGGGCCAATTCACGTAATTTGGCTGGGAACTGCTTGAATTTCAAGGTTTTGGTCAAACTTTCGGCTTCTCGGCGGCACCCCAGCAGCACAGCCAAGGCCGAAGAATCAAAATCGGTCAGCTGCCCCGCTTCAATTTCAACCTCGGAATCTGGGCTGTTTCGGATTTGCGCCTGCAAAGTGGCCATGCACGCAGCGGCGTTGCCATGGCGTAAATCGGCAGGAAGAATGAGGCGCGCAGTGGACATGCTGGGAGGACCTGAAACTCAAGCTTTTTTGGCGTTGGATTTGTTGCGATCAGAGAGGCTCTTGATCAGGCCGTCCACACCACCCGCATTGATTTCTTTGGAAAACTGCGAACGGTAGTTTTCGACCAACCAAATGCCCAAGACATTCAGGTCAAAAATTTTCCATCCAGCGCCTTCGCCAGGTGTTTTTTCCAAACGGTAGTCGAGCTGAATGGGATCACCCTTGCCTTTGACTTCTGTTTGCACCACCAAATTTTTCTCGTCTGAAGCGCCGCGCAGGGGCTTGACTTCAATGACTTGGTCATTGATTTGGCTCAGTGCGCCCGAGTAAGTGCGAATGAGCAACAGCTTGAATTCTTCTTGCAAACGCTCTTGCTGCTCGGGTGTGGCTTTGCGCCAACCGGGGCCAGTGGCCAAGGCGGTCATGCGGCGGAAATTGACGTGCTGCATCAATTTGCTGTCGACCAATTGCATGGTTTTGTTGATGTCGCCGGCCTTGATGCTCTTGTCTGCGCGCACCGCATCCAAGGTTTCGTTGGAGATGCGTTTGACAAAGGCATCGGGTGCTTCGTCAGCAGCCATCACAGCGCTGGCGCCTAACAGCAAGCCAATTGCCATGAAAAATGAGGTGAAAAGGGTCAGAAATTTGCGATTCATAGGGGGTCATCATAAAGAGCGTCTAGCCCTTTAACGCGCCAGTGTCTAAAAAGTTGATTAAACCACTGGCGACATTTCAATTTGGAACTAAGGTTTTGCCTCAGGCGCCGCTGACTTGGCAGGCACCGCAGGGCTTGCCGAAGGTCGATTAGGCGCCAACATGGGGGCTGGCTGCTCTGGATCGTCAAAGTCGTCCAACATGGGCGGATTGCCGTCGTAGATGTCGTTCAAGCGCTTTTGAAGGTAGGCATCGCGCGTGAAGGTGTAGGGGTCCAGGGAGGCTTGCTTCACCGCGTCCGACAAAGACAAATAGCGTTCGCGCTTGTCGGTCAAGCGAAGCACCGTGAGGGTGTTGCGCGCACCAATGTCACTGACTTGCTGGTTCACGTCTGTTTTGGTGTCCACCCACAAGCCCACACTGTCTCGAACGGTTGAAGGCCCAAAAAACGGCAAGACCACATAAGGCCCCGACGAGACCCCCCAAAAAGCCATGGTTTGACCAAAATCTTCTTTGTGCTTGTCAATGCGTAACTCGGTTGCCCAATCGATGACGCCCCCCAAACCGACGGTGGTGTTGATGGCCACACGCATGGCATTGCGAGAGGCCGCCTCCAACTTCAACTGCGCCAAGCTGTTGAAAAAGGACATCACATCGCTTTGGTTGCTGAAAAAATTGCTGATGCCCTTTCGCACAAACGTGGGCAGCACTTCGCCGTAGATGACGGCCACTGGGCGTAACACCAAATCGTCTGCCAGGTCGTTGAAAGCTGTGACCTTGCGGTTCACTGGCTCAAGCGGATCGGAAGGATCGGGCCCGCGCAAGGAGGCACACCCTTGCAACAGCAAGAATGCCACCACCGTACAGAGCAGGCGCCAGTGAAGCATCATTTGTTTCCGGCGGCGGGCGTGGCAGCGTCCGAGGCTTTGCTGTACAAAAACTGGCTGATCAAATTCTCAAGCACCACAGCGGATTGCGTGGAGCCGATGTTATCGCCCGCTGCCAAATTCTTTTCATCTGCACCCGCCACAATGCCCACATACTGCTCACCCAGCAAACCACTGGTGAGGATTTTCAGGGAGCTGTCTTTGGGAAAAGCGTATCGCGTCTCCAAAGCCAGACTCACCTTGGCTTGGTAACTGTCGTCGTCAAATTGGATGTTGTCCACACGGCCGACCACCACACCCGCACTTTTCACGGCGGCACCTTTTTTGAGGCCGCCGATGTTGTCAAATTTGGCGGTGACCATGTAGTCTTTGCTCCAACTGAATTGCAGCAAATTGGCTGACTTGAGCGCCAAAAACAGCACTGCAGCCAATCCAATCAGGACAAACAAACCCACCCACACATCATTTTTTGAACGTTGCATCACGTCCTCCTTAAATGCTGAACATCATCACGGTGAGGATGAAGTCCAGTCCCAAAACTGACAATGAAGAAATCACCACACTGCGGGTGGTGGCAGAGGCCACACCCTCTGGCGTCGGTTGCGCCACATAACCCTGCAGCAGCGCAATGAAAGTCACTGCAACGCCAAAGACCACACTTTTGATCATGCCATTGCCAACGTCTTTGAAGACATCGACGCCGCTTTGCATCTGGCTCCAGAAAGCACCTGCGTCAACACCAATCAGCAAAACACCGACCGCATAGCCACCCAAGATGCCCACTGCACTGAAAACCGCCGTGAGGAGGGGCAACGCAATGATGCCGCCCCACAAACGCGGCGCCAATATTCTGAGTTTGGGATCGACAGCCATCATCTCCAAAGCCGTGAGTTGCTCGCCTGCACGCATCAAACCAATTTCAGCGGTAATGGATGCGCCTGCTCGCCCAGCAAACAGCAAGGCCGCAACCACAGGGCCCAATTCACGAACCAAGCTGAGTGCCACCAACAATCCCAAGGCGTCAGACGCACCATAGCGTTGCAAGGTGTAATAACCCTGCAAACCCAGCACAAAGCCCACAAACAAACCGGACACGGTGATGATGGCCAAGGAATAGTTGCCCAAAAAATGCACTTGGTCACGAACCAAGCCAAAGCGCTTCAAACAGGCGCCCGACAACATCAGCAATTGCGCAAACAATCGCGCACCGTAACCCCAATCGGCCAATTTTTGACGGAGGGCAAAACCCAATTCAGCGGGGTGCAGAAGGATCATGCCGAGGCACCTCGAAAGTCTTCCGCCACAGATTTGGCGGGGTAATGGAAGTGGACCGGGCCATCACTCAACCCATTCACGAATTGGTGAATGAGGGGGTCGCTGGTTTGTCGCAATTCGTTCGGTGTGCCTTGCGCCGCCACTTTGCCATTGGCCAGCACCACCACGTGATCGGCGATTTGGAAGGTCTCGTCCACATCGTGTGACACCACCACACTGGTGATGCCCAAGCTGTCGTTCAAACGTCGAATCAGCCGCGCAGCCGTGCCCAAAGAAATGGGATCGAGGCCGGCAAAGGGTTCGTCGTACATCATGAGATCGGGGTCGAGGGCAATGGCACGCGCCAAGGCCACACGCCGGCCCATACCGCCTGAGATTTCTGAAGGCTTGAGATGTCTGGCACCGCGCAAACCCACCGCATCCAACTTCATCAACACAATGTCGCGCACCATGGCTTCGGACATTTGGGTGTGCTCTCGCAATGGGAAGGCCACGTTGTCAAACACGTTCATGTCAGTGAACAAAGCACCAAACTGAAACAGCATGCCCATGCGCCTGCGCGCCGCATAAAGCTGTTCGATGTTCATCTGACCCACATCGTGGCCATCAAAGGTGAGTTCACCTTGTTGCGCCGTGTATTGGCCGCCGATCAAACGCAGCACCGTGGTCTTGCCACCGCCCGACACGCCCATCAGTGCCGTGACTTTGCCGCGCGGAATGCCAAACGAGATGTCGTTCAAGATGACGCGGTCCCCGTAGCCGAAGCTGAGGTTTTTGAGTTCAACCAGCAGTGGAGATGTGGGCAAGGTCATGTGTCAAAAAACAAAAGCCGGGGTCGCCGGCTTTTGAAGGATAAGGCGTTCAGATGAAGCTTGTGTAAACCGTTCAGATTTGCACACTTCCCTGTCTGCGTTCATTTTAACGGGGTAAGTCGCTGGTTCCCATTAAGAACTCGTCAATTGAACGTGCGGCTTGACGGCCTTCACGAATGGCCCAAACCACCAAAGACTGGCCACGGCGCATGTCGCCCGCTGCAAACACCTTGGGCACATTGGTGGCATAACCACCGGTGAAGTCTGTGGTGGCCTTGGCGTTACCGCGGTTGTCTTTCTCAACACCGAAAGCGTCCAAGATGGTGGCCACGGGGTTCACAAAGCCCATGGCCAAGAAGACCATGTCGGCGGGGTAAGTCTTTTCAGTGCCAGGCACATTGACCAACTTGCCGTCTTTGAATTCCACTTCCACGGTTTTGAGGCCGGTGACTTTGCCTTTTTCGCCAATGAATTCTTGGGTGGAAATGGCAAATTCGCGGGTGCAACCTTCTTCATGGCTGGAGCTGGTACGCAATTTGAGGGGCCAGTAGGGCCATGTCAAAGGACGGTTTTCCTCCTCGGGGGGCTGAGGCATCACTTCGAACTGTGTGACGCTCTTGGCGCCATGGCGGTTCGAAGTACCGACGCAATCGCTACCTGTGTCGCCGCCGCCAATCACAATCACGTGCTTACCGTCAGCGCGCAATTGGTCTTTGAGCTTGTCGCCCGCGTTCACTTTGTTTTGCTGTGGCAAGAACTCCATCGCAAAGTGAATACCTGCCAAATCACGGCCAGGCACGTTCAAATCGCGTGATTGCTCAGAACCACCCGTCAGCAACACGGCATCAAAGTCTTTTTGGAGTTGCTTGGGACTGATGGTTTCTTGTGACCAGTTGGTCACTTTAGATCCTGCTGGCAACTCGCCGACCATCACACCCGTTCTGATGGTCACGCCTTCGGCGACCAGCTGCTCGGCGCGGCGGTCGATGTGTGATTTTTCCATTTTGAAATCGGGGATGCCATAACGCAACAAGCCACCGATGCGATCGTTCTTTTCGAACAGTGTCACATCGTGACCCACGCGGGCCAACTGCTGGGCAGCAGCCATGCCGGCTGGGCCAGAGCCCACCACGGCAACTTTTTTACCTGTCTTGTGCGCAGCGGGACGGGGCTTGACCCATCCTTCTTGCCACGCACGGTCAATGATGGCGTGCTCAATGGACTTGATGCCCACGGCATCGTCGGCCACGTTCAAGGTGCAAGCAGCTTCGCAAGGTGCGGGGCAAATGCGGCCAGTGAACTCTGGAAAGTTGTTGGTGCTGTGCAGCACGTCAATGGCGTTTTTCCAATCACCTTGGTACACCAATTCGTTGAAGTCCGGAATGATGTTGTTGACAGGGCAGCCGTTGTTGCAAAACGGTGTGCCGCAGTCCATGCAACGTGCACCTTGAACTTTGGCTTGCGCCTCGTCCAAACCGATGACGAACTCTTTGTAGTTTTTGACGCGCTCGCCGACAGGCTTGTAGCCCTCTTCGATGCGTTCAAATTCCATGAAACCAGTGATTTTTCCCATGATCAATCCTTGTTATGTCTTGTCGGTGCTTAGCTGGCGGCCACAGAATCTGTGGACTTGGCGGCCGCTTTGCGTGCATTGATTTCACCCAAGGCGCGCTTGTACTCGTTCGGGAACACTTTGACGAACTTCTGACGCGCTTGCGCCCAGTTGTCCAGAAGTTCACGTGCGCGTTGGCTGCCGGTCCACTTGTGGTGGTCTTCCAGCAATTTCTTCAACTGAGTTTCGTCGGCTTGGTCGCGGTGCCACACTTTGCGGTCCACTGACGCTTCTTGCTCGGCCACAGTGAGTACTTTTTCCATGCTGACCATGGCGGTGTTGCAGCGCGAAGCAAACTGACCGTCTTCGTCGTACACATACGCAATACCGCCGCTCATACCGGCCGCAAAGTTGCGACCTGTTTTGCCCAGCACCGCCACCGTACCACCGGTCATGTATTCACAACCGTGGTCGCCCGTGCCTTCCACCACTGCTGTGGCGCCCGACAAACGAACAGCAAAACGCTCGCCAGCCACGCCGGCAAAGAAAGCTTCGCCCGTGGTGGCGCCGTACATCACGGTGTTGCCCACAATGATGTTTTGGCTGGCCACGCCACGGAACTCGAGGCTTGGGCGAACCACAATGCGACCGCCCGACAAACCTTTGCCGGTGTAATCGTTGGCTTCACCAATGAGGTACAGCGTGATGCCCTTGGCCACGAAGGCGCCAAAGGATTGACCGCCGGTGCCTTCGAGTTGAATGCGAATGGTGTCGTCTGGCAAACCTTCTGGATGCACTTTGGTCACCGCACCCGAGAGCATGGCGCCCACAGAACGGTTGACGTTGCGCGCCACTTCCATGAACTGCACCTTCTCACCTTTGTCGATGGCGGCGCGGCTCTTCTGAATGAGCACGTTGTCCAAGGCTTTGTCCAAACCATGGTCTTGCACATCAATGTGGCGGCGGGGTACGTCGGCAGGCACATCGGGCACAGCCAACAAACGGCTGAAATCGAGGCCACTGGATTTCCAGTGCTCAATGCCTTTGCGGGTGTCGAGCAAATCGGCACGACCGACCATGTCGTCAAACTTCTTGATGCCCAACTGCGCCATGATTTGACGCACTTCTTCAGCGATGAAGAAGAAATAGTTGACCACGTGCTCTGGCTTGCCAGAGAACTTCTTACGCAAAATAGGATCTTGCGTGGCCACGCCCACAGGGCAAGTGTTCAGATGGCATTTGCGCATCATGATGCAGCCTTCGACCACCAGCGGTGCGGTGGCGAAACCAAACTCGTCTGCACCCAGCAACGCGCCAATGGCCACGTCGCGGCCAGTCTTCATTTGACCGTCGGCTTGCACACGAATGCGACCGCGCAAGCGGTTGAGCACCAAGGTTTGCTGTGTTTCAGCCAGACCAATTTCCCAAGGGCTACCAGCGTGTTTGATGGAGGACCAAGGTGATGCGCCGGTGCCGCCGTCGTGGCCGGCAATCACCAGGTGATCGCTCTTGCACTTGGCCACGCCTGCGGCAATGGTGCCCACGCCAATTTCAGACACCAACTTGACGCTGATGTCGCTGTGCGGCGCCACGTTTTTCAGGTCGTGAATGAGTTGGGCCAAATCTTCAATGGAGTAGATGTCGTGGTGTGGGGGAGGAGAAATCAAACCCACGCCTGGCACAGAGTGACGCAACTTGCCGATGTAGTCGGACACTTTGCCGCCTGGCAATTGACCGCCTTCACCAGGCTTGGCACCTTGCGCCATCTTGATCTGAATTTGATCAGCGCTGTGGAGGTATTCAGCGGTGACACCGAAGCGGCCAGACGCCACTTGCTTGATCTTGGAGCGCAGTGAATCGCCAGCCTCGAGGGGCATGTCGACTTCCACTTCTTTGGCGCCAATGACGCTCTTCAAAGTCTCGCCCTTTTTGATCGGGATGCCTTTGAGTTCGTTGCGATAACGCGCAGAATCTTCACCGCCTTCACCGGTGTTGCTCTTGCCGCCGATGCGGTTCATGGCAACGGCCAAGGTGGCGTGTGCTTCTGTTGAGATGGAGCCCAAAGACATGGCGCCTGTGGCGAAGCGTTTAACGATTTCGCTGGCGGGTTCTACTTCATCAATCGAAATGGCTTTGGCAGGATCGATCTTGAATTCGAACAAACCGCGCAGTGTCATTTGACGCTTGGTTTGGTCATTGATGATCTGCGCGTATTCTTTGTACGTGTTCCAGTTGTTGGCACGGGTGCTGTGCTGCAACTTGGCAATGGCATCGGGTGTCCACATGTGCTCTTCACCGCGAGCGCGCCATGCGTATTCACCGCCAGCGTCTAGCATGGTGGCCAACACAGGATCATTGCCAAACGCAGCTTTGTGCATGCGCAAAGCTTCTTCGGCAATTTCAAAAATACCAATGCCTTGCACGCGGCTCGGTGTGCCGGTGAAGTACTTGTTCACCGTTTCTGTGTTGACGCCAATGGCTTCAAACAACTGCGCGCCGCAATACGACATGTAGGTGCTGACACCCATCTTGGACATGATCTTGGACAGGCCTTTGCCCACCGCTTTGATGTAGTTGTAGATGGCTTTGTCGGCGGACAAATCACCAGGCAACTCTTTGTGCAAAGCTTGCAAAGTTTCCATCGCCAGGTAGGGGTGAACAGCTTCAGCGCCGTAACCGGCCAACACGGCAAAGTGATGCACTTCGCGGGCTGTACCGGTTTCCACCACCAAGCCAGCTGTGGTGCGCAAGCCTTCGCGCACCAAGTGTTGGTGAATGGCAGACAGCGCCAGCAATGCGGGAATGGCCACTTGCGTGGGCGACACACCGCGGTCGCTGATGATCAAGATGTTGTTGCCGCCTTTGATGGCGTCGACAGCTTCAGCGCAGAGTGATGCCAGCTTGGCTTCAACACCTTCACGGCCCCATGATGCTGGGTACGTGATGTCTAACGTAGCGCTCTTGAACTTGCCCTGAGTGGATTGTTCAATGTTGCGCAACTTGGCCATGTCGGCAAAGTCCAGCACAGGCTGGCTGACTTCCAAGCGCATCGGTGGGTTGACTTGGTTGATGTCGAGCAAGTTGGGCTTGGGGCCAATGAAGGACACCAAAGACATCACGATGGCTTCGCGAATGGGGTCGATCGGTGGGTTGGTCACCTGCGCGAACAACTGCTTAAAGTAGTTGTACAGCGGCTTGTTTCTGTCGGACAACACAGCCAAGGGGCTGTCGTTGCCCATGGAGCCCAAAGCTTCTTCGCCGGCTTGGGCCATAGGGGCCAACAAGAATTTGATGTCTTCTTGGGTTGTGCCAAAGGCTTGTTGCAAGTCGAGCAAAGATTCTTTGGACACAGGCGCTTCTGCGGTGGTGGCTTTGACGTCATCCAACTTGATGCGCAAGTTTTCAATCCACTGCTTGTAGGGCTTGCTGCTGGCCAGGTTCGACTTGAGTTCTTCGTCGTCGATCATGCGGCCTTGTTCCAAATCAATCAGGAACATCTTGCCGGGTTGCAAACGCCATTTGCGAACAATCTTGCTTTCTGGAATGGGCAACACGCCGGTTTCAGAACCCATGATGACCATGTCGTCATCGGTGATGCAATAACGTGAAGGACGCAAACCATTGCGGTCCAAGGTGGCGCCAATTTGACGACCATCGGTGAATACAATCGAAGCAGGGCCGTCCCATGGCTCGAGCATGGCGGCGTGGTATTCATAGAAGGCCTTGCGGCGCTCGTCCATGGTGTTGTGGTTTTCCCATGGCTCGGGAATCATCATCATCACGGCTTGGCTGATGGGGTAGCCGGCCATGGTGAGCAACTCTAAGCAGTTGTCAAACGTGGCTGTGTCAGATTGGCCCGCAAAGCTGATGGGGTACAGCTTTTGCAAATCTGGACCGAGCACGGGCGAAGACATCACGCCTTCGCGCGCCTTCATCCAGTTGTAGTTGCCCTTGACGGTGTTGATCTCGCCGTTGTGCGCCACATAGCGGTAAGGGTGAGCCAAAGGCCACTCTGGGAAAGTGTTGGTGGAGAAACGTTGGTGCACCAAACCGAGTGCAGACACGCAGCGCTCGTCTTCCAAGTCACGGAAGTAGGTACCCACTTGATCAGCCAACAGCAAGCCTTTGTACACCACGGTACGGCTGGACATGCTGGGGATGTAGTACTCGTTGCTGTGCTTGAGTTGCAGGTTTTGAATGGCCGCACTGGCAGTTTTGCGAATGACGTACAGCTTGCGCTCTAAGGCGTCTTGCACAATCACATCGGCACCGCGGCCAATGAAGATCTGCTTCAACACAGGTTCTTTTTCGCGAACAGTAGGCGACATAGGCATGTCACGGTTCACCGGCACATCGCGCCAGCCCAGCAACACTTGACCTTCAGCTTTGACAGCGCGCTCGAGCTCTTGCTCGCAAGCCATGCGTGAAGCGTGCTCTTTCGGCAAGAACACCATGCCCACACCATACTCGCCCTGCGCTGGCAATGTGACGCCTTGCTTGGCCATCTCTTCTCTATAAAGAGCGTCTGGCAACTGAATCAAGATACCAGCGCCATCGCCCATCAACTTATCGGCACCCACCGCACCCCGGTGATCCAAGTTTTCAAGGATCTTCAGGGCTTGCGTCACGATGGCGTGCGTTTTGGCGCCTTTGATATGGGCCACAAAGCCCACACCACAAGCATCATGTTCTTGTGTGGGGTCATACAGACCCGTTTGTTGCAAAGTTGATTTTTCGGCAGCCGAAGTCATGGCGCACTCCTAAAGATATTTCGCGGGAACGTGAGCATATTGCATTGCAACAAGAATGCCAAGAAAAATAATTGGGGTCAGATGAACATTAATTTTCTCTTTTTTCAGAATTAAATTAATTGGGGACAGATCAAAATTGAGTCAAAAAGAATTCATTAAAGCCACTTTATCGGCAAATTATTGACTTTAGGGAGGTGTTTTAAAGGGTCTGCCAGCCTTCTGGGGCAGGATGGGGCGCTGCGTTGTCTTCTGTAAAGACTTCAAAAACTCAGGTCTGCCTACGACTCGGCTCTTCAAAACCGACTCGGTCAGGTCTTTTTGCATGGAAGCAGACAGCCCTGCGGCCACAAACTCTGCATATGCGGCCTCCCTAGAAAACGGCGTGTTGCCTAAGCCCCAATACAGTGCATGCGGCGTCACCAATTTGTCGATTTTTTGACCAATCAGGTGCTTGTAACTGGACCAATTGAAATCTTCTGCAGCTTCAGCCACCCCTGCCCTGACGGGGTTCAAATCAATGTAGGCCATGCATGTGAGGAGATAGGCCTCCGAATCAATCACCGAAGATTTGTAACGGCCTTCCCACAAAGTGCCGCTTCGTTTGTGGCGTTGGTTGAAGTAACGCACATAAGTTCTGCCAACCGCCTGCATCATCAAGGACATGGCTTCATCGCTGGGCGGCGTGAGCAGCATGTGAAAGTGATTGTCTAGCAACACGTAGGCATTCACAGCCACTTTGTGGCGCTGCGACTCTTCCAGCCAGAGGCTGTAGAGCATTTTCCGATCAGCCTCGTCCATCACGATGGGCTGGCGATTGTTCCCCCGCTGAATCACATGATGCGGGTAACCAGGAAGGGCTAAACGAGGATGACGGGCCATTCGCGAATGCTAACCCGAAAGGAATTAATGTTGATCTGACCCCAATTAAGGGTAGCGCGATGCAAGGGATTCGGTGAGGCCGAATTCGGTCAGGAGGGCTTGGAGGCGGTCGGCGGCGCCTGCTTTGGGACGGCCGGTGTAGCGGGCCAGGATAAGTTCGTTTTTCATGCTGTGCTCCCAACCGACCAGCTCGGTGACGGTGACGGTGTAACCCTTGGACTCTAGGTAGAGACAGCGCAGGACGTTGGTGAGTTGGCTGCCAATTTCGCGGGTGTGCAAGGGGTGACGCCAGAGTTCGGCCAAGGGAGTGCGGGATAAATTGAGGGCTTTGTTTTGGCGCAGCTTGGCAGCCACTTCGGCCTGACAGCAAGGCACCAAGACCATGGCGCGGGCTTTTTTCAGCAAGCCAAAGGCAATGGCATCGTCGGTGGCCGTGTCGCACGCATGCAAGGCCGTGACCACATCGATTTGCGCAGGCATTTGGTCAGATTGCGAGGACTCGGCCACGGAGGTGTTCAAAAACACCATGCGCTTGAAGTCCAAGCGCTGCGCCAATGCGCGTGAGGCCTCGACCAATTCGGCGCGCGTTTCAATGCCGTAAATATGACCTTGCGACAAAGCCTTGAAAAACAAGTCGTAAACAATAAAGCCCAAGTAAGACTTGCCAGCACCATGGTCGGCCAAGGTCAAACCCATATGACTGGCATGCACATCCGCTGGCTTGCCTGCCGCCACATTCGAAGACTTGGCTGCATCTTCCTCCGAGAGCTCTTTCAGAATTTTTTCGATGAACTGAAACAAGTGCAAAACCTGTTTGAGCTTGCGACGTGAATCCTGATTGAGTTTGCCTTCGCGCGTGAGAATGTGCAGCTCTTTGAGCAACTCGATCGACTGGCCTGGACGCAAGTCGAGGTCCAAGGGCTTGGGCGCGTCTGACTTGGCGTTATTTTTTTTCATTGCTGTCATTCTGAGGCAGCGATGGCCCCACGTTCAAGTCTTGCCAACCCTTCAAACCCAATTGGTTCAGGGTGGCCATGTTGACTTCAAAAATATCTTCGGCATCTGGAAACGCAGCCACAGCACGGTCAATGCTGGCTTCACGAATCAAGTGCAAAGTGGGATACGGCGAGCGGTTGGTGTAGTTGGTGATGTCGTCTTCATCGGTTCCCGCAAATTGGTACTTTGGATGAAAACTGGCAATTTGAATGACACCTTCTAAATCGAGCGCCAGCAAACAATCGTCGGCCACATTCAAAAAGTCGTTGTAATCGTAAAAGTCTTGCAACAGATGCTGAACGACCAACACGGTGGTGTCTCGCACCGCGGGTTCGTGCGACACCAAGTCGCGCAACTCGCGCAGTAGATCATCGCGCAAAGTTTCCAAATCATCCGCCGCACTGACCGTGCAATGCACTTGGCCTTTGACATACACCGACTTGGCAAACGGACACAAATTCAAGCCGATGACCGCGCGCTCCAACCAGCGCAAGGTGTCTTGCACCATCACTTCAGCATTGACCTGATTCATGCAAGCTCCTTTGGCGCATTCAAGGCTTTGGCAATGAAGAAAGACATCACCCAACCCACGACGCAGCATAAACCTGTCGCGGTCCATGTCCACTGCCAGCCGCCCACTTGCGAGGCCAACCATGCCACCGCCGGAGGTCCCGCAAACTGACCAGCGGCAGAGCCTTGCTGCATCCAACCCACCGTGGTGGACACGTTGCGCTCATGCGGCGCCAAACGCACAGCCAACGAAAACAAAGTACCCGGCACCAAGCCGCCACACGATGAGAACAACAACACCCCTAGGTAGCGCAACCAGGGCAACGCAGACGTCCATTCGGAAAACGCCAGCCATGAGCCACAAGCCATCGCCAAAAATCCGAGGCCCAGCAACACACTGGGATGAAGACCACGTTGCAACATGCGGCCCGACGCCATGTTGCCACCCATGTTGACGGCAGCGGCAAATGCCGTCAGCACGCCCAAGGTGGCGCCCGACAAACCTGCTTGCGTGTAGATGGAAGGCAAGAAGCCAACCACGGCCAACCACTGACCCGAGTACATGGCAAAACAAAGTGCAACCAACCAAGGGCCCGGTGCAGTCAAGGTTTCACGCAAACGCTGCGGCCATGCCACTTGAACAACGGCCGGCGTACTTTGCAGTGTGGGTTGTTGTGAAGCCATCACCGCATCGGCGGGCACCACACGCCACAACACCAGCGCCATGACCCAAGACAGCACGGCAAACAAACACCACCAAGTTTGCCAACCCCAAGCAGGTAGCCACAAAGGCCCCACCAGCAAAGTGAGGGCTGTCCCCGCCGGCATGTAAGCACCCCAATAGCCCAGTAACTTGCGAACTTGTTGCGCGCTGACCAATTTGCGAATCAGCCCAGGCGCAGGCAAAGTGACACACAAAAAACCGAGGCCTTCAAGCGCTCGCCAAAACATCAACTCAGGCACACTCAGCGCAAACGATCCCATGGCACTGGCCACTCCCAGAACCAACAAGCCCATCAGCATGCTGCGCTTGAGTCCCAAGCCATCTGCTGATAAACCTACCGCCAAGGCCAAGCTCATGCCCGCCAATTGCACCAGCGACAACAAGAAGCCCGATTGCATCAAACTCATGCCCAAGCTTTCGGCCAATGCAGGCAAGGCCGGCGGCAACTTGCCAATCTGCAATGCAGCCATTACACCTGAGAAGATGACGATCAAGGCCGCAGCCTGCGAGCGCTTGGCATCGGCATCTGCATCTGCTTGCGTGCTCATGCCAACAGACGACGCCCGGTAAGGCGCTCGTGCTCTTTAGCGGCATAACGATCGGTCATGCCTGCGATGTAATCGGCCACTGCGCGAGGCGTTTCTTCACGCGCTGAAAAATCAGACGACATTTCTTGAGGACTGCTGAGGTACGCATCAAACAGTTCGCGCACCACCACTTGGGCATTTGCCGTGGTCTCCATCACTTGCGGATGTCGGTAGAGGTGTTTGAACAGAAAAGATTTCATCACCTTCACTTGCTGCGCCATCGGCTCACTGAAAGCCACCAAAGGGCCAGAGAGGCGCGCTTCGTCGGCACTTTGCGGCTGGTGTTGCGTCAAATGTTGGCGCGTGGTGTCGATCACATCGTAGACCTGATCGCTCAACATTCGTCGGATGGTTTCATAAAGCAAGCGTCTGGCTTTGCTGGCGTCCGCCAAGCCTGGATGTTGTTGCAAGGTGACGGTTTTGTAATGCGCAAACAAAGGCACCTCGTCCATTTGCGACAGCGTGAGCAAACCCGAGCGCACGCCATCGTCGATGTCGTGCGCGTTGTAGGCAATGGCATCGGCCAGGTTGCACAGTTGTGCTTCCAAACTGGGCTGCGTGCCATTCAAGAAGCGATGGGCCACGCCACCCGGCTCCTGCGCTTCGATCAACAAGGCATTGCGTTTGGCGCAGTGTTTCAAAATGCCTTCGCGCGTTTCAAAACTGAGGTTCAAGCCATCAAATTCAGGATAGCGCTCTTCCAAATGGTCCACCACCCGCAAACTTTGCAAGTTGTGTTCAAAGCCGCCATAAGTTTGCATGCATTCGTTCAGTGTGTCTTGTCCTGCATGGCCAAACGGGGTGTGACCTAAATCATGCGCCAGCGCAACAGCCTCTACCAAATCCTCGTTCAAACCCAAGGCCCGCGCAATGGAGCGTCCCAATTGCGCCACTTCCAAGGAATGCGTTAAGCGCGTGCGAAACAGATCGCCTTCGTGGTTTAAAAAGACTTGGGTTTTGTAGACCAAACGCCGAAACGCGGTGGAGTGCACGATGCGATCGCGGTCGCGCTGAAAGTCATTGCGCGTTGGCGCAGGCACTTCGGCGTGGCGTCGCCCGCGGGTTTGTTCAGGATGGCAAGCGTAGGCTTCAAGCACAGCAGCGATCGATGACAGCACGCACCATGGCTTCGGGCGCAGCGCTGACGCGCGCTTTGCCTGGGCCTTCAATCAATACAAATTGAATATCGCCAGCCACCGATTTTTTGTCATGCAGCATCAAGGCCAAATACTTGCCCGCATTGTCCTGGGCATCGAGCACAGGGCCACGGATGGGCAAGCCAGCTTGCGAAATGAGCTGCGTTAAGCGCGTCACAAACGCCGCATCGATGAGGCCCAAGGCCTTCGACAAATGGGCGGCCATGACCATGCCGCAACCTACTGCTTCGCCATGCAACCATTCGCCATAACCCAGGCCCGCTTCAATGGCATGGCCAAAGGTGTGACCAAAATTCAAAATGGCGCGCAAGCCGGCTTCGCGCTCGTCTTGCCCCACCACGTGGGCTTTGATTTCACAGCTGCGCTTCACTGCATGCGCCATGGCTTGCGGCTCGCAGGCTTTGAGCGCCTGGATGTTGGCTTCAATCCAATCAAAGAACGCCATGTCGGCAATGGGGCCGTACTTGATGATTTCAGCCAAACCTGCGCTCAACTCACGTGCAGGCAAAGTTTGCAACACTGCCAAATCACAGACCACACGTTGCGGTTGGTAAAACGCGCCAATCATGTTTTTGCCCATGGGGTGGTTGATGGCTGTTTTGCCTCCCACAGAAGAATCAACTTGTGCCAACAAGGTGGTTGGTACTTGCACGAAGGGCACGCCGCGCATGAAACTGGCTGCGGCAAAACCCGTCATGTCGCCCACCACACCGCCGCCCAATGCAAACAACACGGTCTTGCGATCGCAGGCCTGCCCCAGCAAGCTGTCAAAAATCAAATTCAAGGTCATCCAATCTTTGTGCGCTTCGCCATCGGGCAAATGCACGCTGTGAATGACTTTGTAATGGGCAGAAAGGGCTTGCTTGAGCGCAGCCTCGTACAAGGGCGCCACCGTGGTGTTGCTCACAATCAATGCCGCAGCCGCTTTGGGCAAGTGGGCATAGGTGGCAGCTTGGGCCAACAAGTTTTGACCAATGACGATGTCATAGCTTCGGTCGGCCAAATCAATTCGAACCACTTCTGGCTGTTGCGTCGTGCTGTTCATAAGCGGCTTCAAGTTTGGTGTGGGGTGTGCGTGTCAAAACCTTGAAGGTCCAACTCCGCAATGATGGCGTTCAACAATCGGTTGATACTGGGCCGCCCGGTGTCAAACACATGGTGCGCCGTCTCTTTGTAGAGTGGATCGCGCACTTGAAACAGGGCGCGCAATTTCTCGAGGGGGTCGTTCACTTGCAGCAAAGGTCTTTGCATGTCGTGCTTCAAACGGCGAAACACTTCTTCAGGGCTTGAACGCAGATAAACCACTTTGCCACGCGCCCGCAAATGTTGACGATTGGCTTCGCGCAAGACCGACCCGCCGCCGGTAGACAAAACACCGTGGTGGTATTTGCTGAGATCGTCGATGACGTTTTGCTCGATGTCGCGGAATCGCTCTTCGCCTTCGCGGTCAAAAAACTCACGAATCGAACAACCCAAGCGCTGCTCAATGACGCTGTCGGAATCCAAAAAAGGCAAGCCGAGACGACGCCCCATCTGTCTGCCGATGGTCGTTTTGCCAGATCCCGGGAGGCCAACAAAAATAATGAGCAAAAGAAGAAATTCAAGGTTGGAATGAGTCCCTAAGTGTATTCGAGGCCGCCCTGGGTGGCGATTCAGCCAGCACTCTGGGGGTGACAAAGATCAGAAGCTCGGTTTTTCGCTGGGTGACCTGCTCACTTTGGAACAGCCTGCCAAAAACCGGCAGGCTGGCCAAGCCAGGGACCCGCGCCTCATCTTGCTTGTCTGCCGTTTCCAAAATGCCGCCAATGACCACCGTGCCCCCGTTGTCCACCAAAACCTGTGTTTTGACGTGTTTGGTGTTGATGGAATAGCCCGCCGTGGTGACCTGACCGACGCTGTCCTTAGCGATGTCGAGCTCTAACACCACCGCCCCTTCCGGGGTGATTTGCGGTGTCACCTCGAGTTTGAGGTTGGCTTTGCGAAACGCGATGGAGGCCGCCCCATTGCCATTGTTGACTTGGTACGGCAGCTCGGTGCCCTGCTCGATCAAGGCCTTGGTTTGGTCCGCAGTGACCACCCGCGGACTGGCAATCACTTTGCCTTTGCCGTCGGCTTCAAGCGCAGAGATTTCGAGGTTGAGAAACTGATTGGCCGCTGCATTGAACAAGGACACCGCAAAACTGGCAGGCGGAAACAGGGTTTGCCCCGCCGAGCCTGCCGGCAAATTGAGCCAATAACTGGGCTGAATGCCCCCCGAGGCGGCCATGCCTTGTCCACCGATGGCCAAGTTAACTGGCTTAGCAGTTGCTGCAAAGGGGGCCGCAAAGCTGCTGGCAAATGCACCGCCCAAACGAACACCCAAGGATTTGCCAAATTGCGCTTCAGCCTCCACGATTTGCGCTTCGATCATGACCTGTCGCACTGGAATGTCCAGCCATTGAATGACGTTTTGCAGCTGTTTCAAAGCCGCTGGCGTGTCCAAGAAAAACAACTGATTGGTTCGGGGTTCGGCCATCACCGTGCCTCGCGCACTTAACCAACGCTGCCCTGACGCGCCCGCACTCACGCCGGCAGACTGCAAGCGCTGCGCCACATCGAGGGCTTTGGCGTATTTCAAAGTGATGGCCCAGGCTTGCAATCGCTCGGATGCATCGTTGCGTGAACTGATCCACAAAACGCCATCTTTGCTGATCGCCTCCAGCCCTTTGGATTGCACCACCACGTCGAGTGCTTCTCGCCATGTCATGTCTTTCAAATGCAGACTGACAGGACCGGTAACGCCATCGGCCACAATCAAATTGTGTTGCCCCATTTCGGCCAAGGCATGCAACAAAGCTTTGACCTCCATGTTTTGAAATGTCCACTTCAGCTTGTCATCGGCAGCTTGCAACAAAGGACTCCACATCAAGGTGCAAAGACCGACCACCCCTGCCTGAAACCACGGCCCTCGCTTCATGGCTTCGCCCCCTCCCAATCGAGCCGAACATCGGGCTGCCCCATCCCTGAACTCAGCCAAAGCCCCTGCGCATCGGTCCATTTGGCTTGGCTTTGCTCGGTGCCAAGCTGTTGACCGGGGCGCACCAAATGCGTTTGCGCGCCAGAGCGAACCCAGGTCCAAGCTTCGCCAGGGCCACTTGAATGACTGGATTGCGCAACACCCACCACCCGCATCTGTGATTGACTTTCCTTGGGCAAAACGTGCACAGATGGCAAGGCCGATGTGGTCTGTGAATTTGCCAGTGCAGCCACTTCAAACTGCAACGCAACGCCTGTATCGGTATCGGCGTCTTGTGCATCCCAATACAAAGACAGCTGCCCTTCTAAAACAAACCGTCCATCGGCTTGCATGCGACTGACCCACGATGTCCACAGCCCGTTTTGAAACCATTGGTCCAGGTCTTGCCAATAGGCATGCACAGCGTCTTCGGCGCCTTGAACACTGAACTTCAAGGTACTGGCCTCCAAGCCGTGCACGTCGGGTTCTGGCATCAGCTTGAGCTGCTGCACCAGCAAACCACGCTGCTGTGCCATGCGTTGCAATCGATGGAGCAAGGTCAAGCGAATGGCCGAATTGGGCCATGCCACCAACAGGTCATCGACTTGAGCTTGGTGCTGGCGTATCAATAAGTCCTGCTGCGCTAAGACTGCCTGCTCGTTCATTGCTTGCGTTTGTTGCAAAGCTGATTGCCGTAAGGCTTCTTGGACCTGCTGCTGGCGTTCCATCCACTGCGCACTGGGAACAGACAAAGCAAGCGCTGCGACCAAGCCGCGCCAAATCACTGGCACCAAGCCGCACAAAGACAGACACATCAGCAACACCATCCAAGCTTGTTGCATGGGCGAGGCCAAGAAGCTTTGGTTTTGCCAATTCAACACCCACTTGGGCCATCTCAAGAATACCCAATGGGCCAAGGGGTCCGTGATACTTTGGAAGACCTTGGCACGGCTCATGAACCCGCTCCCTGTTTGCCATAGAGCTTGGCCTGAATCAGAAACACCAAGCCTTTTGGCACCAGCGAACCGAGCACATTCAAGTCGGACTGCACTTGCACCAACACAGGCGCTTGCAACCAACCTGGAAAACGGTGCAAGGCTTGCAACAATACCGAGACATCATGAGATTGTTCGGCCACACCTTCCCATGTGAACAGGCCGTTTTGAAATTGATGTGTTCGCAAAGCAAAGGCCGTGGGTACTTCTCCATTGCGACCCTCTCGCTTCATTCGCCAGGCCGCCTGAACTTCTGAGATGTCTTCACGCTGCGCCTGTCGGCTTGCCAAACTTACTTGACGTGCTTTCAAGTCAGCCACCGTTTTCTTCGCATCGGTCAATGCTTTTGCGTCGGCAGATGGATTTGCAGGCATCGCCCCAGGCAAGGGCAAGATTGCGCTGCCTTGCACGTGCGCTGTGGTGGCCAATTCATCCAAAGCGAACAGCTCTTGCTGCCCAATGATTCCTAAACCCAACAGCAGCCCCGTGCCCATGGACAATTGGATGTTGCGGCGTGTGCGCTTGCTGCGGTGTGCAGCGTTTTGTAGCCAGTTCAACATGGGACTTCACCTTGCCGCATAAAAGAAACAAGCTGTTCAGTGATGCGCTGCTGCAAAGCCTGCTGCGACTTGAACGAATGTCGAAAGAAGCTGGCCAAACCCAGCGCTTGGCTTTGTGCCGTAAACACCTGCAAATCGAACCCCAGTTCTTTCATGTGCGCCATGCGTTCATGGAGCTTGAATGCCTCATAAGCCCAAACAGTGGCCTGCAAACTTCCGGTGACTGGCTGATGAACCTGGTAATCAAGGGCCACTTGATGGGTCGCCAATTGCATGCGCACACTTGCCTCTAAACGACATTCGGCTTCGATGTCATGAGGTCCCCAACTGGGCAAGCAGGCCCACTCGAACGTTTTGCACTGCGTATCTGGAATGACCCAAGCTGTTGGCCTAACATGGGTCTTGAAGAAGGGCACACGAGGTAAAGCCGGCCAAGCCCGCTCACGGGCCATCAAGAGCGCCGACATCAAGCTTGGCAGGTCCACTCCTGTCTGGGTTAACACCTGCTGGCCATGGACGACCACTGCAGTGAAAAATCGCGCATCATCTGGGGACTGCGCAGAGGCAGCATGCTCGAATACACCCCATCTCGGCGCATGGCGCCGCTGAAACAAAGGCAAGGCAAACAAATTGGACTTTCTGAGGCGGTTGGTGATCCCTCATTGAACCCTCTACCCACCCCCGAAAAGACTACAATTCCTGCCAATCCAGTTGCTTTGCGCAACATTCAAATTCCGCCATCTGCCCAGCAGTTTTTATAATGCGGTCAGCGGTTTTTTCCGCCCTCAACATGTCCAAAAAAAATAACGACGCATCCCCTCAACAACTCGATTTGATCGAGTCACCTCGCCTGCATTGGGCCTTGCGTGTTTGCCTTTGGGCCGCAGGCTTGGTGGCAGCGGGCTTGTTGTCCTTGTTGATGGTGATTGGCGTGGCCATGGTGATGGCCTACCCCCAACTGCCCGACACGTCTGATTTGGCCGAATACCGCCCCAAATTGCCCTTGCGCATTTACACCGCCGATGGCGCCTTGATGGGTGAGTTTGGCGAAGAGCGCCGCAACTTGACGCCGATCAAAGAAATTCCACAGGTCATGAAAGACGCGGTGTTGTCCATTGAAGATGCGCGCTTTTACCAACACGGCGGCTTGGACTATTTGGGTTTGATTCGCGCTGGCATTGCCAACTTGGGCAAACGCAAAAGCCAAGGCGCGTCCACCATCACCATGCAGGTGGCGCGCAATGTGTATCTGTCGACTGAAAAAACCTACACCCGCAAAATTTATGAAATTTTGCTCACCTTCAAGTTGGAGCACTTGCTGACCAAAGATCAGATTCTTGAGATTTACATGAATCAAATCTTCTTGGGCAACCGGGCCTATGGCTTTGCATCAGCCGCCGAAACTTACTTTGGCAAACCCTTGAAGGACATCAGCATTGCAGAAGCAGCCATGTTGGCCGGCTTGCCCAAAGCGCCTTCGGCCTACAACCCCATCAGCAATCCCAAGCGCGCACGTTCACGCCAGCTCTACATCATTGAGCGCATGGAAGAAAACGGCTTCATCACAGCCAAGCAAGCGCAAGAGGCCAAAGCCGAGCCCTTGAAAATTCGCGCCAGCAACGACAAGAACCGCATCCATGCGGAGTACGTGGCCGAGACCGTGCGCCAGCTGATGTTTGCGCAGTATGGTCAAGAAACCTACACACGTGGTTTGAACGTTTACACCACGCTCCAATCCACCGAACAAAACGCGGCCTACCATGCCCTGCGCCAAGGCATCATGGACTTTGAGCGCCGTCAGGTGTACCGCGGCCCCGAGAAGTTCATCGACTTGCCCAGCACGCCCAAAGAAATGGAAGAGGCCATCGACGATGTGTTGGAAGACCATCCCGACAATGGCGACGTGATGTCAGCCGTAGTGCTAGAAGCCACACCCAAAAAGATTGTGGCCGTGCGTCAAAACGCAGAGCAAATTGAAATCACTGGCGAAGGATTGAAACCAGCGCAATCTGGCTTATCAGACAAAGCCGGCCCCAACATCAAGATCAAGCGCGGCGCTGTGATCCGTGTGGTGCAAACGCCCAAAGGCACATGGGAAATCACGCAATTGCCAGAAGTGGAAGGCGCCTTCGTGGCCATCAGTCCACAAGACGGCTCTGTGCGGGCCTTGGTCGGCGGTTTTGACTTTGCCAAAAACAAGTTCAACCACGTGATTCAAGCTTGGCGTCAGCCGGGCTCTAGCTTCAAGCCTTTCATTTACTCAGCGGCTCTGGAAAAAGGCTTCACGCCCGCAACAGTGGTGAACGATGCGCCCTTGTTCTTCGATGCAGGCGTCACAGGTGGCCAACCTTGGGAACCTAAAAACTACGACGGCACTTTTGAAGGTCCGATGACCATTCGCAAAGGTCTGGCGAAGTCCAAGAACATGATCTCCATTCGCATCTTGCAAGCCGTGGGCACACGCAACGCACAAGAGTGGGTCACCAAGTTTGGCTTTGATGAAGAGAAACACCCCGCCTACCTCACCATGGCTTTGGGTGCGGGCTCTGTCACCCCCATGCAAATGGCCACGGGTTACTCGGTATTTGCCAACGGCGGCATGCGCGTGCAACCTCACATGATCACTCGCGTCACCGACCACAAAGGCAAAATTTTGGTCGACAGTCCGCCGGTGCCCGTGGACGAAAGCCATCGCGCCATCTCACCGCGCAATGCCTTTGTCATGACCAGCTTGCTGCAAGAGGTGACGCGCTCGGGTACTGCGGCCAAAGCCCGTGTGGCTTTGAAACGAGATGACATCTACGGCAAAACCGGTACCACCAACGATTCCATGGACGCTTGGTTTGCAGGCTACCACCGCAACTTGGCAGCTGTGGTCTGGATTGGTTACGACACGCCCCGCAAGTTGGGTGATCGCGAAACCGGGGGCGGCCTGAGCTTGCCTGTGTGGATCAGCTTCATGGAAACGGCCCTCAAAACACTGCCTGTGTCTGACGCCGTCGCGCCTGAAGGCGTTTTACACATCAATGGCGAATGGTATTTTGAAGAATATGCCAAGGGCGGTGGCGTCACCAGCTTGGGCCTTGGCAATGACAAAGGCGGTGCGCTGCCTGAAGCAGACGAGCGCAAGAAAATCTTAGATTTGTTCCGCAACTGATCAGCGGCGAAGCCGCCGCTGGTCAGAAACTCAGGCGCACACCCGACTGCTCTGTCGCGAAACGCGAGAGGTTTTCAAAGAACTCGCCTTGGCCCTTGGTGTCTTGCCACTGGCCCTCTTTGAACTTGTAGTGGTAGCCACCCGACTTGGCGGCCAGCCACACTTCATGCAAGGGCTTTTGCAAATTCACAATGATTTGGCTGCGGTTGCTGAAGGTGATGGTGATCATGCCGCCCACCCGCTGGTTGTCGATGTCAGCATCGGTTTCGTCATTGATGCGATCGCAACTGCCCTCAATGCGTGACAAAAGGCGTTCAGCAGTATCCAGAAATTCGAGGTCGGTCATTACAATCCGTCACATGTTCAAAGTTTTGAGAATTTTAGTCATTGCCCAAATCCTTGGGGTTTGTGCGGTGGCTTTGAGCGCCTGTGGCCAAAAAGGCCCGCTGGTTCACCCACAAGACCCCTTGGCGGCAGACCGCGCCACCTTGCTTCAAACTTTGATCCCTCAGACCCCTTCCAAAACTGAACCATGACAGCCAACGCACTTCCCGGTCAACCTCACATTGCTTACCAAGGCGAGTCCTTGCACATGGAAGGCGTGGCCATGGCCGACGTGGCCGCACAATTTGGCACCCCTGTGTTTGCCTATTCCAAAGCGTCTATGTTGTCTGCCTTGGCAGCATACCAGCGCGGTTTTGCGGGTCGCAAAGCGCAAATATGCTATGCCATGAAAGCCAATTCCAACTTGGCCATCTTGCAAGTGTTTGCCCAAGCGGGTTGTGGCTTTGACATTGTCTCGGGCGGCGAATTGGCGCGCGTTTTGGCTGCTGGCGGTGAACCCGCCAAAATCATTTTCTCGGGCGTGGGCAAAACTCGCGACGAAATGAAGCAAGCTTTGCAAATTGGCATTGGCTGCTTCAATGTGGAAAGTGATGCAGAGCTTGAAGTTTTGAACGAGGTGGCCTTGTCGCTCAACACTCGGGCACCAGTTAGCCTTCGCGTCAATCCCAATGTCGACCCCAAAACCCACCCCTACATTTCCACCGGTTTAAAGGGCAATAAGTTTGGTGTGGCGCACGAGCATGCGCTCCAAACCTATCAACGCGCTGCGGCCCTGCCTGGTTTGAAAGTGGTGGGCATTGACTGCCACATTGGCTCCCAAATTACCGAAGCCACGCCGTACCTCGATGCCATGGACCGCATCTTGGATTTGGTGGCCGAAGTTGAGGCTGCAGGCATTCCCATTCACCACATCGACTTTGGCGGTGGCTTGGGCATCAACTACAACGGCGATACACCGCCTGCTGCCGATCAACTGTGGCACCAGTTGTTGGCCAAACTGGATGCACGCGGCTATGGCGATCGTCAACTGATGATCGAGCCGGGTCGCTCCTTGGTCGGCAACGCTGGCGTCTGCTTAACCGACGTGGTGTTCATGAAACCCGGCGAGCAAAAAAACTTTTGCATCATTGACGCGGCCATGAACGATTTGCCGCGTCCTGCCATGTACCAAGCCTTCCACCACATCGTGCCCGTGTCACCTCGCGCCGGCGCCACCACCTTGGTGGACGTGGTGGGCCCCGTGTGCGAAAGCGGCGACTGGATTGGCCGTGACCGTGAATTGAATGTTCAAGCAGGCGACACCTTGGCCGTGTTGTCAGCGGGTGCCTACTGCATGAGCATGGCCAGCAACTACAACACCCGTGGCCGTGCAGCCGAAGTGTTGATCGACGGCAAGGCTGTGCATTTGATTCGCGATCGCGAAACGCCTCAAGACACTTTCCAAAGCGAACGCTTGGTGAAGTGAACCACGCGAAAGCCCAGAAGCACGCCTAAGATACCGGCGTAGAGCCAGACCTCATCGAAATTTCTTTTGGTGGCACGCATCCAAAAGAAATGCAGAATGGCCAGCACCGCGATGCCATACACCGCACGGTGCAATTGCCGCCAACGCTTGGCACCCATGGCCTTCACCGCAGCATTGAACGAGGTTGCGGCCAAGGCGGTTAACAACATCATGCCTGCCACACCCACTGCAATGAAGGGACGTTTGACAATGTCTTGGGCAATCTCATCCCATGCCCATGACATGTCCAGCAGGCTGTAACACAGCGCATGAATGCAGGCATAGAAAAAAGTCAGAAGCCCCAAGCTGCGTCTGAACAGCAGCCATTCTGGCCATTGGGTGATGATGCGCAAGGGCGTGATCAGCAGCGTGATGAACAAAAACCGCAGCGTCAAATCACCACTGGCGCGAATCAAATACTCCGCCGGATTGGGGCCTAAGCTATCAAAGTAGACACCGGCGCACAGGTAGGCAAACGGCACCAAGGACAACACGACCAGCACCCACTTGGCCAGGGGCTGGCGCAAGCGGTTTCTCAACATCAGAAGTTCTTGGCCAAGTCCATACCGGCATAGAGCGAAGCTACCTGCGCTTCGTAGCCATTGAACATGAGGGTCTTGCGCTTCTTGTCGAGCAAGCCCCCTTCGCCGATGCGGCGCTCGGAGGCTTGGCTCCAACGTGGATGGTCAACCTTGGGGTTGACGTTGGAATAGAAACCGTATTCTTGCGGTGCCGCTTTTTCCCAGGAGACCAGGGGTTGCTTTTCAACGAAGCGAATTTTGACAATGCTCTTGCCACTTTTGAAGCCGTATTTCCATGGCACCACCAAACGCACAGGCGCGCCATTTTGTTTGGGCAAGACCTCACCGTACATGCCAAAGGTGAGCAGCGTTAAGGGGTGCATGGCTTCGTCCATGCGCAGGCCTTCCACATAGGGCCAGTCCAAATAACCACCGCGCAGGCCCGGCATGGTTTGCGGGTCGGCCTGCGTGATGAACTCGACATACTTGGCACTGGGCAAAGGCTCAACGCGGCGAATCAAATCTGACAAGGAATACCCAATCCAAGGAATGACCATAGACCACCCCTCAACGCAGCGCAGCCGGTAAATGCGCTCTTGCATGGCGCCCCACTTCATGATGTCTTCCAAGTTGAAACGGGTGGGCTTTTTCACCAAACCTTCCACTTCAATCGACCAAGGTGAGGTTTTGAGGGTGTGCGCTTTGCGAGCGGGATCGGATTTGTCCGTGCCAAACTCATAAAAGTTGTTGTAGGTGGTGGCGTCTTGTTGAGACGTCAATTTCTCAACGGTCATGGCGCCTTGAATTTGCGACTGGGTGGCAGGCAAAGCCGCCAGCTTGGCCGCAACACCGCCGCCCTGCGCAAAAGCTTCGCGCTGCGCCCAGCCAGACAAGCCCGCAGCAGCAGCCCCCGCCGTCCATTGGCGCAGCAATTGGCGACGGGTGGCATAGGCCTCAGGCGAGGTGATTTCGCTGCTGAGCGGGTGAATGAATCCATCTTGATGGGTGCGAATGAGCATGGCGGACTTTCAATGTGTGAATGTCATTGGAAAACTTCAGGCATAACCCCGTGTAAGCAAGGGTTAAAGCGCCTCCTAGGGCATCTGTCACGGCCAAAAAAAATGGGCCCGAAAGGCCCATTTTGCAGGTTGACGGCTAACTCGCCGTCAAGCCTATGTGATTAACGCAAACCAGCGATGTAGTCTGCCACCGCTTTGATTTCACGGTCGTTCAACTTGGCTGCAACTTGCGTCATTTGCAGGTTGTTTTTGCGAATACCGTCGCGGAATTGTGTCAATTGGCTGACCGTGTAGTCGGCGTGTTGGCCAGACAAACGGGGGTACTGAGCAGGCATGCCAGAACCATTGGGGCCGTGGCAACCTGCGCAGGCAGCGATTTGGCGATCGGCAATGCCACCGCGGTAAATCTTTTCACCCAAAGCAACTGTTTCTTTTTCTTTGGCAAAACCGGGCGATGCTGTCTTGCTGGCCACGAAGTACGCCACGTTGCGCATGTCTTCAGGGCTCATTTGGGCGGCAAAGCCCATCATGACGGGGTTGGCACGCTTGCCTGATTTGAACTCTTGCAATTGCTTCAAGATGTACTCAGGGTGCTGCTGGGCCAATTTGGGGTTGGCGGGAATCATGGAATTGCCATCGGCTGCGTGGCATGCAGCACAGACACCGGCCACAATGGCTTCGCCTTTGGCCAGGTCTGGCTTGGCAGCTTTGGGGGCTGCGTCGGCGGCAAAAACAGAGCCAACCATCAAAACTGATGTGAAGGCGGCGAACAAAAATTTAGTCATTGACTTCATGGACGACATCCGAAATAGTGGGCGCTAAACCATGGGATTCTACAATGCCTGCTTGCGTCATTTCTGACGCCCTGAAAGTTTGACCTGAATGGCCACCAAAACCAGCCCCGTTTCCACCTCCAAAGCTGCCCCTGCCAAGCCGCGGAAAACCCCTGCCAAAGTGGCCTCTGCCCCCGAAACGCCAGAAATCAAGGCCATCACCCCCATGGGTTGGATGCACACAGCCCGGTTTCTGACCACGGCCGCCGAATTGTTCCATTTGCCCGAACTCGATGTCCCTGAAATTGCCTTTGTGGGCCGCTCCAATGCAGGCAAATCAACCTGCATCAACACCTTAACCCAGCAAAAACAGCTGGCTTTTGCCTCCAAAAAGCCCGGTCGCACCCAGCACATCAACCTGTTTGCCCTGGGCAAACAAGGCGTGACCGACGCTGTTTTGGCCGATTTGCCGGGCTATGGCTATGCAGCGGTCCCCAAGCAAGACAAGCTTCGCTGGCAAAAAGTGATGGCCAACTACCTGGTCACCCGCGAAAACCTCAAGGGCATCGTGCTCTTGTGCGACCCCCGCTTGGGCATGACCGAGTTGGACGAGGTGTTGCTGGAAGTCATTCGTCCCCGCGTTGAGGAAGGACTGAACTTTTTGGTGTTGCTCACCAAATCGGACAAGCTAACCCGCTCTGAAGGCGCCAAAGCTTTGTCCATTGCCAAACTGCAAGCCGGTGGCGGTCAAGCCAAACTGTTTTCTGCACTCAAGAAACAAGGCGTGGAGGATTTGGCGCAACTGATGTGGGATTGGACACACACCGATGATTGAAACCTGGCAACAAGACCTGCCGCATGGCATTCAATTGAGTTGCCGCGCGGCAGGCGCCAAAGGTCAACCCGTGCTGATGTTTTTGCACGGATTTCCCGAAGCGGCGTTTGTGTGGGACGAGATGCTGCTGCATTTTTCCAAACCCGAAAACGGCGGCTATCGATGTGTTGCGCCCAATTTGCGCGGCTATGAAAAATCCAGCCAACCTAAGGATGTGGCGTCTTACCGTGCCAAATTTTTGGTGCAAGACATTGCAGCCCTCATTCAAATTGAAGCGGGTGGAGCGCCCTTGAAAGCCTTGGTGGCGCACGATTGGGGCGGCGGTGTGGCTTGGAACTTGGCCAACCAATTGCCGCAGTTGATGCACAAGTTGGTGATCATCAACTCACCGCATCCGGGCACCTTCTTGCGCGACTTGAAAAGCAATCCTGCGCAAATTGCGGCCAGCGAGTACATGAACTATTTCTGTGAGCCGCAAGCGGCTGCAGAACTCAGTGCCAATGAATTTGAAGTGTTGTTTGGATTTTTAGCCAAAGGCGTCAAGCCCACTTGGCTCACGCCCGAAGTCAAAGCACACTACCGTGCCGCTTGGTCTTGCGGCCTGCAAGGAGGGCTCAACTATTACTGCGCCTCGCCCTTAAAGCCCAACAAGCCTGGTGAGAACACGCTGCAAAATTTGGAATTGCCCAACAGCATGTTGCACATCAACGTGCCCACTTTGTTGCTGTGGGGTTTGAAAGATGTGGCTTTGTTGCCTAGCCTGAATGAAGGCCTGGCCGAGCACATTCCCCAACTCACCTACGTGCCCATTGAAGAGGGCTCGCATTGGGTGGTGCATGAGCACCCCCACATCGTTCAGCGAGAAATCTCGGCCTTCTTGTAAACAGCCGGCGCGCCCTCGGGGCGCGTTTTAAATCGTTTGTGCACCCAGTAGTACTGGTCGGGTGTACGTTCAATGGCTTTGGCCAATTCATCGTTCATGCGCTGTGTGTCCGCTTGAACATCGGCGGTCGGAAAGTCTGACCACGCCTCGGACACTTCCATCTCATAACCTTGCGGCGTCATGCGCGTCACCAAACTCATGACAGGCGCACGGCCCAACCTGGCAAAGCGTGACAGTGAAGGCACGGTGGCCGCAGGCACGCCCATGAAAGACACAAAGACAGACTCTTCAGGCCCAAAGTCCATGTCGGGCGAGAGATGCAGCATCTCGCCCTGACGCAAACCACTCATGATGCGCTTGACACCTTCGTGACGGAAATAAGGTTTCACATTGCCCGTTCTTTGACGGCCCTTGTTCACCCACGCATCCATCACCTTGTTGTGTTGCGGCACAAAAATAAAGGCCACAGGCTTGCTGGCTTTCAAGGTCAAGGCCAACCCACCTGCGTCCAGACCGACAAAGTGCGGCGCAAACACAATCTTGGGGCCCTCTTGCGCCAGCTGCGCCATGGCCACGTCTGAACCGACCCACTTCAAACGCTGTTCAACCAATTGCAAAGGTGCGTGCCACAACCACGCACGATCGAGCAGGGATTGGGCAAACTGCACAAAATGCGCACGCGCCAAATGGTGAATCTCAGCGTCTGACTTGTGCGGAAAGCACAAACGCAAATTGATTTGCACAATGCGGCGCCGACTGGGGACCATTGCCCACAGCAACACGCCCAACACATGACCCAAAACCCGCAATGCAGGCAGTGGCCAGTGCGACAAAAACCGCATCAACGCAATGAACAGGACGCTCATGCGTGCGGCTCCTGCCGTGGTTGTTTGTAACGTGCGTAGCCCCACAAATACTGTTTGGGACGCGTCAAAATCAAACGCTCCATGGCTTGGTTGATTTGAAGCACCACAGCGTCGACGTCGCTTGCCAATTCATCTTGCAACACGCTGGCATGGATGCGATAGCCGCGCCCCCAAGACAAGCGCTCGCCCCAGACCAAAACCACCTTGGCACCTGTTTGCAAGGCCAAGCGCGCGGCCAAGGTCATGGTGTAAGCAGGCTTGCCAAAGAAAGGCACCCATTGGCCCATGCCTTCGGGGGGCACTTGATCGGGCAGCAAACCCACCGATCGACCTGCGCGCAAAGCCTTGATCATTTGCCGGACACCCGCCAAGGTGGTGGGTGCTGTTTCAAGCCCGGGTCGGGCACGCGAAGCTTCCATGACTTGGGCCAAGCCCTTTTGGCGAGACGGGCGAAACAGCACCGTCAAGGGACCTTGCGCAGCACTGAATGCGTTGGCCACCGCCTGCGCAGAAATTTCAAAACAACCCAAGTGGGGGGTTAAAAACAACACGCCCTGCCCTTCGGCATAAGCGGCTTCAATGACTTGAAAGGCGCCCTCGGTCCATTCGACTTTGGGCTGACGCCCCATCCACAAACGCGGCAACTCGGTCGACATGCAACCCGCTTGGCCGACGGCCCCCAGCACTTGCCAGCCACTCAGGCCCGCCGTTTTGACATTGGCCAAAAACCGGCGCCTGTAAGTGGGCGACAACAGCCATGCCAGCCAGCCAATCACTTGACCGATCGCATGCAGTGCCCACAAAGGCCAATGGGCCAAAAATCGAAACCAAAAGATCATGTTGTATTTGGTAAACTACGCAGGTCGCTGAGTTAAACAGAGCAACTTGCAGGGCGACACACACCGTCTGATCAGCATGCACCGCATGCCTCGGATTGTGCCTTGTCTTCGGACAAATCTGCTAAAGCGTTCGCCGAGGCCCCAAAGCTCAGGTAGCGCAAATCAACATGCATGCCAAACTTTAGGAGAACCCTCATGGCGAATGACTATCTTTTCACCTCAGAATCCGTGTCCGAAGGCCACCCCGACAAGGTTGCCGATCAAATTTCAGACGCCATTCTCGACGCGATTTTTGAACAAGACCCCCGCAGCCGTGTAGCCGCCGAAACCCTGACCAACACCGGTTTGGTGGTTCTGGCCGGTGAAATCACCACCAACGCCCACGTCGATTACATCCAAGTGGCGCGCGACACCATCAAGCGCATTGGCTACGACAACACCGAGTACGGCATTGACTACAAAGGCTGTGCCGTCATGGTTTGCTACGACAAGCAGTCCAATGACATTGCCCAAGGTGTGGACCACGCGTCTGACGACCACCTGAACACCGGCGCTGGCGACCAGGGTCTGATGTTTGGCTACGCTTGCAGCGAAACCCCCGACCTGATGCCTGCGCCTATTTATTACGCGCACCGTTTGGTGGAGCGTCAAGCGCAACTGCGCAAAGACGGTCGTTTGCCTTTCCTCCGTCCCGATGCCAAGAGCCAAGTGACCATGCGCTATGTCGACGGCAAGCCCCACAGCATTGACACCGTGGTGTTGTCGACACAGCACAGCCCCGACCAAAGCGAGTCGGCCACCAAAATGAAGGCCAGCTTCAATGAAGCCATCATTGAAGAGATCATCAAGCCTGTGTTGCCCAAAGAGTGGTTGCAAGACACCAAGTACTTGATCAACCCCACAGGCCGCTTTGTGATTGGCGGCCCCCAAGGCGATTGCGGCCTGACCGGTCGCAAGATCATTGTGGACACCTACGGCGGCGCTTGCCCACACGGCGGTGGCGCTTTCTCTGGCAAAGACCCTTCTAAAGTGGACCGCTCTGCTGCTTACGCCGCGCGCTATGTGGCCAAGAACATTGTGGCCGCCGGTTTGGCCACCAAGTGCCAAATTCAAGTGGCTTACGCCATTGGTGTGGCGCGCCCAATGAACATCACTGTCAACACCGAAGGCACTGGCGTGATTGCGGACGACAAGATTGCCGCCTTGGTAAACGAGCACTTTGATTTGCGACCCAAAGGCATTATTCAAATGCTCGACCTCTTGCGCCCCATCTACAGCAAAACGGCAGCCTACGGCCACTTCGGCCGCGATGAGCCCAACTTCACTTGGGAACGTACCAACTTGGCCGCCACACTGCGCTCTGCTGCTGGTTTGAAGTAATTTTCAAACGCCAAGTGCATCCCTTGCGATGCACATTAAAAAAGGGCAAACACCGCGAGGTGCTTGCCCTTTTTCTTTGTTCGATGTGATCTTTATTTAACGGGGTTCTCGATGGCGCCAATGCCATCAATTTCAACACGCACCACATCACCGGCCTTGAGGTATTTGGGCGGTGTAAAGCCAATGCCAACGCCCACTGGCGTGCCCGTGGCAATGACATCACCTGGGTACAAGGTGATGCCGGCGCTCAATGTTTCAACCAGCGTGGGAATGTCAAAAATCAAATCGGGCGTGGCAGCGTTTTGGCGCTCTTCGCCATTCACGTAGCAACGCACATGCGTGTTGGTGCCGTCGAGTTCGTCGGCACTCACCAGCCAAGGTCCCATGGGGCAGAAGGTGTCAAAGGATTTGCCCATGTGCCATTGCATGTGCTTGTTTTGCCAATCGCGCGCCGTCACGTCGTTGACGATGGTGTAACCCCAAACATGCTTCATGGCATCGGCTTTGGTGATGCCCTTGCCGCCTTTGCCAATGATCACGGCCAATTCGGCTTCGTAGTCAATGGCAGTTGACACTGCAGGCATCTCGATCGCCTCGCCCGTGGCGATGACGCACTCGGGCACTTTGGAAAAAATGATGGGCTCGGCGGGAATTTCGCCACCGGCTTTGGCGCTGCTGTCAAAACCGCTGCGGGCAAATTCTTTGGCGTGTGCGTGGTAGTTTTTACCGACGCAAAAGATGTTGCGGCGAGGGTGGGGCAGCGGCGCGCGCAACTGCACGTCTTTCAAAGCAATGGCAGCACCTTGAGGGGGCAATGCTTCACCGCGGGACAAGGTGTCCACCAATGTGAGTGCACCCAGTTCACGATCGGCCAATGGCAGATCAAAAGGCGTGACGGAATTCAGATCTTGAGACACCAAACCCACGTGAGGTTGGTCTTTGTAGAAGAAGGCTGCAATGCGCATGGTATTGGTTTGGGAAGTGAAATTGAGAACAGCCTCTATTGTGCCGTCATCCGCAATTTGTAGGGGTGAGACCAAGTCACCGGCCCACATGTCCCCTTGTGACATAGGTTCATGCAAAAAAGAAAGCGGGGTGTTAGAGTGCGTTTCAAAGGCATTGCACCCGAGCAATGCACCCCAATAAATAGCGCAGGAGACTTCATGAATTTCTTCCATGGGACCCGTCCCACCAAAGCAACTCGACGTCATGTGTTGGGCACTGCCCTCAGCTTAATGGGCGGCCTCTTTTTGCAGATGGGTTTGACTGGCAGCGCCGTTGCCCAAACTGCGCCCTACCCCAACAAATCCATCACCATGATCGTGCCCTTCCCGCCTGGCGGTTTGGCCGACATTGTGGCGCGCCCTGTGGCCGAGGCCATGAGCCGTGAGTTGGGACAACCCGTGGTGATTGAAAACAAAGCAGGTGCAGGCGGCGGCATAGGCATGGGCGTGGCGGCTCGCGCCAAGCCCGATGGCTACACCGTGCTGATGGCGCTGTCGTCTTTGACAGTGATTCCAGAGGCGGATGCCTTGTTGGGTCGCAGCCCTATGTTTTTGCTGAATGAATTGCGCCCCATTGCGCGCTACACCGCAGATCCCACTGTTTTGGCTGTGCGCGCTGACGCGCCTTGGAAAACCGTCAAAGAATTCATTGAAGACGCACGTAAACGACCTGGTGCCATCAACTATGGTTCGTCTGGTAACTACGGCACCATGCACGTCCCCATGGAAATCTTGGCGCAAACGGCTGGCGTCAAAATGACCCACATTCCGTTCACTGGCGCTGGCCCTGCTGTAGTGGCTATGTTGGGTGGACAAATCGACGCTGTTTCAACGGGGCCCGCTACCGTGTTGCAACATGTGAAAGCCGGCAAGATTCGCGTGCTAGGTCATTGGGGCAATGGTGCCTTGGCGTCCTTGCCCGACGTGAGCAGCTTGAAAGATGTGGGCTTCAACGCCGAGTACGCGCAGTGGTCTGGCCTGTTCATTCCCAGCGGCACCCCCGAGCCCATTGCACAGCGCATTCGCGCCGCCGCCAAAGTGGCGGCACAAGACGCCAAAGTGCGCGACGTGATTCAAAACACCGGCAGTCCCGTGGTGTATTTGGACAGCCCTGAATTTGAAAAATACGTGCAAGCCGATGCCAAACGCATGACCGATGTCGTCAAGAAAATTGGCAAAGTCGAATAAGCGCAAACAGAACTGCAACTCATCTTCAAAATTTCGGAGACACACATGAACTCTTACGGTCAATCGACTTATGGCAATGGCACACAGGCCAAAGCGCTGTCCAAGCATGCAAGCAAGCGTCGCAACATGGTGATTGCATTGGCCAGCCTTTTGGTCATGGGCACTGGCATCTTCTTGTCGCAACAAGCGCATGCGCAAAATTATCCCAACCATCCTGTCAAAATCATCGTGCCATTTGCCACAGGCGGTCCTGCCGACAACTACGCGCGGTTCATCGCGCAGCGTCTGCAAGAGAACTTAGGCCAATCATTTGTGGTCGACAACAAGCCAGGTGCAGGCTCTGTCATTGGCACCGACTTGGCAGCCAAAGCCCAACCCGATGGCTACACACTGCTCTTGATGTCCAACACCCAAACCGTGAATGAAACCCTCATTCCCAACAAGCCCTACGCGCTGATGAAGGACTTTGTGGGCATTGCCCCCATCAACTATTCAGACCTGGTGTTGGTGGTCAACCCCACCAAAGGCATGAACTCATTGGCCGACGTCATTCGTGTGGCCAAAGCACAACCTGGCAAGCTGAATTACGCATCGTCGGGTCCTGGGACGCCTTATCACATGGCCGGCGAATTGTTCAAGAGCATGGCCAAGATTGACATGGTGCACGTGCCCTACAAAGGCAGCTCTGGCGCGCGCACTGACGTGCTGGGTGGCCAGGTCGACATGATGTTTGATGCCGTCACCACCATGACAGAACAAGTCAAAGCGGGCAAAGTGAAAGCAGTGGGCACCAGCGGCAAATCTCGTTCAGATGTATTGCCCGACGTCCCCACCTTGAACGAAGCTGGCGTGACTGGCTACGAAGCCACCATTTGGTTAGGCCTGATGGCCCCCAAAGGCACACCAAAAGCCATCATCGACAAACTCAACGAAACCGTTTCAAAAATTGCATCACAAGCTGATGTGAAACAACAATGGGCCAAGCAAGGCGCTGTGCCCATGGTCATGAACCCTGCTGCGTTTGACAAATACTTGAACGACGACATTGCCAAATGGTCCAACGTGATCAAGTCGGCCAATATCAAACTGGACTAATTCTTTTGTCACGCTTTATTCATTTGCTCAGCGGCGGTGCCGCTCAAGGTTTGGTCAACGCTTTAAAGCCGTCCATTGAAACCGCCACCAACACCATGCTGTCCAACACCTTTGGTGCGGTGGGCTTGATGAAGCAAAAGCTCATCGATGGCGCGCCTTGCGATGTGGTCATTTTGACAGCGGCGCTGATTGAGCAACTCACTGCCTCAGGCCACGTGGTGGCTGGCAGTGCGCGCCATCTTGGCCCCGTGAAAACGGGCGTTGCCGTGAAGCACGGCACACCGCATCCCCAAGTAGAAACAGCCGAGCAACTCAAAGCCGCCATGCTGGCCGCCACAGGCATTTATTTTCCCGATCCCCAATTGGCCACAGCAGGCATTCACTTCATGAAGGTGCTCAATGGCTTGGGCATTGCCGAGACCGTGGCCAGCAAACTGCGCCCCTACCCCAACGGAAACACGGCCATGAATGCCATGGCAGCATGCGATGACCCGCATGTCATTGGCTGCACCCAAGTCACCGAAATTTTGATCACCGAAGGCGTTGATTTGGTGGCCAACTTGCCCCTCGAATTTGAATTGGCCACCATGTACACCGCAGGCGTTCGATCGACCAGCACATGCAAGGTCGAAGCGCAGGCCATGATTGACATTTTGACCAGTCCAGAGCAAGCAGCACTGCGCGCCAAGGGCGGCTTCTTGCCCCTGACCTGATTCAGTTCAGGCCAGCGCAGCTTTGGCCAAGTTGTCTGGCGTCATCGGCAACTGCCGCACACGCACGCCCACCGCATGAAAGACCGCATTGGCAATGGCCGCTGTGGTGGGGCCTTGTGTGGCCTCACCTGCGCCCAACGGCGGATTGAGTGATATTGCGTTGAGTGAATCTCCCGGCATCAAATGCACCTGCACTTCGGGCACTTCACTGAAACGCAAAATGGGATACGCGTCCCAATGGGTGCTGGTGATGTGGTTTGCATCCCAATGCGCTTGCTCTTTCAATGCCCAACTGGTGGACTGAATGGCGCCACCTTCCAACTGAGAGATGGCGCCATCGGCATGAATGATTTCACCAATGTCGGCCACCACCCACAATCTGCGCACGTTCACTTGGTGCGTCACCTCTACTTCGGCCACCACAGCGCAATAAGCGCCTTTGCTTTTGTAGCGTGCATACGCAATGCCCAAACCCCAGCCTTCTTTGTGCGCCAAGCTTTGACGACGTTCTAACCAATTCACTTGATCTGCTGCGGTTTGAACAACCGCTTTGGCGCGAGGATCTTCAAGCTTGCTCAAACGAAATGCCACAGGATCGCAATCTTGATCGTTGGCAATTTCATCCATGAAACTTTCGCAGGCAAACACATTGGCATGCGCGCCCAAACTTCTCAACGCAGAGGTTCTGAATGGCAAGCCCAACAAGCGGTGCGCATTCACCTTCACGTGTTGGCTGCTGTAGGGCGGTATGGCATTGCGCTCTGCACCAGCACCTGCTGCTGCGGCCACATTGATGGGCTCCAGCACAGGAAACTTTTGCGCTGTTTGCCAACTGTCTTTGAAGGCCGGCGTGGCCGCGCGGCCAGGCCTTGAACTGTGGCCTTGGCTCCAGACGTCGTGTTGCCAACTGAGCAACTCAACAGGGCCGCCATCTTTGGCCGCGCGAATGCTTGTTGTTTCAGCGCTGGCTTGCACCGTGGCCTGCAACTTCACGCGCATCGCAGGCGCCAAAGGCGATTGCTGCATCTCCTCTTCTCGCGTCCATTGCACACGCACGCACTGCCCTGGCACATGTCTGGCCATCCATGCCGCATCATAGGCCACATCGTCCGCACCGTTGTGTCCGTAACAGCCAGCGCCTCGCATGTGCTGCACTTCAATCTGCTCAGCCTTCACACCAAACGCCAACGCCAAATCTTTGCGCAAAGGGAAAATACCCTGCGTATGACTCCACACCTTCAAACCACTGTTGGTCTCAGCTGAGTCCCAAACCGCCAGCGCCACACTGGGCCCCATCGACCCATGGTGCAATGCGGGGCGGAAATAAACAGCTTCGTACACCTTTGCGCCGGTACTCGCTTCTTGAGGCTGACCTGCTTCATGAAACACCTGCGAATCCATCGCAGGCGCCACGTCAAACAAATCAACACCCCCCTCACGGCATTCAGGCAAGGTCTCAACATCCCATTTCAACAAACGCTGCAACTTGCTAGCGGCCTTCTCGGCCATATCTTCAGTAGGTGCAACAACACCTACCAAGCTGCCATCGCGAAACGCTTGGATCTCTTCAGACATTGCAGCCAAAGCGTCAGTCCACCCTTCGTCTCGCAACGTGCAACGTAAACCAGGCCCTCGCACCATCCGCCCATGTAGCAATTTAATGTTGATCTGACCCCCATTGTTTTTTATTGGGGTCAGATCAACATTAATTCCGAGGTCTTGGAGAAAGACGGGTTGGCCAAATACCAGCGCGGCCAAGTCTTCGCGGCCTTCTGTCAAATTCAAGGCGGAGGACTTGGTGGAGACAATGACATCCACAGGCAACTGCGCATCAAGCTGTGAACGCAATTCTGCGTAAGACGTGCATGCGTGCATTTTGAAAAGATGCGCTGCATGCGCACACGCTTGCCGAATGGCCAAACCGGAATCTTGAACGGACAAGCTGCCAGACGTCATGCCTTCATCGGGGCTATTGGCGGTGTTCGCTGCCTCTATGCGAATCCGTGTCAATGGCAGATCCAACTCGTGGGCCGCCATCAGCTTCAGTGCATGCCCGATGCCTTGACCCAATTCGGCTTTGCCAGTGAACACTGTCACAGAACCATCGGCTTCAAAGCGCAGCCAATGCGCCAGCAAAGGGTTGGCTTTGAGACTCACAGAAGTAGGCAAAGGCTGAATCATGCTGACACCTCGGCGTCGATCAGCTTCAAACCACACTGGCGCGCTGCTGTTTTCACTGCTCTGAGAATTCGGTTGTGTGCGCCACATCGGCACAAGTGCGGCTCTAAGGCTTCGCGAATTTGTCGTTCAGAAACAGTCGCTTGCGCATTCATCAGCAAAGCGGTCGCGCTGATCAGCAAGCCACTGGTGCAGTAGCCGCACTGTGCCGCTTGTTCGGCAATGAAGGCCGATTGCAGTGCTTTCAAGTAAGGCGTACTGGGCAAGTCGGGGTTCTGTGCCGACTCTAACGTCACAACACTGCGTCCCACCAATGCATCCACCGGTAATTGGCAGCTTGGCTTTGATTGGGCATCGATCAAAACATGACAGGCCCCACATTGCTCTTGGCCGCAGCCGTATCGACTGGCCGTTAAGCCCAATTGATTGCGAATAGTTTGCAGAGCGGTGCTGTCAGCGCCTGATTTGAAGGTGACAACTTGACCGTTGACATTCAACTGATGGGTTTGCAAGATGGTGGCTCTACTCTTTGTGAGCGGTCATATTAAAGGATCCTTTAATACGGCAGATCTAAATTAAAAAATACTTTAATTTGACCCGCGTAGAAATCATCGATTCCTATCATTTCAGAATTTTCCAAAAGCCGCCCTTTGACGGACCAATTCGCTCAAGTCGACCGTCAGCGCGCAAAGATTGAATGGCACGCTCGATGGTTCTCTCCGATAACTCAAGGGTGATTGCAAGCTCAGCTATCGTTAAGCTTGAGTCCTGCTTGATGAGACTCAAAATCTCCAAAGTAGGTTTCCCCGACAATTTCCCCGACATTTTCCCCGACATTTTCCCCGACACGGTCTCCAATGCACAGTCCATTGTCAGTAACGACTGGTCATACGGCTCAAATAACTCCTTCATTTTCAGCAACCGCCCCTCACTTTGCCAACTGGTCAAAATGCGGGGCAATCCTGATCCAGCGCGCTCGCCCAAGTTGATCATCAAGAACATTTGTTGCAGCGTGCGATTCCGGCAATCGCTTTCCCCGCCTTTAAGCGCCTGGGCAACGGGAACACGCAGCGCACCAGGATTGCGAAACTCAAAACCTGAAGGCCTTTTAATGACCCGCACCGAAGCCCGATCTGATTAGTCGGCATGGACCAAGGCCTCCCGCAGCGCTTGATGAATAGGCGTGTCGTCTACACGCTTGTCGCCCTGCAGATGAAATGGCACCTTTAAATCGGCCGTCAATTTGCGGATGACCTTTCTGTAAAAGTCAAATAAATTACCTGACCAAGTGCCGTCTGGCACCACCCTGTCTAGCCATCGAACAGAGGTATTGGGTTCATAGGGTTGTTCTTGGTAATCCACAAAATACATTGGGGCACAAGTCATGATGGCTGGCCATTGACCAAACATCAGCAAGCCAGCCAATGTGAGTCCGTTCTCTTTGGTTTCTCTGTCTTCTCGCCAGGCCCCTAGTAAGTGCAGAAACTCGGTGTCGTCCGCCCCTACCCATGGATGCCCGGACTTGTAACTTGCAAACTGATTTCGGTAAGCATGCAAACTCTCTAGGTCAATGTCATTCAAGCCATATCGATTGCAGATGTACGTATCTCGGCTGTCTTGCACCTGTTCTGCCAACATGCGTTTGACTGTGGTGTCATCGCACTTGCGGTCACCATCATTCAGCCGACGATAAGTGTTGCCAAGAGGCTGACCGTTCAGGTAAACCGGTTTGTCTTTTCGACCCGCCTGCGGTATGGACAAGATTAAAACAGCCTGACCCTACAAAATCACCTCCTGCACATCAATGTCGTTGAGTAGGTTGACGCTGACTTTGCCGGCATTGTTCAAGTTGTTGAACAAATCGGACCGCACTTTGTTGATGTCTTTCACCCCAAGCACACTGAATACGCCCGATTTTTCTTGGATACCCAAAATTACCAAGCCTCCATGCGCGTTAGCCATGGCAGAGTAGGTTGGCCAGAAATCCTTGGGTACTTCGCCTTGGCCAGAGGCACCTTGAGCAGCCTTGCATTCCAGTTCTAGGCTTTCGCGCAACAAACCTAAGTCCTCTAGTGAGGTTAGCTTGGTCATTCTGTATCTCTTTGCATGTTGAAGGCTCGCATAATTTATTAGAACTTTTTATTTCAATTAAAAGATTAACAAGCTATCAAGCAATTGCAAGCTTTGAAAGCAAATGCAAGATCTACCTAATAAAACTAAATCTGCCTGCTGCATAACCCCTTTCAAATCCCCTCATTTTTCAAGCCACCTCTTGAAATCCTCCCAAACACCCTTATCATTAGCACTCGCAGGAGATGAGTGCTAACAACCTCAGCACCCTCCAAAGAACCCTAAAGTATTCAATTTTGAATACTTTTTGTTTTTAACCTTGTTTCATATTTAGGAGATGCAATGAAACTACGTCCTCTCGGCGATCGCGTGATCGTTAAACGTGTCGAAAGCGAAACCAAAACTGCCTCTGGCATCGTGATCCCTGATGCAGCTGCTGAAAAGCCTGATCAAGGTGAAGTCTTGGCCGTTGGCCCAGGCAAGCGCAACGACAAAGGCGAAGTGTTGGCCATGAACGTGAAAGTCGGCGACCGCGTGTTGTTCGGCAAGTACAGCGGCCAAACCGTCAAGGTGATGGGCGATGAGCTGTTGGTCATGAAAGAAGAAGACCTCTTCGCGGTCGTGGAATAAATATTTTTTGTGGGACTGATCGGCCATCGCGCGAAGCGCATGACCGCTCTATCCCCAACTGATTAACTGAATTTAGGAGCTAAAAATGGCAGCAAAAGACGTAATTTTCGGCGGCGAAGCCCGCGCACGCATGGTTGAAGGCGTGAACATTTTGGCCAACGCGGTCAAAGTAACTTTGGGACCTAAGGGTCGCAACGTGGTGCTCGAGCGCTCTTTCGGCGCCCCCACCGTGACCAAGGACGGTGTGTCCGTGGCCAAAGAAATCGAACTCAAAGACAAGTTGCAAAACATGGGCGCCCAGATGGTCAAGGAAGTTGCTTCCAAGACTTCTGACAACGCTGGTGACGGTACAACAACTGCTACCGTGTTGGCACAAGCCATCGTTCGCGAAGGCATGAAGTACGTTGCCGCCGGCATGAACCCCATGGACTTGAAGCGCGGTATCGACAAAGCTGTCACAGCCTTGATCGAAGAGTTGAAGAAAGCCACTAAGGCCACTACAACCACCAAAGAAATCGCTCAAGTTGGTTCTATTTCTGCCAACAGCGACCACAGCATTGGCGAGATCATTGCTAAAGCCATGGACAAAGTGGGCAAAGAAGGCGTGATCACTGTTGAAGACGGCAAGTCACTCGACAACGAACTCGACATCGTTGAAGGCATGCAATTCGACCGTGGCTACCTGTCACCCTACTTCATCAACAACCCCGAGAAGCAAGCTGCTTTGCTCGACAACCCCTTCGTGTTGTTGTTCGACAAGAAAATCAGCAACATCCGTGACTTGTTGCCTACATTGGAAGCCGTTGCAAAAGCTGGCCGTCCTTTGTTGATCATTGCTGAAGAAGTTGAAGGCGAAGCCTTGGCAACTTTGGTGGTCAACACCATTCGCGGTATCTTGAAGGTTGTGGCTGTGAAAGCGCCTGGCTTCGGTGATCGTCGCAAAGCCATGTTGGAAGACATCGCGATCTTGACCGGCGGTAAAGTGATCGCTGAAGAAGTGGGCCTGACACTCGAAAAAGTGACATTGGCTGACTTGGGTCAAGCCAAACGTATCGAAGTGGGCAAAGAAAACACCATCATCATCGACGGTGCAGGCGCAGCTGGCGACATCGAAGCACGTGTGAAACAAATCCGCGTTCAAATCGAAGAAGCCACTTCTGACTACGACCGTGAAAAACTGCAAGAGCGCGTGGCCAAGTTGGCTGGCGGTGTTGCCGTGATCAAGGTTGGCGCGGCCACCGAAGTCGAAATGAAAGAAAAGAAAGCCCGTGTTGAAGACGCATTGCACGCTACTCGCGCTGCTGTGGAAGAAGGCATTGTGGCTGGCGGTGGCGTTGCCTTGTTGCGCGCTCGTCAAAACGCTGGCGCCATCAAAGGCGACAACGCTGACCAAGACGCTGGTATCAAGCTGGTGTTGAAAGCCATCGAAGCGCCTTTGCGCGAGATCGTGTACAACGCAGGTGGCGAGCCATCTGTGGTGGTGAACGCTGTGATGGCCGGCAAAGGCAACTACGGCTTCAACGCTGCCAACGACACCTACGGTGACATGATTGAAATGGGCATTTTGGACCCCACCAAAGTAACACGCACAGCTTTGCAAAACGCAGCATCCGTGGCTTCTTTGATGTTGACCACAGAGTGCATGGTTTCAGAAGCACCGAAAGACGACGCACCTGCCGGTGGCATGCCTGACATGGGCGGCATGGGTGGTATGGGCGGCATGGGCATGTAATTGCCCGCTGCCTCAAGGGTCTGCACAGACCTTTGACCTCGCACAAGAAACCCCGCAAGAAATTGCGGGGTTTTTTTTCGACCGCGCATTCTCAAAACAAGTCATCTAAGATGAGCTCGTGAATTACTTAACTTCTTATCAGGTAATCAAACACCCATGACCGCAAGCTTTCAAATTCAACACAGCGCCATGCTGCTCAAATATTCGGGCATCAGCTTTATTTCCGGCGCAGTGAACCATGGTTTCTTCAGTGGCGAACGTTCCCTCTGGACTGCAGCAATAGGCATCGTCCTTTTTGTGGCCGGCGCATGGATGGAGCACCGCAGTCAAAACAACACGCAAAGTTTGATTGAATCACTTTGGGTGGGCACGTTGCTGTCCATTGGTTTAGGCTTCTTCACAGGCGGACTACAACATTTTCCTGACTCGCCTGCGCGCAGTGCGTGGGTGGTGCCATTAGGATTCGCCATTTCTATTTTGGCGCTGATGTTCACACTCAAAATGCGCATGCAACGCGCATTGATCGTGTATTCATTGAGCTTGGGGCTTGCGGTTTGCGCCAGCAGTTGGGCCGCTTATCAAGCCTTCGAGCGCAACCCAGAATGGGCGGCTGGTGGTCATGCACATGGCGCAGAAGACGCGCATGACACACACAGTGCGCCCGACAGCACACCCATGCACAGCGCAATGGTGATCGATCGCACACTCCAAGTCGACATGAACGACACGATGCGCTTCACACCCGATCTGTTGCAAGTTGCAGCGGGTGAAACGCTCAAATTGGTGGTGCACAACAGCGGTAAATTGCCGCATGAAATGGTCTTGGGCTCTGAAGCCGCGCTCCAAGCCCACGCGGTTGAGATGAAACAATCGCCAGGGCACTCAGGCGGGCACGATCACGCTTCTGGCAATGACTTGCTGGCACTGAGCGTCAAACCAGGCGAAACCAAAGAATGGGTGATCAAGTTCGACCAAGCTCAAACTTTGCAGATGGCTTGCCTCATCCCAGGTCATTTTGAAGCCGGTATGAAGGGGCAAGTGATTGTGCAGGACAAGGGGGCAACAACGCCATCAGCGCAAACGAAAAAACCCGTCAACGAACACGATCACAGTAGCCACAAGCACTGAAGAAAGCTGGGCCAGAAATGTCTGGCCCTGTTCAAATTCAAGCTGCGCGAACCCTTTGCAGCAATTGGGCTGTAGAGGCATCTAGCCCGGCAACATCACCCGATTCAAAGCGAGCATGAATGTCTTTGGCCAACACTTTGCCCAACTCGACACCCCATTGGTCAAAACTGTTGATACCCCACACTGCACCGCTCACAAAGACGCGGTGTTCTTGCAAGGCAATCAAGGCGCCCAAATTGAAAGGCGTTAAGTCTTCCAGCAAGATGAAGGTACTGGGCCTATTGCCTGCAAAGTTTTTATGACCCCCTGCATCCGACTTGCCCACCATCAAGGCCTGCGCTTGCGCCAGCACGTTGGACAACAACAAAACTTGGTGATCGGGCAACGCATGCGTGGCATTTTTCACCGCCACAAACTCCAGCGGCACCACATCGGTTCCTTGGTGCAGCATTTGGAAAAAAGCATGCTGCCCGTTGGTACCAGGCTCGCCCCACAACACCGGTGACGTGCCATAAGGCAAAGCTTGTCCCGCATGGTCCACTTGCTTGCCGTTGCTTTCCATCTCGAGCTGCTGCAAGTAAGGCGCAAAACGTTTCAGGGCGCTGTGATACGGCGCAATGCACCGGCTGGTGTAGTGCAAAAAGTTGCGATACCAAACATCCAACAAGCCCAAACGGATGGGCAAATTCTGCGCCGCATTGGCATGCAAAAAGTGCTGGTCCATGGCGTGTGCGCCCGCTAAAAATTCACGGAACTTGTCCGCTCCAATGGCAATCGCCAAAGGCAATCCAATGGCCGACCACAATGAATAACGACCGCCGACCCAATCCCAAAAACCAAAACAAGTTTGAATGCCAAACTGGCCAGCGGCTTCGACATTGGTGGTGAGCGCTGCAAAGTGACGCGCCACATCGGTGCCGCCTTGCGCTTCAAACCATCGCTTGGCCGACAAAGCATTGGTCATGGTTTCCAACGTGGTGAAGGTTTTAGAGGCCACCAAGAACAAAGTGTTCTCTGACTTCAAGCCCTTCAAAACCTCATCAAGCTCATGACCATCCACATTGGACACAAAGTGAAAACGCTTGCCCTGCAGCGCATAAGACTGCAAAGCCATCACCGCCATTTGCGGCCCCAAATCAGAGCCGCCAATGCCGATGTTCACAACGTCGGTGATCTGCGTGTCCAAGCGAATCTTCTCAGCATACGACAGCATCGCATTCAAAGTCTGGTGCACATCGTTCAACGCTGCCTTGACTGGTGCTGGCAGCGCTTGCGCAGCGGCACCTTCAGCAGGATGGCGCAACAACCAATGCATCACAGCGCGTTGCTCAGTGTTGTTGATGGCCTCACCTCGGGACATGCGATCGCGATGCGTCAACACACCGGCTTGCGCCGCCAAAGCCAACAATTGCGATTCAACCTTGGCATCCCAATGGTTCTTCGACAGATCAGCAAACACGCCGGGCGCTTCTTGACTGAAACGCGACGCACGCTTTGCATCGGCTGCAAACGCATCGCGCAAATCAAATCCAGAAAACGCCTGGGCCAGTTCGCTCAGGCCCTGCCAAGCGGCTGTTTGATCTCCTCGCATCGCGGTCCTTTATGCCTTTTGCGCAGCCAACATCAAGCCTTCTAACTTGATGGCATCGACACAGAAAGCACGAATGCCTTCCGCCAATTTCTCTGTGGCCATCGCGTCTTCGTTCAACGCAAAACGGAAACTCGCTTCGTTGTATTGCACCAAAGGCAAGTCCATGCCTTTGGCCGCTTGCGCGTCCAGTGCAGGTGTCAAGGCCTTGTCATTGGCGGCCAACAAGGCCAACAAGTCGGGACTGATGGTGAGCAAGTCGCAACCTGCCAAAGCCACAATCTGGCCGACGTTGCGGAAGCTGGCGCCCATCACCTCAGTGGCAATGCCATTCTTCTTATAGTAGTTGTAGATGGCACGCACAGACTTCACGCCAGGATCGTTGGCGCCAGCATTTGTCGCTTCATCCCAAGCTGCGCCCGCTGTCTTTTTGTACCAGTCGTAAATGCGGCCCACAAAGGGCGAGATCAGTTGCACTTTGGCTTGACCACAGGCCACCGCTTGCGCAAACGAGAACAACAAAGTGAGGTTGGTGTGAATGCCTTCACGCTCCAACTCGGCGGCCGCTTGAATGCCCTCCCAAGTGGCGGCAATTTTAATCAACACGCGATCACGCGTAATGCCCTGCGCCCCATACAGGCTCATCAATCGGCGCGCACGCGCCAAGGTGCCTGCAGTGTCAAAGCTCAAACGTGCATCCACTTCGGTCGACACACGGCCAGGAATGGTCTTCAAAATTTCACATCCAAAGCGCACCAACAAATGGTCCATCACCACATCAAGCGGCTGCCCCTTGTGGGCTGCAACAGACTCCGTCAGCAATGGTGCATATTCTGGTTTTTGCACCGCCTTCAAGATCAAGGAAGGGTTGGTGGTCGCGTCCTGGGGCTGGAACTGGGCCAGTTGTTTGAAATCACCGGTGTCAGCCACCACGGTGGTATGAGATTTGAGGGCGTCGAGTTGGTTCATATCAAAAAATTTAAAACAAGGCTTGAATTATCGATGAAACAAAGTTACATTACAAACTCATTTTTATGTAACAAATAAACATGTCTTTCGATTTAGTCTTTTTTGGCGGCACTGGCGACCTGGTTTGGCGCAAATTAATGCCCGCCCTTTTTCAGGCATTTCGCCACGGCACCCTGCCCGAAGGCGGCCGCATCATTGGTGTCGCACGCGATGCCATGAGCGATGAGCAGTATCGCACCCTCATCCAGTCTCGCTTTGAGCAAGTCGAGGGCGCCAAACGCCCCAACGACGAAGAATTTGCCCGCTTCAAAGCCATGCTCCATTACGAGCGTGTGGACTTGTCCAATCCAGCCGATTACGCCAAATTGGCCGGGCGTCTGGCCGAGCGTCAAACCGACCATGTGGTGATGTACCTCGCCACAGCCCCCAGCTTGTTCAATACCGTTTGCGAGCAACTGGCCGCAGCCCAACTCAACACGCCCAAAACGCGCATTGTTTTAGAAAAACCCTTGGGCCACGACCTCAAATCCAACCGCGCCATCAACCAAAGCGTGCGCCAGGTCTTTGAAGAGCACCAAATCTTCCGCATCGATCATTACCTGGGCAAACCATCAGTTCAAAACCTGTTTGCCATGCGTTTTGGCAATGCCTTGTTTGAGCCCTTGTGGCGCCGCGAGCACATTGCCAACATTCAAATCACCATTGCCGAAGAACTGGGCGTTGAAAAACGCGGCGCGTTCTATGAAAACACCGGTGCACTGCGCGACATGGTGCAAAACCATGCGCTGCAATTGTTGTGCGCCATTGCCATGGAGCCCCCCATCAATGCGCACGCCGATGCCATTCGCGATGAAAAGCTCAAAGTCTTGCGCGCCCTCAAACCCTGGACGGCTGAAACACTGGGTCAACACGTGGTGCGTGGTCAATACAGCGCTGGCAATGTGCACGGTCAAGCAGTTCCGGGCTACACCGAAGAATCGGGCGTGAACCCCAACAGCAGCACCGAAACTTTTGTGGCACTGCGCACCGAAATTGCCAACTGGCGTTGGGCTGGCGTGCCTTTTTACATTCGCACTGGCAAACGCTTGGCTTCTCGCGAAGCCTACATTGAGATCAATTTCAGACCGACGCCGCATGCCATTTTTCAAGCCCCATCGGGTGGCGTGAACAAGCTCATCATTCACCTGCAACCCAAAGACGGTTTGGAATTGCACTTGTTCGCTGAAGGCCAACACAAACGCATCAAGTCCGGTCACACAACGTCAGGGGCACTCAGCCCTGTGCATTTGGACTTGGACTTTGACAAACGTTTTGGCAGCGAACGCGTGGGTGCCTACGAGCGTTTGTTGCTGGATGTGCTCGATGGGCGATTGAATTTGTTTGTGCGCAGCGACGAGCAAGAAGAAGCTTGGCGCTGGGTTGAACCTATTTTGCAACACTGGGCTGCGGACACCCAAGGCCCCCGTCCTTATGCAGCAGGCACTTGGGGCCCCAGCGCTTCAAGTGCCATGATTGCGCGGGACGGCTTTTGCTGGTCGGAAGAAACTTAAACCATGTTAGACCGAATCAAAGCCTCACTGCCCTCCCTCGCCCCTGCCGAGCAACGCGTTGGCAAATTGGTTTTGCAAGATCCCCGTGCGTTCGCCAATTTGCCAGTCACGGAATTGGCCGATCGTGCGCACGTCAGCAAACCCACCGTGGTTCGATTTTGCAGAAGTGTGGGCTACGACGGTCTGTCGGATTTCAAATTGAAGCTGGCAGGCAGTGTCAGCGAAGGCGTACCGTTCATCCACCGCAGCGTGGACGCAGACGACAAAACCAGTGACGTGGCGGTGAAGGTCATCGACAACACGGTGGCGGCATTTTTGAAGTACCGCAACGATGCGTCGTCTTTTGCCCTCGACCAAGCCGCACAAGCCTTGGCCGAAACACATGCCACTGGCAAACGCATAGAGTTTTATGGAGTCGGTAATTCTGGCATCGTGGCACAAGATGCACAGCACAAATTCTTTCGCTTGGGCATGAACACCATCGCCTACAGCGACGGCCATATGCAAGTGATGAGCGCCTCGATGTTGGGCAAAGGCGATTGCGTGGTGGTGATCTCCAACTCAGGCCGTACGCGCGATTTGATGGACGCCTGCGACATTGCACGCAAGCGCGGCGCCACCACCATTGTGATCACGGCCAGTGGCTCACCCTTGGCCACTGCAGGTCACATTCACCTCACCGCCGATCACCCAGAAAGTTACGATCGCTACAGCCCCATGGTCTCAAGGTTGTTGCACTTGTTGATCATTGACATTTTGGCCACCACCGTAGCGCTGCGCATTGGCGAGTCATTGCAGCCCGCCCTGCGCGAGATGAAACACAATTTGCGCAGCAAGCGCTACACCTGACACTTTAGGTGTGTTTGTAAAACTTGCCATCTTTCATGATGGCTTGAATGTGATCGCCTTGGCCCAACAAGCAAGACATGTCGTTCAAAGGATTGCCATCGACCAACAGCAAGTCGGCAATGGCCCCAGCTTTCACCACACCCAATTGGCCTGTCATATTGATCAGTTCTGCGGCATTGAGCGTGGCCTGTTGCAACGCGGCGCCGTTGCCCAAAATATCAGCGCGAATTCGCAACTCTTCCGATTGATGGCGATGTGACTCGCCCAACAAATCGGTGCCCAAAGCCATCTTGACGCCGGCTTTGGCCAAGATCTCCAAAGCCTTTTGACCTTGACTTCGCACGGTTTCAATTTTGGCCACCGACACCGCAGGCAAGCCTAGGCTGGCACCTTCATTGGCCAAAGCCTCGTAAGTAATCAGGGTCGGCACCATGTAGGCTTGCTGGTCGGCCATGAACTGCGCGGTTGACACGTCGATCAAGTTGCCGTGCTCAATGCTGCGCACACCATAGTCCACAGCGCGGTGAATGGCTTTGGGCGTGTAGGCATGGGCCATGACATACGTACCGGCATGCTCGGCCTCGTCCACAATGGCGCGAATTTCAGCTTCGGAATAGCCCAGGTAATGAATGGGGTCGTTGGGTGAAGCCACACCACCAGAGGCCATGATCTTGATCTGGTTGGCACCCTTCATGATTTCTTCGCGCACGGCCAAGCGCACGTTGTCCACACCGTCGACCACACGCGCCAGTGCGCCCACACGGCTGGAGCAACCACAAGGCTCGATCACATCACTGCGCGGACGGCCATCGCCATGGCCACCGGTTTGCGACAATGCGCGCCCCGCGGCAAAAATACGCGGGCCTTCCACCATGTCAGTGCGTGTTGCCTCCGCCAAATTCCAATCACCACCGCCCGCATCACGCACGGTGGTAAAGCCGCGCATCAGCATGCCCTTCATGATGGGCAAGGCGCGCAAAGTGGCAAACACATTGGGCTGGTTGGCGGTGATATTGAGGTTCAGGTGCGCCGCAATCACGTGCACGTGGCAATCAATCAAACCAGGCATCAAGGTTTTGCCTTGCGCCTTCACCACTTTGGTGCTGTCGGCAATGAACACATCGGGCTGATGCAGCACCACGGATTTGATCAGCCCGTTTTCGACCCAAACGTCTTGATTGGACTTCAAGGTCAAAGACTCGACATCCAAGACGTTGGCGGATTGAAACAAGATGGCGCTCATAGGACATTCACCCAGACATTTAAAAACCACATTAAAACTCAGAATGCCTGAGTTTGTCGCCCTCGGCATTAACCCTGATGGTCCTTGCGAAATGTCCCTAGCGTCCCCTAGAATGAACTGGTCATTTAACTTAGACAGGATTTAGCATGTACCAACGCTTCCTCAAAACCTCACGCCTGCTGACGCTGGCGATAGGCATGTCGGCAGCCCTGCTTGGCGCTACCAGCGCACAGGCCGTCGAATTCAAATGGGCCGCTCAAAACGACATCTTGACGCTCGACCCCCATTCACAAAATCACGCCACCACCAACAACATCGTGGGCCATACCTACGAAGGTTTGGTGCGCTACGACAAGAACTACAAAGTAGAGCCCTCATTGGCCACCAGCTGGTCCAACATCAACCCCACCACCGTGCGTTTCAATTTGCGCAAGAACGTCAAGTTCAACGACGGTTCTGCCTTCACGGCAGACGATGTGGTGTTTTCCTTTGATCGCATTCGCCAACCTCAAGGCACCATGCAGATTTATGTGGCGGGTGTGAAAGAAATGAAAAAGGTTGACGACCACACAGTGGACGTGATCTTGGACAAACCCAACCCCACACTGTTCAACAACTTCACCACTTTCTACATCATGAGCAAATCATGGTCGGTGAAAAACAAGTCTGAGAAAATTCAAGACTACAAAGCCAAAGAAATTACGTTCGCCTCCACCAATACCAACGGCACTGGCCCCTACATCATCAAAGAGTGGGCGCCCGACCAACGTGTGGTTTTGACGGCCAACAAATCTTGGTGGGACAAGTTGCAAGGCAATGTGACCGACATCATCTACACCCCCATCAAGTCAGACCCCACACGCATTGCTGCATTGTTGGCGGGTAACGTCGATGCCGTCACCGACCTGCCCACACAAGACGTTGCACGCCTGCGCAACACACCTACCTTGTCTGTGCTCGATGGTCCTGAAGTTCGTACCATCTTCTTTGGCTTTGATTTGGGCAGCGACGAGTTGAAATACGCGCCCAAAGGCAAAAACTTCTTCAAAGATGTTCGCGTTCGCAAAGCCTTGAGCATGGCCATTGACCGGACCGCCATTCAGCGCAGCATCATGCGCGGTATGTCTGTTCCAGCCAGCCTCATCATTGCCCCTGGCGTGAACGGTTACAACGCCGACATGGACAAAACAGGTCCTGCCGACGTAGAAGGTGCTAAGAAATTGTTGGCCGATGCGGGTTACCCCAACGGTGTGGAGTTCACACTTGACTGCCCTAACAACCGCTACGTTAACGACGAAGAAGTTTGCCAAGCTGTGGTCAACATGTGGGCCAAGATTGGTGTGAAAGCCAAGCTGAACGCCATCAACTTTGGTCCTTTCATTTCCAAGATCCAAAACTTCGACACCAGCGCTTACTTGCTGGGTTGGGGCGTGGCCACCTATGACGCACAGTACTCTTTGCAATCATTGGTCATGACACGTACTTCAGGTCCTGATGGCAGTTTCAACTTCTCCAAAATCAACAATGCCAAAGTAGATGCATTGATCGAAGCCATGAAAACAGAACTCGACAAGTCCAAGCGCGATGCCATGATCAAGGAAGCCTTGACCATCACGCGCGACGAAGTGTTGTACATCCCCTTGCACCACCAGATGCGCCCATGGGCCATGAAGAAAAACGTCACCATGACGCACAATTCAAATGATGCGCCCAAAATGTATTACGTGACTGTCAACTGATCTTCAGTGATTACCACGAAAAAGACGCTCCTCGGAGCGTCTTTTTTTATGCCTGCTGAAGCTCCAAAGAAGCGACTGACAGGGCTTCAGTGTCGCCCTTCTTCCACCGCATGGCACGCAATCTTGATGCCCTTGATGTTTTTCAAAACAGGGCGTTCCGTTCTGCAGCGCTCATTGGCCAAGGGGCAACGGGGGTTGAAGCTGCAGCCAGGTGGTGGGTTGAGTGGATTGGGCACCTCGCCTTGCACGGGGGTCCGCGCACGGCCAGTGTCTTTCATCTTGGGAATGGCATCGAGCAACATGCGCGTGTAGGGATGTTGCGGGTTGCTGAACAAGCTGTGCTTATCGGCCAATTCCACCAACTGCCCCAAATACATCACGCCCACGTTGTCACTCACGTGGCGCACCACCGCCAGGTTGTGCGAGATGAACAAATAAGTCAGGCCGCGCTCGCGCTGCAAATCTTTCATGATGTTGAGCACTTGCGCCTGCACGCTGACATCCAACGCGGAAGTGGGCTCATCGCAGACCAAAAACTCAGGTGCTGTAGCCAATGCGCGCGCAATTGAAATGCGCTGACGTTGACCGCCAGAGAATTGATGGGGGTACTTCACCATGTCGAGGGCAGACAAGCCTACTGACTGCAACAACTCTGCCACACGGGCTTTCAGTTCTTGCTCATCGTGAATCAGTCCGTGTTCTTTGAGAGGCTCACCAATGATGTCTTCCACTTTCCAGCGCGGGTTCAAACTGGCATAAGGGTCTTGGAAAATCATCTGAATGCGTTTGCGCATGGCTTTGGCGTTGTCGGATTTGAACGCTGCATGGGCGTCCTCTCCGTCAAAGGTGAGGCCACCGCGGGTTGGCTCATACAAACCCACCAACAAGCGCGCCACCGTGCTTTTGCCGCAACCGGACTCACCCACCAAGGCCAGTGTTTTGCCGCGTTCAATTTCAAAGCTCACGCCATCAACCGCCTTCAGTAGTTGGCGAGGCTTGCGTTCAATCACCCGACTGAGCCAAGGCGCAGAGACGTCAAAGGTTTTGGCCAAGTCGTGCGCGACCACCAAGGGCTGCTGGTTTGAAGAAGCATTGTGCTGGCTCATCGCACCGCCTCCGCGCTCACTTCGCTTTGCAACCAGCACGCAACATGCGTCTGACCGCTGTGGTCGAACTTGTTCACTTGAGTCAACTCAGGCCTTTCTTGTCTGCACCGATCAAACGCTTGGGGGCAACGAGGGTTGAAGGCACACCCTTGGGGGATGGCATTCAATCGCGGCATGGCGCCATCGATTTGGTTCAAGCGCTCGCGGTCGACTTCCATGTCGGGGATTGAAGCCATCAGGCCTGCGGTGTATGGATGCTCTGGGTGATTGATCACCTGATGCACAGGCCCAACTTCCACAATGCGGCCGGCATACATCACCGCCACACGGTCGCAGGTTTCGGCAATGACGCCCATGTCGTGCGTGATCAGCATCACGGCGGCGCCGCGCTGTTTGCAAATGTTTTTAAGCAAGCTGATGATCTGCGCTTGGATGGAAACGTCCAAAGCCGTGGTGGGCTCGTCCGCCACAATCAGTTGGGGTTCGGCCGCCAAGGCCAAGGCAATCACCACGCGCTGACGCATGCCGCCCGAAAACTGATGGGGGTAGTGGTCAATGCGCTCTGCCGCGGCAGGAATGCCAGTGTCTTGCAACAAAGCGATGGCGCGTTGACGCGCTTCCTGATCAGACACAGGCAAATGCGCCTGAATGGTTTCAGTCAGTTGCTTGCCCACCGAATACAAAGGGTTCAGTGAGGTGAGCGGGTCTTGAAAAATGGCCCCAATTTTGCGACCCCGAATGCTGCGCATTTGGTCGTTGTTCAAATTGTCGATGCGCTGACCTTGGAGCAAAATTTCACCGCCGGCCACACGACCTGGTGGTTCAAGCAAACCAATGATGGACGCACCGGTGAGGGACTTGCCCGCACCCGACTCGCCCACCACACCCAAGATTTCACCAGGGGCAATTTCAAATGAAATTTCGTCCAGCGCACGCAAGGTGCCATGCCGGCTTGGAAACTCCACGACCAAATTTTTAACTTGTAGAAGACTCATGACAACCAGTCAAAGGAATGAGGGCTCAACGCAAACGAGGGTTCAAGGCATCGCGCAGCCAATCGCCCAACAAGTTCACAGACAAGGCGATGAGGACCAAGGTCACGCCTGGGAAAATGGTGATCCACCATTCACCGGAAAACAAAAAGTCATTGCCAATGCGAATCAGTGTGCCCAGCGATGGCGAGGTAGGCGGCACACCGACGCCCAAGAATGACAGCGTCGCTTCGGTGATGATGGCGGTGGCCACTTGAATGGTGGCCAGAACCATCACTGGGCCGAGCACATTGGGCAGTACATGACGGATCATGATGCGAAGGGGTGCAACCCCAGTAACGCGGGCAGCTTGAACATATTCTTTGTTGCGCTCGACCAAGGTGGTGCCACGAACGGTGCGCGCGTATTGCACCCACCCGGTGAGTGAAATTGAAATGATGAGCACGCCAAAGGCCAATGAGTCATCGGCATCTGGAAACAGTGCACGTCCAACACCCGCAATCAGCAAGGCCACCAAGATGGCCGGGAAGGAGAGCATCACATCGCACAAGCGCATGAGGAAGGCATCCAACCAGCCGCCTCGAAAGCCAGCCAACAGGCCCAAGGTCACACCCACCAACAAGGACACAAAGACGGATGCAAAACCCACCACCAATGAGATCCGTGTGCCGTACATCAAGGCCGACAAAATGTCGCGGCCTTGGTCATCCGTGCCTAGCAAATACTTGACACTTCCTTCCGCCGACCATGCGGGGGGCAAACGGGCATCCATGAGGTCTAGACTGGCGGCATCGAAGGGGTTGTAAGGCGCAACCCACTTGGCAAACAACGCGCAAAAAATAAAGATGAAGGCAATCAAAGCCGCCGACATGGCTGTTTTGGAATGCTTGAAACTGTAGCCAACATCGCTGTTGAGCCAACGGGAAATGGGATTGGACATGCCGTCTGAATCTTTCTGAATGAGGGTCTTCGTGGCCAAGTGTTAAACGCCAGACAGTGGCAGCGCATGCTCCACCAAGCTGGCATGCAACGCTGCCCCTAAAGGCAGGATGGCATCGTTGAAATCGTAGCGACTGTTGTGCAAAGGGTGAGGGCCGGGGCCATCGATGGCGCCTTGACCCACGCGCAAATACGCACCCGGCTTGGCCTGCAACATGAACGAAAAATCTTCCGCCCCCATGCTGGGTGGCATGTTGCGCCATACGCGCTCTGCGCCCACCAAGGTGGTGGCCACATCGGCCGCAAAGTTGGCCTCGGGTACCGTGTTGACGGTGGCCGGATAACCGCGCTTGTAGGTGAGTTGTGCCGTGGCACCAAAGCCATGGGCCACCGATTCGCACAAATGGCGCAAGCGGTCCTCAATGGTTTGCTGAACCGCTTCGTTGTAAGTGCGCACGGTGCCCACCAAAGTGGCCTCGCCAGGGATGACGCTGGAGGCCCCCGGGTTGCCTGCTTGCATCGAGCAAATGCTGATGACCGCTTGATCAAACGCAGACAGATTGCGGGCCACAATGCTTTGCGCCGCCGTGATGATGTGCGCCGCTACCAGCACAGGATCCACCGCTTGATGCGGTCTGGCACCATGACCGCCCTTGCCGGTGATGTGAATGCGAATGGTATCGGCTGCGGCTTGCATGGGGCCTGGTGTGACGCCAATGACGCCTAAGGGTGTTTCGGGCGAGTTGTGCTGTGCATACACCTGTTCGCAAGGAAAGCGGTCGAACAAACCATCTTCCATCATGGCGCGTGCACCCGCGTAGCCTTCTTCGCCTGGCTGAAAAATCAGCACGGCGGTGCCGTCAAACTGACGTGTCTCGGCCAAGTATCTCGCCGCACCCAATAACATGGCCGTATGGCCATCGTGACCACAGGCATGCATCAAGCCTGAATTTTTGGATTTCCACAAACTGTCGTTGTGCTCGGGCAAGGGCAGCGCATCCATGTCGGCGCGCAAACCAATCATGCGCCCTGGGTTTGCTGCATTTCGACCTTGGCCATGCACCAAGGCCACCACGCCTGTTTTGCCGATGCCTGTGTGAATGGCGTCGACACCAGAAACTTTCAGCGCTTCAACCACACGGCTCGAGGTGTAAATTTCTTCAAAGCCCAACTCGGGGTTGGCATGGAGGTCACGCCGGAACGCTGTGAGCTCGGGGTGGAATTTGGCAATGTGTGCAAAGGCGCGACCTTGGGCCAAGGCATTTTTCAAAGAAGCGCCTTGAAAGGCCGGGTCGGCTGCACTCAGGTCATGTGAACTGTTGCGCAACATGCTCAGTGCCCTCCCGCCTTGCCAACGCGCAACCGGGGGTCCACCAAAAAGTACAGCAAGTCCACAATCAAATTGATGACCACAAAAATCAACGCAATCAAACACAGGTACGCCGCCATGACCGGAATGTCGGCAAAGGTCACCGCTTGAATGAACAACAAGCCCATGCCGGGCCACTGAAACACCGTCTCCGTGATGATGGCAAAGGCAATGAGGCCACCCAATTGCAAACCGGTGATGGTCATCACGGGCACCAGGGTGTTTTTAAGTGCATGACCAAAGTGAATAGCCCGGTTGGACAAGCCACGTGCACGCGCAAACTTGATGTAATCGGTGCGCAACACTTCCAACATTTCAGCGCGCACCAAACGCATGATGAGGGTCAACTGAAACACCGTGAGCGTGAGGGCCGGCAAGATGATGTGGTGCCAACCTTTGGCCGTGAGCAAGCCTGTGCTCCACCAACCAATTTTGACGACATCGCCACGGCCAAAACTTGGGAACCAGCCCAGCAAGACCGCGAAAAACAAAATCAACAAAATGCCAATGAGGAAAGTGGGCAATGACACACCCAGCAAAGACAGGGTCATGAGCAGTTGGCTGCCAAAGGTACCGCGGCGCAGGGCGGCATAAACGCCCATGGGAATGCCAATCAACAAGGCCATGCCGGCGGCCAAAACAGCCAACTCTAAGGTGGCTGGAAAGCGATCTGCAATGAGTTGGGACACTTTGGCGCCTTGGCGCAGGCTGATGCCAAATTCGCCCTGTGCGGCATTGAGCAAAAAGTGCCAAAACTGCACCACAAAGGGCTGGTCTAAGCCCAAATCTTTGCGCAGCGCTGTAATTTGGTCAGCGGTGGCGTCTTGGCCCAAAATGAACAACACGGGGTCGCCCACATACTGGAACAGCAAAAATGCGATGAACGCCACCGAAACCATGACCATGACTGCCTGGATCAGGCGTTGAATGACAAATGCAAACATTCAATTCCCTTAATTCGAACCCTGAACTATGCAACAAACAGGCCTACTTTGGCCAGAGGGGATTCCCGACTGCGCTTCACTCGCGGAAATTGCCAACGAACGCTCAAAATGACAGCTTGTCAATGCAAGCGAATCGCACCATACCAAGATTGTGCATGGCTGCGCGTGTTGTCGCTGTCGGTCATCAAGCCAATGCCAATCAGCGCCCCGGGCGGTTCACCGAATGCTTTTTCATAGTCTTCACGAATATTGCGTTCATAGGTCAACCACTGGTTCAAACGCTGCGACCCCGACTCGACGACAATTTTTTGAATTCGATCGGTTCGAGGGTTTTGAATGACCGACTCAACCGGCCGATGGTTGCACCACACATACATCAGGGTGGCATACGGCATGGGACGTCCCGACATCACATGAGACAGCTCACTCAGCATGGCGTTTTTGGCAGAAAACTGACTTCGATCACCATCAAAGGCCAACACAAGGCGAACTGGCGAGTCGTCTTGATCTCGTTGTGCCATGTCAGCACCGTCTATCAATTTTTTGATTTGCCAAGAAAAACTCAAGACACCCAGTTGTTCGGGTTCAATGTGCAAATCTTTGCGCAGCATGCTGGCCGAAGATTGCGCATTGGCCTGCAAGGCACTGCGATTGCTCAAGCGCACCACAGAATATTGCGTCGATACTTTGCCAGGGAGTTTGACGGCGTCCCACTTCAATTGGTCTTCGGGCTGCCAAGCGGTTTGATTGCTGACAGCGACTGATTTTCCTGGAAGAGGCAAGCTGCCACAGCCCTGCAAGGCCCACACCGTGACGCCAAGGCACAGGGCCCAAGCCAAACGAGTACCAAAGGGCAAAGTCATGTTCACAGCGTTTCAGTTGCGTTGAAAGAATTGTGTCACAACATCCTGTGCAACTTGTTGAAGCTGGGTTGCCAGCCCTTCATCAATAAGGCCATCTGCACGGTACACATTGCCCACGGGCGAGCGGCCATACAAAGCGGCAAATGTGGTGCAAGCCGCCAGGTAAGTGCCCAGCAATGATGGGTGTGTGCCATCGCGATTGTGAAACTTCAAATCTGGAAAGCGGCGATACGCCTCCTCAAAAGCCAAGCCCACGGGAATCACCAAGGCACCGATCTCGTTGCCCACATCGACGTACATCGATTCTGTCGCCACAATGTTTTCTGGCTTGACTTGACGGTGCGGCTTGACATAGACATGCGTCATGTAAAGCGCTACTTGCCCGCCTTTGGCACGAATCAAATCCGCATTGAGGGCCGCCGTCTGTCGAAAAATCTCACGGCGACGCGGCGAGAGTGGCTCACCACTGCCGCCTTGCATCACCACCCACTCAAACGGCTGCGACACACCAATGCGGCCCGGCTCGATGAGGTGCGGCATGTTGTGGTGATTGAGCGCAGCACCCCCAATGGTGGACGACTTGAATTGCAAACGCGCGCCCAATGCAGGTTCAGCGGCTTCGACAAGATAAGACACGTGGTTGTGAAGGCTGTTGTTGTAATAGTAGTAACTGTTGCCAACAAACAAGACGCGCTCTGGACTGGCGTTGCTGATCGGCTTGATGTTGAGCGTCTTAGCAAACGATACCGATGCGCCAAGCGAACATCCCAACACCAGCCAAAGCACAAAACATTTCAATGAATTTTTCATCGCTTGAAAAGCCATTCAATTCATGGCTGCAACAATCGTTGAAAGTCTTTTTCAAGAAGCGCTAGCGATTGATTTATTTTTTGTCGTTTCTCAGTCGTCCACTTTTGCTGGTCTTTGAGCTTGTCTTTGGCCAGCGCCACCATGCGCTTCATTTCAGAAGCCTGAGGTCCGCCTACCGTGGCCCGATTTTGAACAATCGCGACAGGATTGAGCGTGCTCTTAAATTCAACTTCAGACATGGGCAATTCCATCTGAGGATCAAACTCTTTCATGACTTCTTTGTAGATGCGTTTGGCTTCGGCATAAGGAAAGTCAAGCGGCTTGATGTTGTGTTGCTTGGCATGCTTAACTATGTCGGTTGAGAAATGATGTCCCACGCGAAACGGCACTTTGTACTTGCGCATCAACACATCTGCCAATTCTTGTGACGCAGTCCAGTCACTGTTCAACTCCTCCAATGCTCTATCGGGATCAACCACAAGGGCATTCAAAATTCGATCAAAACGTTTGAGAAATTGCACCGCACTTTGAACCATTTCGGTGTTGCTGCTTTCCTCTTTGGGATCTTGCATGCCAGGTGTGATGTTATGCGCCCGCATCAATGGCCCCATTGCCAAAGCCAAGGTTGAAGAAATTTCTCGACGCGTTTCAGTCAACAAAATTGGGTTTTGTTTTTGCGGCATGGCACTTGAGATTTGCGTATTCACAAATCGCAGTGGCACCAGAAAAATCCAGGGCCGAATCTGACCGTATTGACTCATAACGTCTTGAATAAAGTGCCCCGTATGCAAACCAATGCTGGTCACAATGGCGCTGACTTCAACGGGATACTCGCTCGACGAAATTTGCGCCGCGTCATAGGCGTTGTCGACGATCGTTTCAAAGCCTAAGTAATTCGCCATGCGCGTGCGATTCAAGGGCCAACTGCTGCCATTCAAAACGGTTGTCCCCATGGGTGACCTGTCGATACGCGCATAGGCTTCTCGTATGCGTTGCGCATCGCGCTCAAAACCAGCAGCATGTCCCAGCCAAGCATGCCCCAAGCTATTTGGTTGGGCCGCAATGCCATTGGTGTAGTTGGGAACAATGGTTTGCGCATGTTTTTCAGACAAGCGAACAAGCGTTTCGGAGGTTTTGGTGAGCTGATCGGCCAAATCCAAGAGATTGTCACGCATGATCGCCGCCCGATAAGTGGCAAACATGTCTTGGCTAGAGCGCCCGGCATGCAACAAGCTGGCTTCTTGTCCTGCAGCGCTAATCAGCAAGGGTTCAAATTCAACCACACGAAAGGGACGCGCCGCACCAGGCTTGTCGCCATCTGCCATGACCTTGACGATGCCAGCGGCAATCTTGGGTGCTTTCTCACGTTCAAGCAAGCCTTCATCGACGTTGATGACTGCCGAAGCTTTGTTAATTTGACCTAACCAAAAAAATTGATCTCTCCCTGCATTCTTTTGCGCGACAGCCCAAGAGCAAGCAAACACCAAGGTCACACCTGTCCAAAATTTTTGATAACTGCCAGTCATTTCAAAGATCCTCAATTCGGCGAACACAACGATGCCGTCAAATAGGTTCAAGCATCAAGCCCGAACATAGCACACGATGGCTTCACAGATGGCTTGCCGCCTAGATAGGCTGTTGCTGGGCAGGTTTGAATCGTAGTCAAACAAAACCTGGTAGTTGAAGTGCGAGGAGATGTGATAGTGACACTGGCCAATGAAGTTGATGTACACATTCATGGGGTCGAGTTCTTTGCGCATGCTGCCATTGGCCTGACCACGGCGGACCAAATCCTGCACCATGGCAAAGGTTGCGCGATTCATTTGAACAATGGTGGGGGAAGATTTTAAAAATCTTGCACCTTGCAAATTTTCCTGCAGGCTGAGGCGAATGAAGTCGGGGTATTTGCTGAAATTGTCAAACGCATACCCTGCCAGCCTGGCCAAAGCTTCAATCGGCGGCAAATCATCCGGTGGATCGACGTGATCTTCTCGCACGATGCGGTAGGCAAACTCCAACACTTGCGCATACAAATTTTCTTTGCTACCAAAGTGGTAGTAAATCATGCGTTTGCTGGTGTGCGTGCCCGCCGCGATAGATTCAATGCGACTGCCTTCCAAACCAAAGTTGGCGAATTCGGCCAGCGCAACTTCCAATATATTGCGCTTGACCGGATCCATGGGCTTGTCCGTTATGGGATCTAGCAAGGTGTTAGGTGGAGAGGTGGGCTCGGAGGTCATCGCACAACTGATCGGCTGCAGCAGCTGACGCCGTCGACACTGCGGTGTAGCTGAAGAAGCCGTGATTTAAATCACCGTAAACCCGCAAGCATAACGCCACATTGGCAGCCTTCAAGGCAGCTGCATAGACCATATTGTCATGGTACAAAAAGTCATGCACACCTACGCCCAGAATGGCAGGCGCCAAACCAGCCAATGTTGAGGCTTTCAATGGCGACACACGAGGGTCAAGGGCTTTTTGTTCAGCGTCTTCACCCAAGTAAGATTTCTCTGGCCCGCCACGTCCCGTCAAGTTGGTGGCAGGGTACATCAACAACTGGCACGCCAGGGCAATGCCATGGTCACGGCAGTACAAAGCCGCCACAGCGGCTAAATTACCGCCGGCGCTGTCGCCGCCCACGGCCAAGGGCTTGTCAGCACCACCTAACGCTGCCAAGTTGGCCGCCGCCCATCGCATCGCTGCTTCCGCATCGTCGGCCGCAGCAGGAAAGCGATGTTCGGGCGCCAAACGATAGGCCACATTAAGCACCACCACACCCGCACGATTGGCCAAGCGAATGGCGTGCGCTTCGTGCGACTCCAAATCACCGACCACCCAACCACCGCCATGGAAATAGACCAAAGTGCCCGTCACTGCGCCTTCAAGTGGCCGAATGATGCGCACGTCGATGTCGCCACCCGGGCCAGGAATAGTCCGTGATGCAATACTGCCTTGGGGCAACTTGGGTTTGGGATAGAGAAATGCGCGTACATTGTGCGCACGCTCTCGGCTAACGGGACCATTGCCCCCCTCGTACAGGTCGGGAATGCCGGCCGCTTTCCATTGCCGATCGATGTCGACAATGGCAGGGTCCAGCGGCAAGGTGGAAACGTTGTGAAGCATGCTGACGCTCATGGCTCTCTTCTTATTTGGCAGGCACAAAGTCGATGGTATCGATGACCACCGATTGACCAATTCGTGGCGCTTTCACACTGTTAGACACGAAGTACACGGTGTGGCTGGCAACGATGGGCGCAAACCAAGCAATTTCCGCAGTGTGTGCGTAAACTTTTTTCCATGCGCTTTCAGCTTTGTCCAAAGGCAGTGCAGCAGCTTCGTCCATCAATTTGGTCAAGGTGGCGTCTTCAGATTTGTAAAAATTCAAGCTGCCTTTGCCCAAGGTTTGGAAGCGCGCCAAATTGGGCACACCCGAATTGCTGTTGAACATCAAGGCGCCAATTTTCTTGCCGCGCTCTGCCGCCAACATGGCACCAAAGTTTTGGAACTCTTCGGTAACAGGGCGAATGCCCACTTTCTTCAATTGACCCGCGACGGCCATGGTCAAGAAGCGGCTAAGGGTGTTGTTGACATATTGCAACTTCAACTCAAAGCCATTGGGGTAACCCGCTTCTGCCAACAAGGCTTTGGCTTTGGCTGGATCGTAGGGGTAACGTTTTTCAATCTCAGGGTCGTAACCCAAGAAGCCTTTGCTTTGCAGTTGAGCAGAGGGCTCTGCCAACTTGCCAAACAAAGCAGTGGCCAACAGTTTGCGGTCCAATGCGTAGTTGATTGCTTGGCGAACACGCACGTCTTTCAACTCAGGCTGAAAGACACCTTCGCGGTCGGCCAAAATCAGGCCCGTCCACTGTACGGGGTCGGAGACGATGCGCAAATCCTTGGGCAAGTTGCCAGCGTTAGAGTTGCCCGTAAAAGGATCGCTGACCAAGACCTTCAGCTGACCGGCCTTCATGGCTTGAATACCCGCATTTTGGTCTTCAAACACTTGAACCACCACCTTGTCCCACTTCACGCGGCTCTTGTCGTAGTAGTGCTCGTTGGGCACGTAGGTGTAACTTTTGCCTGTGATGGTGGCCGAAGGATCGAGCTTGTAAGGTCCCGCGCCAAAGGTGGCCGCGCCCAACTGATCTGGCTTGGCCACACCGTTGGGACTGATGATGTCGCCACTGTTGAAGTAAGCATCAAACAGCGACAACAACGCAGGCTGCGGTGCAGACAGTTTGATTTTGAGTTTGAACTTGTCCAGAATTTCAATGCCGGTCATGGTGGACAAGTTGGCAGAGAACGGGCCTTTTTTGCCCACGAAGTATTCGATGGATTTCTTCACTGCTTCCGCTGTGACCAACTCACCATCGCTGAACTTGGCATCCTGACGCAATGTGAAAGTCACTTCTTTGCTGTCGGGTGAAATTTGCCAAGCCGTGGCCAAAGCGGGTGCAAATTTGCCATCGGCTTGTGTGCGAATAAGGGGCTCATAAGCGGGTGACAAATGCACGCCCGCACGGCCATTGCCGCTGATAGAGGGGTCCATGCTCAAGGGCGAGAAGGGCATGCCAATGCTCAATACCTTGGCATTGTTTTGCGCCATGGCGGGTGCGCTGATCAGGCCCACGCTCAAAGTGCAGGCGCCAAGCACACTGGCAAGCAAAGCATGGCGTCGGTTGAGGTTCATTTTCTTCATACGTGTCTCCTGAGGTCTATTGAGAAATGAAAGGGAAAACTGAAACTGAATGGCCGTGTTAAATCAATCCCGACAGTGCTTGTCGGGCCAAGTCAAACTGCGCACGGCGTTCGCGCTGAATCAAAGGATCGGGCACCGGTGCAGCAGCCAACAACGCACGCGTGTAGGGGTGCTCGGGATGGTCATGCACTTGGCCGGCATCGCCCTGCTCCACAATGTCACCTCGGTACAGCACCACGGTGCGATGCGACACATGCCGAACCACCGTCAGATCGTGCGAGATGAACAACATGGCCAAACCCATGCTTTGTTGCAAAGACTTCAGCAGATTCAAAACCTGTGCTTGCACTGACAAATCCAAGGCACTCACAGGCTCGTCACACACAATCAGTCGCGGCTTGGCAATGACGGCGCGGGCAATCGCAATGCGTTGACGCTGGCCGCCTGAAAACATGCCTGGGTAACGCGAAGCCGTGTCGGTGGGCATGCCCACTTGTTGCAAAACTTCAGCCACTCGTTCAGAAATGTCTTTGCCCGTTAGACTTTTGTCGTTCATCAAAGGTTCGGCCAAGGTGTCACCTATGGTGCGCGCTGGATTGAGTGAACCGTAGGGGTCTTGAAACACCACCTGAATGTCGCGACCCAAGGCCCGTCTGCGCTCACGCGATGCATGCGTGATGTTTTCACCTTCAAACCACACGTCGCCGCTGGTGGCTTCTGTCAGACCTAAGATGACACGGCCGACGGTGGTTTTGCCAGACCCAGACTCGCCCACCAAACCGACCGTTTCGCCGGGCTGAATGTCCAAGCTGATGCCTTTGAGCGCCTGAAACACTTTGCCACGGCCTTGGGGGAAATTCACACGCAAGTCTTTCACTTGCAATAGGGCTTGCTGGCTCATGCGGCACCGCCTGTCAGGGTCATCAATTGTTCGTCCACGGTGGGCAACACATCACCAGGTTTGGCGCTGTGGGGATTGGCCGCCAGCAAGGCTTGTGTGTAGGGGTGTTGCGGGCGATGGAACAAGTCCACCACCGAGGCTGACTCGAGCACTTCACCGTGGCGCAAGACCAAGGCACGATCGCAGATGTCGGCCACCACACCCCAGTCGTGCGTCACCAACACCACCGCCATTTGGCGCGACTGGCTCAGGCTGCGAATGAGGGCCAAGATTTCAGCTTGCACCGTGACATCAAGTGCCGTGGTCGGCTCGTCGGCCAACAAAATTTGTGGTTCACTGGCCAAAGCGCGTGCAATGCCAACACGCTGCGCCATGCCACCCGAAATTTGATGCGGATAGCGTGCAGCCACTTCGTCGGGATTTGGAATTTTGACTTGTTCCAGTAACTCAATCACTTTGGCTTGAACTTGTGATTCGCTCAAGGCTTGCAAGCGCAGCACTTCCGCCAATTGATGGCCAATGGTGAAACACGGATCAAGCGCCGCCATCGGCTCTTGGAAAATCATGCCCACTGTGGCGCCGCGCAATTGCGCCAGACGCGCCTCATTCGACAGGTCAATCACCTCACCAGCCACCACTGCGGTGCCCGCACTGACATTCACGCCAGGTGGTAATAAACCCATCAAGGACAAACTGGTGAGTGTTTTGCCACTGCCTGATTCGCCCACAATGCCGAGCGTTTCACCGCGTTTTAAATCAAAACTGACGCCTTTGACCAAGACACGTGCAGGCAGTTTGTCTGCCTTAAATTCGCGGCCATGCGTGCCATCCACCACAATGGTCACATTGCGCATCGACAACAAACTGTCTGCAGGTACATCGGTTGGTGCAACAGCTTCTCGTGCTTTGACTTTTTGACGCACAGCAGGACGCGACCAAGCCTCGGTCGAGGTGTCACGCAAACTGTCGCCCAACAAACCAAACGACAACACCGTCAAGGCCACCACACCACCGGAGGGCACCAACAACCAAGGAAAATCATTCAAGCTGGCCGAGGCTTCAAAAATCATGCTGCCCCATGTCGGCGCGGGTGGTGCCACACCCAGGCCTAAAAAGCTGATGCCCGTTTGCACAATCACGGCAATGGCCGCAAACAAAGACATCTGCACAATCACGGGCCCTGCAATGCGTGGCAACACGTGCCGCGCAATGATGTGCCAATCACTCAATCCAGAAATGCGTGCAGCGGCAATGTAGAGCTCTTCTCGCACCGCCAAGGTGACGCTTCGCAGCACGCGCGACACACCCGCCGAGCCCATCACCCCCAAGGTCACCATGGCTGGCAGCATGGCCTGGCCAAATACGGCCAACACCGCCAGCATGATGAGCATGGTCGGCAATGACTGCACAAGGCTCACATACTGCTGCACCAGACGGTCCCATAAACCACCGAAGTAGCCAGCACTCACCCCCAAACTCAAGCCCAAGACGCTGGCCACCAACACGGCCTCAAGGACGCCGGCCATCGTGAGTGCGATGCCATGTACCATGCGGCTGTAGACATCACGGCCCAAAGCATCGGTGCCCAGCCAATGCTCGCTGCTGGGCATTTGCTTCAACGCCAATAAATCTTGATCCAAGGGGTCCAATGGCACCAGCACACCAGAGCCCACCGACAAAATGAGCAAGAACAAAAGCCAAACCAATGCCACTACCGCCAACGGACGGCTTAACAACCGGCGCCAATAGCTCATGACACCCTCACTTTCGGATTCAACCAACCGTAGCTGAGGTCTACCAACAAATTGATGGCCACGGTCATGAGTGTGAAATACAAGGTGACACCTTGCAGCAGCAAAATGTCTTTGTTCAATGCGGCACTGACCGCCAAGCTGCCCAAGCCAGGCAACACAAACACGCGCTCAACAAACACCGTACCGCTGATGGCCCCAATCATGACCAAACCCAACACGGTGACCACGGGCAGCGCAGCGTTGCGCAGCGCATGTTTCCAAATGACGCTGCGTTCGGGCAAACCGCAAGCGCGCAGCGCACGGACAAAGTCGCGCCCCATCACATCGTTCATGGCGTCGCGCGTTTGTTTGGCGATGCTGGTGATGGAATACATCGCGACTGAAAAAATAGGCAACACCAAACTCAGCGCCCAATCTTTGGGGCTTTCGCTGAAGAACACATAGCCCGTCGCAGGCAACCATCGCAGGCTGACCGCAAAGACAGAGATCAGCACCAAGGCCAACCAGAACGAAGGGAAAATCAAACCCACCAGCGAAAACGCATCGATGGCACGCCCCACCCAGCCGCCCTTCAAAGCGCTTGCCACACCCAGCATCAAACCGACACTGAGGCACACCACCAACACGCCCGCCATGATGGACACCGAAACGCCCAAGCGCGGATTCAAAAGTGACGTGACCGTTTCTTTGGTGAAGTGCGACAAGCCCAAATCGCCCTGAACGGCGTTGCCCAACCAAGACAGGTACTGAACCAAGATGGGCCGGTCTAAGCCCAACTCGATGCGCAAGGCTTCATACTGTTCGCGGGTACCGTCTGCGCCCAAGATGGTCATGGCCATGTCACCCGGTGCCAAGCTGTTCAGCACAAAGGTCAGCAAGGTGACCAGAATGATCAAAGGCACTGACAACAGCAAGCGATGGAGAACCAGTTTAAACACGCACCATTCCTTTTAAATTGGATGTGTACGTTTTGGTACACACACCTATTTTAGAAATGTACGGTTTGGTACATAACCCCGTAATTACCCTTGATTTGCAGAAAAAAGACGAAAAAAAACCCACCGCGTTGCCACGGTGGATTTTTTACTTTTCTAAATCAACTGACTTGCGTCAGCGTCAAATTAGAAAGAGTGCTTCACGCCGAACTCGTAACCTGTAGAGGATGCGTTAGCAGCTGTAGAAGCGCCGTTCAAAGCAACTGCGGAACCACCAGAGTTAGACACGCGAGCGTATGTGGCGTACAAGTCTGTGCGCTTGCTCAGTGGGTTCACGAAACCAACAGAAGTTTGCTTGGCAATTTTGCCAGCTTGGTCTGTTTGAGCTTGTGACACGCGGAATGTACCGCCAGCCATTGGCACCAAAGCACCGATGTTGCGACCTTTGATGTCAGCAGCGCCGGTCAACTTGGTTGTGTTGGATTGAGCCATCAACTTAGCAACGCCCAGGTCATAAGAAGCACCGAGGTTGGAAGTTTTGTTGGTTGTACCAGCGCCAGTTGTCAAAGAGCTGTCAGCATAAGCTGCGCTGAATTTGCCTTGGTCGAAAGTGATACGGAAGCCATTGCCGTTACCGACTTTAGCTGCTGTAGATGCGTTTTCGCCCATGTAAGACTGAGCCCACAATGCAACGCCACCCACGGAAGGTGACTTCCAGCCGATACCGTTGGAAGAACGAACACCAGTTGTGCCGCCTTTGAATGCGGAGATGCTGGTACCAACACCGTTTGTACCGAATGCGTCATACACAGTCTCAGACCAGAACTGGGGCGTGTAGTCACGGCCCAAGATCAACTCGCCCATAGAACCAGACAATGTGACCACTGAACGGCGGTTGAATGTCAAACCTTGTGTGCCAACGTTGGCAGCAGTTTGAGCTTGGTTAGCTGCGCTAGAAGCAGAGCCTGTACCGTCGTCGTTGTTCACGCCAGCTTCCAAGTGGAAACCTGCTTTCAAGCCACCGCCGAGGTCTTCAACGCCACGGAAACCCAAACGGCTAGAGTTGTAGCCAGAGTTTTTCAATGATGTTTTGTTGCTGACAGAGCCTTTACCAACACCGTAGGCCGCGTCAACGATACCGAACAATGTGACAGAAGATTGGGCCATAGCGGCACCAGAAGCGGCCAAAACAGCCAAAGCTACGAGGGATTTTTTCATTTGAGAAGTTCTCCAAGGTTTAACAAGGGCCCCAGTTCTAGTGTTTACGGATTCGCAAACCACCGAAACCCTGAGCCAACCTCCGTTAGGGAAGTTGTGTGTATTCCACCAGAGGTCTGACCAATTCGCAAAGAATATTGAATCAAACCGAGGCTTTTTGTTGCTTCCGAGCAACAAGCGGGCTAAACTTCCGGCCATGAATGCCGATGCTTTGATCCTTGCCGCCGACAGCGCCCTGCGCACCCTGTTTGCCACGCCTAGAGCTGCGCGCCCTACGCCCAAAGCAACTGCCCGCCTCATTCCGCAACAAGACGGCGCGCTCGCTGCGCAAGAGTCCACGCCCGAGCTCACCGAGGCTGAGAAGTCTTTGTCAGCGGCCCTGATGCGCGTCAATCATGTCGGGGAAGTGTGCGCACAGGCCCTCTATACGGGACAAGCCCTGGCCACCAAGAATTCAGCTTTGCGCGCCAAGCTGGATGCCGCTTGTCGCGAAGAAACCGATCACCTGGCTTGGACTGCTGAGCGCTTAGAACAACTCAACAGCCGCCCTTCTCTGCTCAACCCGCTTTGGTATGCCGGCGCTTTCGCCATTGGCTATGGCGCGGGCAAATTGGGGGGCGACAAGCTCAGCTTGGGCTTTGTGGTCGAAACAGAAAACCAAGTAGAAGCCCATCTGGCCAGCCACATGACGCATCTGCCGGCCAATGATCTGGCCTCCAGAGCCATCGTGGCTCAAATGAAAACGGACGAGGTAGCCCATGCACGCATGGCACAAAAGTCAGGTGCTGTGGAGTTGCCCGAACCTGTCAAACGCATGATGGGCGCAGCCGCCAAGGTGATGACCACCGTGGCGCACCACGTTTAATCAAGCTTCAACCAAATCAAAGCTGGTGGTGATTTCGGCCGTTTTGGCCAACATGATGCTGGCCGAGCAGTATTTGTCGTGGCTCATGGCCACGGCGCGCTCAATGGCCGATGCAGGAATGCCTTTGCCAGTGACCGTGAAATGCATGTGAATCTTGGTGAAGACCTTGGGGTCTGTGTCAGCGCGCTCAGACCTTAACTTCACAGAGCAGCCACGCACGTCGTGGCGGCCGCGTTTCAAAATCAAGACCACGTCATAGGCTGTGCAACCACCGGTTCCCGCCAACACGGTTTCCATGGGGCGAGGGGCCAAGTTTTGACCGCCGTTTTCAGGCTTGGCGGCATCGGGTGCGCCGTCCATCATCAAGACGTGGCCGCTGCCAGTTTCGGCCACAAAACCCATGCCTGAGCGCGTGCCGCTTGCGCCGGTCCAGCTGACTGTGCATTCCATGTTGGATTCTTCTTTCGCTTCTGATGTTTGAATATTTTCCAGGCTGCGATCGTAAAGCTTTTGCAAAAGTGTTGCACCGCAGCAATTTTTATGTAGAATTTCGAACAGTCGTGCTTTTTTAGTTGAATTGCTTCCTAAAAAGCCCGAACCCTTTGTCTCCTCCACCCTCCGAAAAGGTGGATTTGCCCCAAGTCGCAAGGCTTGGGGCATTTTTTTCGCCCGTATCATTCAGGGATGACTGCGAAAAATCTCAAACCGGCCGATTACCTGAAAAAAATTCTGAATGCGCGCGTCTACGACGTGGCCACAGAGTCAGGCCTTGAAATCGCCAAAAACCTCAGCGAACGTCTGCACAACTCGGTCTTGCTCAAGCGCGAAGACCAGCAACCGGTGCACAGCTTCAAGCTGCGCGGCGCCTACAACAAGATGGCGCACCTCACACCTGCGCAGTTGAAGAAAGGCGTGATTTGCGCCTCTGCTGGCAACCACGCACAAGGCGTTGCCTTGGGTGCCAGCAAATTGGGTTGCCGTGCTGTGATCGTGATGCCCACCACCACGCCCCAAGTGAAGATTGACGCCGTGCGCGCCTTGGGCGGCGAAGTGGTGCTGGTGGGTGACAGCTATTCAGATGCTTTCAAACACGCCGCCATGCTTGAGAAAAAAATGGGCATGACCTTTGTGCACCCCTTTGATGATCCTGAAGTAATTGCCGGTCAAGGCACCATTGCCATGGAAATCTTGCGCCAGCATCAAGGCCGTTTGAATGCGGTGTTTGTGGCCATTGGCGGCGGTGGCTTGATCTCTGGCGTGGCCAATTACATCAAGGCCGTGCGCCCCGAAATCAAAGTCATTGGCGTGCAAATGAACGACTCCGACGCCATGATTCAATCGGTTGGCGCTAAGAAGCGCGTCACCTTGGACGATGTCGGTTTGTTCTCTGATGGCACCGCCGTGAAATTGGTGGGCGAAGAAACTTTCCGTGTCACGCGCGGTTTGGTGGATGAGTTCATGACCGTTGACACCGACTCGGTGTGTGCGGCCATCAAAGATGTGTTCGTTGACACTCGCTCCATTGTGGAACCCGCAGGCGCATTGGCTGTAGCGGCCATCAAGCAATACGTGGCCAAACACAAAACCAAAGGCGAGACGTATGCCGCCATTTTGTGCGGCGCCAACATGAACTTTGACCGCTTGCGCTTCGTGGCCGAACGCGCCGAAGTGGGTGAAGAACGTGAAGCCATTTTTGCGGTCACCATTCCGGAAGAACGCGGCAGTTTCAAGCGCTTTTGCGAATTGATTGGCAACTTGCCAGGTGGTCCTCGCAACGTCACCGAGTTCAACTACCGCATCAGCGATGCCGCCAAGGCGCACGTGTTTGTGGGCCTCACCACGCAAGGCGCTGGCGAGAGCACCAAGATCTCCAACAACTTCAAAAAGCATGGCTTTGAGAACATCGATTTGACGCACGACGATTTGGCCAAAGAGCACATTCGCCACATGGTGGGCGGTCACTCCAGCTTGGCACAAAACGAGCGTCTGATGCGCTTTGTGTTTCCAGAGCGCCCTGGTGCATTGCTGAAGTTTTTGAATTTGATGCGGCCTGGTTGGAATATCAGTTTGTTCCACTACCGCAACCAAGGTGCCGATTACGGCCGCATTTTGGTGGGCTTGCAAGTGCCCGACAAAGACGACAAAGCGTTTGAAAAATTCTTGAGCACCTTGGGCTATCCGTACGTGGAAGAAACCCACAACCCGGTGTACCGGATGTTCTTGCAGCAGTAAACGCGGCAAGCTTTCAAAGCCCAAAGCGGGGGCTTACTGTCCCAACTTGGGCAATTCGAGGGTGACGCTGGCTTCGGCTTGGCCCTCGGGCGCCAAGCGGGCCAAGCGATGGCCTACCGAATGCAAGACCCAACCGGGCGCCACCACTTGTCCCGGCAAATAGGCTTTAGGGGCTTGGCCATCCACAGCCAACAAAGCGCTGCCTTTGCCAGAGGCGCCAGCAACCACGCCCATCAAAGCCCATTGGTGAGACGCCACAGCAGCTGAGCCACTTTGTGCATCCACTGGCGCAGGCGCGCCCAAGGCTTGCGCCACACGCCCTGAATCGACAGGGAGACCCGCCATGGCAGCCGTGTTGTTTTGCGCGACAGGCGCCATCGACACCGGTACCGACAGGCTTTGAATTTGCAAAAACCAACTGACGGCCCCATAAGCCGCCAACGCACCCAAGCCCAAGGCACACAGTGCGGGCGCCATGGATTTGGTGGGGGTGCGTAGGACTTGCAACATGGGGCGATTATGATGGAGAAGTGTCAGAAATTGCAGAGAGACTTTGCACCATGAAATCGATCCCCGAAAATTCCAACCAAGCCGCACGCAAACAGCGCGGCTTTACCTTGATTGAGTTGATGGTGGTCTTGGCCATCATTGGCATCTTGGCCGCCTTGGTGGTGCCCAATGTACTGGGCCGCGCAGACGATGCCCGCATCACCGCAGCCCGCACCGACGTTGGCAATTTGGTGCAAGCCCTCAAACTTTACAAGCTCGACAACCAACGCTTTCCAACCGCCGAGCAAGGCCTGCAAGCGCTGGTCACCAAACCCACTGCCGAGCCCGTGCCTACCAACTGGAAAAGCTATTTGGACAAGTTGCCTGCCGACCCCTGGGGCCGTCCTTACCAGTACCTCAACCCTGGCCTCAAAGGCGAAGTGGATGTGATGTCATGGGGCGCAGATGGTCAATCGGGTGGTGAGGGCGTGAATGCCGACATCGGCAGCTGGCAATAAGTCCAACTTGCACCCCGCTGCGACAAGCCATGCGCTTTCGCAAGAACGCGTGCGCGCCCAGTCCCGCGCACGTGCTGCCTTGGGTTTTACCTTGATCGAGTTGTTGGTGGTGATCGCGCTGATTGCCATTGGCACGGCCGCTGTGAGTTTCACCTTGCGTGACTCTGCGGAAACAGTTTTAGAGCGTGATGCAGAACGTTTGGCTGCATTGTTTGAGTCTGCACGCGCCAGGTCGCGAGCCAGTGGCATGCCGGTCAAATGGCATCCTGCCGCGCTGACCTCAGCCCCCAACTCAAATACAAATGCAACAGGGTTTGTGTTTGAAGGTTTACCCCCGAACACCTTGCCAAGCGAGTGGCTGTCACCTCAAACGCAAGTGGACGCCGCCGCTGTGGTGGTGTTGGGCCCCGATCCCATCATTGGTCCGCAAAGCGTGATGTTGCGCGCAAATGACCGGCAACTGTGGGTCAGCACGGATGGCCTGCAGCCATTCAAAGTGAAACGAGTGGCGCCATGACGCAAGTTCGCAAAGTCGCAGTTTGTGCGTCTGACCGAGCGCGCGCCCAAGTCGGCTTTACCTTGATTGAAGTCTTGGTGGCCTTGGGCATTGTGGCCATTGCTTTGATGGCAGGACTGCGGTCCACCGACGCCCTCACCCGCAACGCCTCGCGTCAATCCACGCAATGGTTGGCCCAAATTTGCGCAGAAAACGAATTCACCCGATTGCGCTTGTCGCGCCAAGTGCCGCCCATTGGCGAAAGCCAAGTGGCGTGCCCTCAAGCCCAGCTGAATTTGCAAGTGAACTTGTCGGTGCAAGTCACGCCCAACCCCAATTTCAGGCGCGTGGATGCGCGCGTGTTGCAAGTTCAGGGGTCTGAAGCCACGCCCCTTTTGCAACTCTCCACGGTGATGGGGCGCTACTGATGAAACGCAGCACCGCCTTCCAAAAATCCGCTGGCTTCACCTTGATCGAAGTGTTGGTGGCCAGTGCCATTTTGGCCTTGATGGCGCTCATCAGTTGGCGCGGTTTAGATGGCATGGCCAAAGCCCAAAGCAGTTTGCAAACACGCAGCGAGGCCCACCAAATACTGCAAGTGGGCTTGTCGCAATGGCGCACCGACCTCGACAACATGGCCAGCTTGCCCAACGTGCCCGCACTGGATTGGGACGGCCGCGTGCTTCGCATCACACGCCAACATTCACAAGATCCACAAGCAGGCCTGCAAGTGGTGGCTTGGTCTTTGGGCAATGGCCAATGGACGCGTTGGCAGTCTGCGCCCCTCACGCGCCGCGAGGCTTGGCAGCAAGCGTGGACGCAAGCGCAAGTTTGGGGTGAAGCAGCAGGCACTCCTTCGCCTTCTGACGCGCACGAAGTCTTGATCCAAGCACTTCGCAGTTGGCAAATTTATTACCACCGCGATGGCGCATGGAGCAATGCACTGTCGAGTGCAGGCAACAACAGCACATCAGTCACCAACACTTTAAGTGCCCTGAGCACCTTGCCAGAAGGCATTCGCTTGGTGATTGAACTGTCAGACAACGCGCCCGTCAGCGGCAAGATCACCCTGGATTGGGTGAGACCTACGTTCACGGTGGCCAAGCAATGAAGCGCTCAACAGCCTACCAACAACGCGGTGCGGCCTTGATCAGTGCCATGTTGGTGGTCACCTTGGTGGCCACCTTGGCCAGCGTGGCGCTGTGGCAGCAATGGCGCCATGTCGAGGTGGAAGGTGCAGAACGCCATCGCGTGCAATCGGGCTGGTTGCTCAATGGCGCCTTGGACTGGTCGCGTTTGATCTTGCGTGAAGATGCCTTGGCCAGTGGCGCCAGCAATGCAGGCAATGCGACTGGCGGCTCACCGCCCACCAGCGCGGGCAGTGGCGCCGATCATTTGGCCGAACCTTGGGCTTTGCCCTTGCAAGAAGCCAAGTTGTCGACCTTTTTGGCACAAGACCAGCAACTGCGCGAAGGCGATCCTGAGGTCTTTTTGTCAGGACAGGTCACCGACGCACAAAGCCGACTCAACCTGAGCAATTGGTATGAGCCGGCAGATGGCCAGCGCATGGGCCAATTGAACCCCAGCATGCAAGCGGCCTTGAGCCGTTTGTTCAGTGTGCTGGGCTTGCCCGCCTCAGAATTGACCCTGTTGTCGCGTGAGTGGTTGGCCGCAGCGCAGGCTTCACGCAAACCGCTGAGCGCCTCAAGTGCGACCTCGGGTAGCAACACGGCCGGCGCGGCATTGCTACCGCAACAGGTACCGCAGCTGCAGTGGCTGGGTCTGAGCCGCGACACCGTGACTCGCTTGGCCCCCCACATCACCATCCTGCCCGAAGTAACGCCTGTCAACCTGAACACCGCCAGTGCCGAGGTCATTTACGCCAGCGTGCCCGGCTTGGACTTGGCCGCCGCCCAGCAATTTGTGCAGCAACGTGCCCGTGCGCACTTCAGCAATTTGCCTGACGCCAGCAAAGCGCTAGGGGGTAAGCCCTTAGAGGCAAGGTGGCACACCGTGGGCTCGCGTTTCTTCCAAGTTTGGGGGCGATTGCGCATGGAAGAGCGCACCCAAGAAGAAACCGCCCTGATTTTGCGAGATGCAGGCAACGTCAGCTTTGTCTGGCGCCAAAAAATTGCGGGAATTCTCCCTCCCCCCAAGCGTGAGTCGCTTCTACAATCAAGCCAGCCATGAGCACTCTCCTTTTTACGCTGCCAACGCAGGCTGCCAACGGCAGCACCCCTCCTCAACATGTCTTGTCGACACATGAGGCTGGCGCGCGCGACAAAGAAATTTGGGCTATCGTGCCCGCTACCGCCCTGTCATGGCAGCGGATCGAATTGCCTGCGGGTCTGCAACGCCAAACACAGCGTTTGCAAACGGCGCTGCACAGTTTGCTCGAAGAGCCTTTGTTAGATGATGCCGACGCCGTGCACATGGCACTGCAACCCAACTGGCAAGCTGGCCAAAGCGCATGGGTGGCCGTGTGCAACAAGGCTTGGCTTCAAGGTCACTTGGCGCAATTGCAAGCAGGTGGACACACCGTGCATCGCATCGTGCCCGAGTGGACACCTTCAATGGGCGATGCTGCTGACATCAGTGCTTGGATAGGCGGCACCCCTGCCGATGCACAACTCTGGGTTCATGACGCGCAAGGCACATGGCACTTGCCATTGCAAGCGGGTCTGCAACACTGGGCTGATCAACTCAACAAAATGGCCAGCACTGGCATCGACAAGCTGGCGTTGAACGTGGCCGTATTGGCCGACCCCGCCGTGGCCGACTTGGCCCTCAAAGCCTTGAGCACCTTGCAAGCACAAACACACAGTGCTGTGTCGGAGCGACTTCAGTCATGGCGCATTCAAGTCACCCCTGCAATCTCGCGTTATCGACAAGCTGCAGACACCCAATGGGATTTGGCGCAGTTTGAATTTGCCGCCAACGGCAGCGCCAGATGGCGGCAAGCAGCGCAACGCATTTGGCAAAACCTCTTGCGCCATCCTGAATGGCGACCTGTGCGTTGGTGCGCCGGACTTTTGGTGGCCTCGCAGTTGGTGGGCCTGAACATGGCGGCGTGGCAACTCAATGCGCAAGTGGCCTCACAAAAAGAATTGCAAAAAAACATCCTCAAGCAAAGCTTTCCGAATGTCGTGGTGGTGGATGCGCCTTTGCAAATGGCCAAAGAATTGAGCCTGCTGCAAAGCGCTTCGGGTACGTTGACATCGCGCGATTTAGAGCATGCGCTGCAAGCCACAGGCGCTGCATTGCCTGCAGGACAAAGCATCACGGGCATTGATTACACAGCGCAAGGCCAAGTCGAAACCAAACTTCAAGGCCTGCAATTGAGTGGGGCGCAAGCACCTGCTTTTGCGCAAGCCCTGCGTGCGCAACAGTTGGATGCGCAAGCCAATGGTGCGCAATGGCGCATCACCCCCCTCAAGGAGGCGCCATGAGCTTAGACGTATCAAGCGCTTTCAAACACATGCCCGCCCAAGACAAGCAACGTCTGCAATGGGCCGCCCTTGTTTTGGGTGCAGTGTTGCTGTGGACCTTCAATGTGGCGCCAGCCTTGAAAACTTTGCGCGACGTGCCCCCGCAATTGGCCAAACTGGATGCGCAAACACAAACGCTCAAAACACTGCAGACGCAAGCACAAGCCTTGCAAAAGTCACCGCGCTTAAGCGCCTCAGATGCCACCACTTTGCTGCAACAAAGCAGCCGTGAACTCTTAGGGACTGGCGCACAACTGACCATTCAAGGCGCACGCGCAAGCCTGACCTTGACCGGCGTGTCGGCAGACAACTTGGCGCAATTCTTGGCCACAGCACGAACACAGTCGCATGCCTTGCCCATCGAAGCGCATTTGCAAAAGTTCACAGGCACGGGTGCCAACGCCAAAGAACTTTGGCGGGGTGCCCTCATTTTGAATTTACCCACCACAGGCTCATGAACCGCGCCCGCACCCCATCCCTCGCCCACAGGCCCTCCGGCTGGGCTTGGGCATGGTCTGGCATCTTCATTGGCGCGTTGGTCGCCTTGCTGATGCATTGGCCCGCGCAATGGCTGGCCACAAGTTTGTCGCAGGCCACACAAGGGCAAGTGCAATTGCAAGAAGCGCAAGGTTCTGTTTGGCAAGGATCTGGCAAATTGGTGTTGACCGGCGGCGAAGGCAGCCGAGATGCCATGGCGCTGCCAGGTCGCATTGAATGGCAATTGCACCTCAGCCCTCAAGGTCTGCGCTTGCCCAGTTTGAATTTGCAATTGCTGGCACCTTGCTGCATGACACAGCCTGCACTGGTTCAAATCAATGCGCAACTTGGCAATGCGTCATGGCAATTGCAAATGAACGATCACCGCTCGCAATGGCCTGCCCATTTGTTAAGTGGTTTGGGCGCCCCTTGGAACACCCTGCAACCCGAAGGCAATTTGAATTTGGTCACCGAACAACTCCAACTTCAAGCTTGGCCTGGCCGCATCGACATGCAAGGTCGCATGGTGCTCACCGCCGAAAACATGTCCTCCAAATTAAGCACCTTGCGGCCCATGGGCACCTACCAAGTGAGCCTTGGCAAGCTCGGCAAAGACTCGACCTCCGCAACATCCCCTGCATTGGCTTTGACCACACTCTCAGGCAGTTTGCTGCTCAGCGGCCAAGGTCAGTGGCAAAACAACCGACTTCAATTTCGCGGCGAAGCGTCTGCAGTGCCTGAGCACGCAGCCGCTTTGTCAAATTTACTGAACATCATTGGACGGCGCCAAGGCGCGCGCAGCTTGCTCTCATTGGGTTGAACATCATGGCCTCACGCACACACACCTCCAACTACATGCTGCAAAGCAAACCGCTCACAACACTGTTGGTCAGCCTCAGCGTCTGCTTGCCCTTGGCATTCACTGCGGGCAGCGTGAGCGCGCAGGCACCCAAGGCCAACAAAAAAACCAGTGCCAACGCCAATAACAACACCCCCGCCAAAGCCACGCAAGAACCCGTCACGTTGAATTTCAACAATGCCGAAATTGAAGCTGTGGCGAAAACCTTGGCCACCTTGTCGGGCCACAACGTGGTGGTGGACCCTCGCGTCAAAGGCACCATCACCCTGACCAGCACCGTGCCTGTGGCACCCGCCCAAGCACTGCGTTTGTTTGCAGCCCAGCTTCGCACGCAAAGTTTTGCACTGGTGGAATCAGCAGGCTTGTATTTGGTCGTACCCGAAGCCGATGCCAAACTCCAAAGCGGTGGCGTCTCGGCCGGTGCAGTGCCCGCCTCCAACGGCCAAATCATCACGCAAATTTTTCAGCTGAACCATGAGAGTGCCAACAACCTGGTGCCCATCTTGCGGCCCCTCATCAGCCCCAACAACACCGTCAACGTGAACCCTGGCACCAATGCGTTGGTGATCACCGATTACGCCGACAATTTGCAGCGCTTGGGCCGCATCATCACAGCCCTTGATGTGGCCAACGCCACCGGCGTCGAAGTGGTTCAATTGAAGCATGCGCTGGCCAGTGATGTGGTGCCTATGCTGCAACGCTTGTTAGACACTGGTGCTGCCAGTGGCGGTGCACCTGCTGCGGGTCAAACAGACGCGTCCTTCAAAACCACCGTGATGGCAGAAGCGCGCAGCAACTCCCTCATCGTGCGTGCCGCCAACACTGCGCGCATGGCCTTGGCGCGGTCACTCATTGCTCAACTCGACCGGCCTTCTGATTCCGGCCCCAACGCAGCCAGCGGCAACATCCACGTGGTGTATTTGAAGAACGCAGACGCCACCAAGCTGGCCGCCACCTTGCGCGCCGCCATGTCTGCACAAGGCGGCTCAGGCAATGCCAACGCAGGCGCAGCCGCGATGCCGGCAACCCCCACCGCTAACAATGCCAACAATGCAGGCGGTGCCAATGCCAGTTTCAACAACGGCTCGCAACCCGCGACAGGTGGCCAAATTCAAGCCGACCCGTCCACCAATGCGCTCATCATCACAGCGCCCGAACCGCAATACCGCCAACTGCGCGCCGTCATTGACAAGCTGGATGCACGTCGCGCTCAAGTGTTTGTGGAAAGCCTGATCGCCGAAGTGAGTGCTGAGAAAGCCGCCGAATTTGGCGTGCAATGGCAAGGCCCTGTGGGCGGCAAGGGCGACAACAACATTGGTTTGTTGGGCACCAACTTCAAAGTAGGCGGCGCCAACATCATCTCCTTGGCAGCCCAAGGCGCCAGCGGCAATGTGGCTCCGTCCTCTGGCTTGAACATTGGCGTAGCGCACAACAACAATGGCACCTATGTGCTGGGGTTCTTAGCGCGCTTCTTGCAAACCACGGGTGATGGCAATGTGCTTTCAACGCCAAATCTGCTTACCTTGGACAACGAAGAAGCCAAAATTGTGATTGGTCAGAACGTGCCCTTTGTCACAGGCCAATACACCAACAACAACACCAACGCAGGCTCGGTCAATCCGTTCCAAACCATTGAGCGCAAAGATGTGGGTTTGACCTTGCGCGTTAGACCGCAAATCAGCGAAAACGGCACCGTCAAATTGCAAATCTACCAAGAGGTGAGTCGCCTCGACCCTGCCTCGATCAACTCAGCCACTGGCTTGATCACCAATAAGCGCTCCATTGAATCCAGCGTGTTGGTTGAAGATGGTGCCATTGTGGTTCTGGGTGGTTTGTTGCAAGACGACTATGGCAACAGCCAAGAGCGCGTGCCCGGCTTGGGTGATGTGCCTTTGTTTGGCAACCTGTTCCGCGCCGAATCACGCAGCCGCAAAAAGACCAACCTGATGGTGTTCTTAAGACCCGTGGTGGTGCGTGATGGTGCAGCCACCGAAGGCTTGTCCTTGAACCGCTATGAGCAAATGAGAGGCACGCAAATCGAGGCTCAGCCAGGCACCAGCACCGGTCTTCCCGCCATGGGCGCACCGGTCTTGCCCGAAGCAACGCGCAAACCCTAAGCATCCAGATGGCGAACAAATACCCTCTGCCCTACGCATTTGCGCGCAGCCACCAACTGCTGTTGGAGGATGACGGGACGCGCCTCAGTTTGTGGCTTTGCCCAGACAGTGCGGCCAACGCCATCTCTGAGGTGATGCGCAAATGGGGCAACGACAACGCAAGTTTAGAAATTGCGCGTGAAGACACCTCGGCATTGAAGCAACGCATCAGCCAGGCTTACACCACGCAATATGGCCCAGGTGAATCTAGCGCTGCGGCTGTGGTGAGCGAAGTGGAATCTGAAGCCGACTTGTCGCGCATGATGCAAGAGCTGCCCGCTGTTGAAGACTTGCTAGAGACCAGCGACGACGCGCCCATCATTCGCATGCTGAACGCACTCTTAACGCAAGCTGCACGCGACGGCGCCAGCGACATTCACATCGAGCCTTACGAGCGTCACTCCAGTGTTCGCTTTCGGGTCGATGGCAACTTGCGTGAAGTGGTGCAACCCAATCGCGCCTTGCACGCCGCCCTGATTTCTCGTTTGAAAATCATGGCCGAACTCGACATTGCAGAAAAACGTTTGCCGCAAGATGGCCGCATCAGTTTGCGCTTAGGCTCACGCGCAGTCGATGTCCGAGTCTCTACGCTCCCCAGCGCGCATGGCGAACGCGCCGTGCTGCGTTTGCTCGACAAATCGGAAACACGTCTGAGTTTGGCTTCTGTGGGCATGCAAGGCCGCACCTTAGAACGTTTCCAGCAGTTGGTGACACAGCCGCATGGCTTGATTTTGGTCACGGGTCCCACCGGCTCAGGCAAAACCACCACGCTTTACGCAGCCCTGCAAAGCCTCGATGCGGCAGGCAGCAACATCATGACGGTGGAAGACCCCATTGAGTACGAGTTGGCTGGCGTCGGTCAAACACAAGTGAATGCCAAAATTGATTTGACCTTTGCCAAGGCCTTGCGCGCCATTCTTCGCCAAGACCCCGACGTCATCATGATTGGTGAGATTCGCGATTTTGAAACTGCGCAAATCGCCATTCAAGCCTCCATGACAGGCCATTTGGTATTGGCCACCTTGCACACCAACGATGCAGCCAGTGCCGTCACCCGCCTCACCGACATGGGCATTGAACCCTTCTTGCTCAGCTCGTCTTTGCTGGGCGTGTTGGCACAGCGTTTGGTGCGCAAGGTGTGCACCCACTGCCAAGGCTCAGGCTGCACGCACTGCGGTCAAACCGGCTATGCCGGCCGCACCGGTATTTTTGAATTGCTGGTGACCGACGATGCACTGCGTGCGCAAATTCACGCCAAGCAATCCGAAGCCAGCCTCCGCGATGCGGCCGTGGCAGGCGGCATGGTGTTGATGCGCGAAGACGGCGAACGCTTGGTTCAATTGGGCATCACCAAGCCCGAAGAGTTGCTGCGCGTTACGCGCGATTAAGTTTCAAATGCGCGCATGGATATCACCCCTGCTCACATCAAGTCGGTCGTCTGGCTTGTCAGTGTTTGGGGTGGCCATCGTTCTGGCATGCATGGGCTTCGCGCCTTCTTTCAGCGCGGCGCAAACTGCCGATGCGACGACCGTGGCTGAAGAACCTCAGAGCAAGCTTCACTACACCTTGGGCATTCGCATGCGTGCCGATGACCTCAACCAAGACACGCGCAGTGCCAAGCTCAGACCCGTTCTCGGCTTGCGTTATGGTCGATGGCGAGTGGGCATTGGCGACGGCCAAGAATGGTTGCGTTTCAACAGCTTTCGCAAAGAACCCAGCCTCAGTTACCAGTGGATCGAAAACAGCGACATCAGCTTGGGCCTGTCGATGCGCATCCACAACCTGAACACCGGTGAAACCTTTGACATCTTTGAGCCTGGCCGCAAAACACTTCGCAGTCGCGTGTTGGCCAACATGCGCATCACTGATCGCTGGTCAGCGGGCGTTGAGTGGACCCAAGACGTGCTCAACCGCGGTGACAGCAGCACCTTGGCTTTGGGTGTTTCATATGCTTGGCCGCTATCACAGCACAGCGAACTCAGCCTGAACTCTGGCATCACATGGGCACCTGCCGAACACTGGCGAACCGCAGCTCACATGAACCGAATCGGTGCGGGTGAACTCACCACGGGCATCGGCTCCGTAGGTTCTGGCCTCAGTTACAAACACAGCCTGTCCAAACGTTGGGCTTGGTACAGCACTTTGGGCATCAACAAAGCCGTTGGCCAGGTGGCCAAGTTGTCGGGCCCCGACAGTTTGGTCAATGGTCAAATTGGCTTGCTGTACTTTGACCGATAAACGCGCCCATCGCACACGACACCATGCCCGCCTATTCCTACGAAGCTCTGCAAAACGATGGCGCCTTGCGCAAGGGTGTGATCGAAGCCGACAGTGCCAAAGCTGCGCGCAGTCAATTGCGCACACAAGCTTTGGTGCCTTTGTCGGTCCAAGCTTTGGGCGCTTCACAAGCAAATGCACAAAGTATTTGGCAATACAACATTGGTTCTCGTCAGTGCTTCTCGCCCAATGCCTTGGCCGTGTGGACACGGCAGTTGGCCAGCTTGATCAGCAGTGGTCTGCCTTTAGAGCGTGCGCTTGCCGCCTTAAGTGACGAAGCCGAATCAGAAAAACAAGCGCATTTGGTGGCGCAACTGCGCGCCGAAGTGAATGCCGGTTTGGGTCTGGCCAAAGCCATGTCGCAACACCCGCAAGAATTTTCTGCACTTTACACCGCGGTCATCAGCGCGGGTGAGCAAGGCGGCAATTTAGGTCAAGTGCTGACCCAACTGGCCGATGACTTGCAAGACCAGCAAACCCTCAAGGCCAAGTTGCTCAGTGCTTCGCTGTACCCCGCCATCGTGAGCGCCATTGCCTTGCTCATCGTGATTTTTTTGCTGAGCACCGTCGTGCCGCAGGTGGCTCAAGTGTTCAATGGCAGCCAACGCAAATTGCCAGGCCTGACGGTGGCCATGCTGGCCCTCAGCGACTTTGTTCGTCATCATGGTTGGACCTTGCTGCTGTTGCTGGGCCTGTCATGGCTGGGCATTCACCAAGCCTTGAAGCGTCCGCGTTGGCGCATTCAATTTGACGCTGCATTTTTGCAATTGCCCATCGTGGGCCGCTTGGCCACCGGCTACAACACGGCACGTTTTGCCAGCACCTTGGCCATGCTCACGTCAGCAGGCGTGCCCATTTTGAAAGCCATGCAGTCTGCCGCAGACACCTTGTCCAACCAAGCCATGCGCGCCGATGTGCTGGATGCACTGGTGTTGGTGCGCGAAGGCGCGCCGCTGGCCATGGCCATGGGCCAGAAGAAACGTTTCCCCAGCTTGCTGGCGATGTTTGCGCGCTTGGGCGAGCAAACGGGTCAACTGCCAGTCATGTTGCAGCGCGCAGCGCAGCAACTCTCTGCTGATGTCCAACGCCGCGCCCTGGCCTTGGCCACCATCTTAGAGCCCTTGCTGATTGTGGCCATGGGTGCCGTGGTCATGCTCATTGTGTTGGCCGTGCTCATGCCTATCATGGAACTCAACCAATGGGTCCGTTGAACTTGCATCTCCCAAGGAGCGCCCTATGGCAGTCAGCTTAGACGGTCAATTGGTGGTGGCGATTTCGTCGCGCGCCTTGTTTGACTTTGAAGAAGAAAACCAAGTCTTTGAACAAGGCGATGACCGCGCCTATATGAAGCTTCAATTGGAGCGTTTGGAAGAACCTGCCAAACCCGGTGTGGCCTTTTCTTTGGTGAAAAAATTACTGGCATTCAATGACGCCCAAACGCAGCGCGTCGAAGTGGTCATTTTGTCGCGCAACGACCCTGTGTCGGGCATGCGGGTGTTTCGATCGGCGCAGCACTATGGCCTGCCCATTCAGCGCGGCAGTTTTACGCGGGGTCAATCACCTTGGCGGTATTTGAAACCGCTCAATGCCAATTTGTTTTTGTCGACCCATTTGTCCGACGTGCGTGCCGCGCTCGATGCAGGCGTGCCCGCTGCACAGGTGTATCCCCATTCGGCACATGCTTCTGAAGAACATCCGCACGAAGTTCGCATTGCCTTTGATGGTGATGCCGTTTTGTTCTCTGATGAAGCCGAACGCGTGTTCCAAGCAGAAGGCTTGTCGGCCTTTCAAGCCCACGAGCGTGACAAAGCGGCACAGCCTCTGTTGGCGGGTCCCTTCAAACCCTTGCTTGCCGCGCTTCACCGACTGCAACAAGAAGGCACACCCGCCATGCGCATTCGCACGGCCTTGGTCACTGCGCGCAGTGCCCCAGCGCATGAACGTGCCATTCGCACCCTCATGCAGTGGAACATTGAAGTGGACGAAGCGATGTTCTTGGGCGGCTTGCCCAAAGGCGAATTTTTGAAAGAGTTTGAGCCCGACTTTTTCTTTGACGACCAAACGGGTCACATTGAATCGGCGGCCCAACATGTGCCCGCAGGCCATGTGGCCAGTGGCATCAGCAATCCGCCTCTGGCTGATTAGGCTGATTAAGGGTCTGTCGACAAAGGCGCTGCGGGCTCTTCACGCCTGCGACCTTCTCTGCGCGCAATCCACACGGTCGATACCAAGATCACCGCTGCACCCAACCAAGTCCATTGGCTGGGCACATCGCCAAACACCAACCAGCCCATCAGGGAGGCCCAGACCAAGTCGAGGAAGCGCAAAGATTGGGTGGCTGAAATATCGGCAATGCTGAAAGCACGTGTGAGGCTGTAATGCCCCAAAGTGCCCAGCACACCCGCCACCATGAAACCGCTCCATTGCCACAAAGTAGGTGTCTGCCAATTCATCAAAGCCAGTGGCAAACTGAACAAGGTCACCGTGATGGATTGCCACATCACAATCACGCCCGGTTTTTCGGTGCGCGTGAGGTGTTTGGTGATGAGGAATGACGCCGCAAAAATGGGCGAAGAAGCCAGCATCACCAAGTTGTACCAACCGCCAGTGCCCGTTAACTTGGGAAGCACCACCACCATCACACCGGCAAAGCCAATGCCCGCCGCAATCCAGCGGTCTTTGCGCATGGGCTCACCCAAGAACCAGGCCGCGCCCAGCATGATGAAGATCGGACCCGTGAAGCCGATGGCCGTCATGTCGGCCAATGGAATTTGGGGCAAAGCAATGAACCACAACATCAAACCGACGGTGTGCACACCGCCGCGCCAAAACTGACCCTTGATGTCGTTGGGCACATAGGCTGCCAAACCCTGATGCCACAGCAAGGGCAGCATGACCAAGAGGCCGCAAAAATACCGCAGAAATTGCGCTTCGAACGGGTCCATTTGCATAGAAAAAGACCGTGCAATGGTGTTCAGCAAAGAAAAGGTCAAACCGCCCAAGGCCATCCAGGCCATACCGCGCACCGGTGCAGGCAAGCGTTCAAAACGCCGTGTGTTTTGCAATCGTGTGAGGGTCAGCAAACGCTGAAGGGAGGTCGGAAAAAATCTGGACACCATGGGACTATATCGGAGCACGATACACATGTGAGTCTCATGGGTTACCAGCCAAACGGCCACAAGACCACAAGACCATAAGACCATAAGGCCAGGGTGCCAAAGAAAACGGGCCCCAAGGGCCCGTTCAGATGGGAGCTGTTCAAGATCAGCTGTTTTGCAAAGCAGCAATGCGCTCTTCAATGGGAGGGTGTGTTGAGAACAACTGACCAATGCCACCCGCAATGCCCATGGCTGCAACGCTCTTAGGCAACTCGGCTGTGTGCAAGCCGCCCAAACGCGCCAAGGCGTTCATCATGGGCTGCTTGCGGCCCATCAACTGAGCGGCACCTGCGTCGGCACGGAACTCGCGCTGACGGCTGAACCAAGCCACCACAATGGCAGCAGCGAAGCCGAGCACAATGTCCAACACAATGGTGGTCACCCAGTAGCCAATGCCAGGGCCCGTGTTTTCTTCGTCGTTTTTGCGCAAGAAGCTGTCAACGGCATAACCCACCACACGCGACAAGAAGACCACAAAAGTGTTCATCACGCCTTGAATCAGGGTCATGGTGACCATGTCGCCATTGGCAATGTGCGCCACCTCGTGGGCCAACACCGCCTCGATTTCTTCGTGCGTCATGTTTTGCAACAAGCCTGTTGATACAGCCACCAAAGCGGAGTTTTTAAACGCACCTGTGGCAAAGGCATTGGGGTCACCTTCAAAGATACCGACTTCAGGCATGCCAATGCCCGACTTGTCAGCCAACTTTTGCACGGTGTCGACCAGCCATTTTTCGTCGGCGTTGCTGGGCTGTGCAATCACTTGCACGCCAGAGCTCCATTTGGCCACAGGCTTGCTGATCAGCAAGGAGATGATGGCACCGCCAAAACCCATGATGAGGGCATAGCCCAGCAGCGCGCCCAAGTTCAAACCATTGGCCGTGAGGAATCGGTTCACGCCCAACAAACTGGCCACCACACCCAACACCAGCACCACCGCCAAGTTGGTCAACACAAACAAAAGAATACGTTTCATGAGGAATAAAGTTCCACCGCCCAGCGAAGGCCAAGCGCACGCTTCGCATATTAGGGGTCACACAAACAAAATCAAGTGAGGTCGCCTAATTCCTCAAAATGGAACGGAATTAGGCCGTTCTAGGCAAGCGAAAAACCTGAGCGTCTTGGTAAAAATCTGGCGCCATGTTCTCGGGCCACCAGCCGGGCAGGCCCAATACAGGCGTGGGCAAAAAAGGCTTGAGGGCCAATTTGTCCGCTTGTAAATCTTGGGACAACCAAGCATCCCAGTCCAACACGGCCAAGCCGTTGGGCACACGCCACATGTGCACGGTAATGGCCTTGTAGGGGGCGACCAACTTTTCCAATGCCGCATGTCCAAATATTTGCATCTGCGCGCTACCCCACAAGCCCCTGTGCGTCACAAAGGCCGCTTGCCAATCGCGCCGCTCTAAGGCGTCCCAAATGACATCCTCAACTTGGAGCAAACAGGCGTTCTCATCAAACACCGTGACAGCATCACGGACAGGGCCGCGTACGGCACCGACCCCCTGGCTTTGGATGGCGGCTGCTTGAAGTTGATTGAGTTGTTGCTTGGCCAACGGAAAATGCAACCAACACAAAGCGTTGAAAAAATCGTGCAGGCCCTCACGCGTGGGCACGGCATGCTGTTCAAAAATGAATTGCTCGTAGGCCATGCCCTCAGGCAAGTTGTCTTGCGAGACAAACTGCACGTGGCAAACAGCCTTGGCAGGCGATGCCTGCTGCGCCAACGCTCGCAGCGTGGCAAGTGCGCCATTGCAGGCCTCGGCCACTGACTGGCCTTGTGCAACCTGCTGCGCCATGCGCTCTCCGGTGGCACGCCAAGGCGTAAGCCAAGGCGCGGTCCAATCAATGAGGCTTAGGCCACTCGCCATGGCAAGGCTTCACCCGAGCGCAAAGGTTTCAATTCGGCTTCACCAAATTGGAAGCTCTCGGGTGGGGTCCAGGCTTCACGCTTTAAGGTGATGGTGCCGGTGTTGCGCGGCAAGCCGTAGAAATCGGCACCATTGAAACTGGCGAAGGCTTCGAGTTGCGCCAGTTTGCCCACACTGTCAAAGGCCTCGGCGTACATCTCGAGGGCGGCGTGCGCGGTGTAGCAACCTGCGCAACCTGATGCGTGTTCTTTCAAGTGCGCAGGATGCGGCGCACTGTCGGTGCCCAAGAAGAAGCGTGTGTTGCCCGATGTTGCAGCGTTGAGCAAAGCCACACGGTGTGTTTCGCGTTTGAGCACAGGCAAGCAGTAATAGTGAGGGCGAATGCCACCGGTGAAAATGGCGTTGCGGTTGTACAGCAGGTGATGTGCAGTGAGCGTGGCACCCACAAAGCGATCGGCGGCCATGACATAGTCGGCGGCGTCTTTGGTTGTGATGTGTTCGAACACAATTTTGAGTTCGGGGAAATCGCGTCGCAGAGGAATGAGTTGGGTGTCGATGAAGGCCGCTTCACGGTCAAACAAATCGATGTCGCTGCTGGTCACTTCGCCGTGCACCAACAACAGCATGCCCACCTTTTGCATGGCTTCGAGTGTGGGGTAAATCTTTTTCAAATCGGTCACACCCGCATCGCTGTTGGTCGTAGCGCCTGCTGGATACAGTTTGCATGCAACCACACCGGCCGCTTTGGCTTTGACAATTTCTGCGGGTGGCAAATTGTCCGTCAGGTACAAGGTCATGAGGGGCTCGAAGGCCACGCCCTGAGGCACCGCCGCCATGATGCGGGATTTATAAGCCAAGGCTAACTCGGCGGTGGTCACCGGTGGCTTCAAGTTGGGCATGATGATGGCGCGGCCAAATTGTGCAGCGGTATGCGGCACCACAGTTTGAAGTGCAGCGCCATCGCGCACGTGCAAGTGCCAGTCATCGGGGCGGGTGAGCGTCAGTGAGGATGTCATGGTGAATTGCCAATCAAGATTTTTGCAATGAAGGTTCGAGCAAGGCCATCAGGTCTTGCTCTGCCAAGCCTTGAGACCGCAACATGTCGCGGGTGTTGTGCAAGGACTGTAAGAGTTCCAAAGCTTGGGCGTATAAAGTTTCGCCAGCGGGCGTGAGTCGAGTGGGGTAAGAACTGCGATCGATCAAGGCCACACCGGCCCACGCTTCCAAGGACTGAATGCGCCTAGAAAACGCTGGCTGCGTCACGTGGCGAAGCTGCGCGGATCGGCTGAAACTGCGGGTTTCAGCCAAGCTCACAAAGTCTTCAAGCCACTTGGTTTCCATGCCAACATTATCCTGCATCCGCCTCAGAGTTCTGTTGCAAGGACCACATTTGCGCGTAGCGCCCGCCCAGTTGCAGCAATTGCGCATGATTGCCGCGCTCGATGATGTGACCAGCCTCCATCACCAAAATCTCGTGTGCATCCACCACCGTTGACAATCGGTGCGCAATGACCAGCGTGGTTTTGTTTTGCGCGGCACTGGCCAGCTCGGCCTGGATGGCGCGTTCGTTGGCCGAATCGAGGGCCGAGGTGGCCTCGTCAAACACCAAGATGGGTGGGTTCTTGAGAAGCGTGCGGGCAATGGCCACGCGTTGCTTTTCGCCGCCCGACAATTTGAGGCCGCGCTCACCCACCGAGGTGGCATAGCCTTTGGGGGTGGACACAATGAAGTCATGGATGCGCGCCGCCTTGGCCGCTGTTTCTATTTCTTCTTGGGTCGCACCAGTTCGGCCGTAGCCAATGTTGTAGGCCACCGTATCGTTGAACAGCACGGTGTCTTGCGGCACGATGCCCAAAGACTTGCGCACGCTGTGCTGAGTCACTTGGCGAATGTCTTGGCCATTGATGCTGATGCGACCTTGTTGAACGTCGTAGAAACGGAACATCAAACGCGCCAAGGTGGATTTGCCAGAACCCGAGGGGCCGACCACGGCCACCGTTTTGCCAGAAGGAATTTCAAAGCTGATGTTGTGCAAAATGGGCCGGTCAGCCTCGTAGGCAAACGAGACGTTCTCAAATTTCAAATGCGCACCCGCTTGGCAATTCAAATCGGGGGCATGCGGCACATCGGCCACTTCGCGTTCGCGGTCCATCAGGACAAACATCTTGTCGAGATCGGTCAGGCTTTGCTTGATTTCACGGTACAGCACGCCCAAGAAGTTGAGCGGTATGTAGAGTTGAATCATGAAGGCATTGATCATGACCAAATCGCCCAAGGTCATGCGGCCATCGACAACACCCTGGGTCGCGCGCCACAACATGGCCACCAAAGCAGCTGCAATGATCAGCTGTTGCCCCGTATTCAAAAGCGACAAGGAGGTTTGAGATTTCAGGCGCGCTTTTCTCAGGCGCTCTAAGCTTTCGTCATAGCGATTGGCCTCGTAAGCCTCATTGCCAAAGTACTTCACGGTTTCGTAGTTCAGCAAGGAATCGATCGCCTTGGTATGCGCGGCAGAATCAAACTCATTGGCTTGTTTTCGAAAGTGGGTGCGCCATTCGGTGACTTGCACCGTGAAGAAAATGTAAAAGCCCAAGGCCGCCAGCGTGATCCAAGCAAACCACGCATCAAACTTCACAGCCAATATCGACAAGACCAAGGCCACCTCAATGAGGGTGGGCACGATGCTGTAAAGCGAATAAGAGATGAGCGACTCAATGCCGCGCACGCCGCGCTCAATGTCGCGCGTCATACCTCCCGTCTGACGGGCCAAATGAAAGCGCAAGCTCAAGGCGTGCAAATGTTGAAAAGTTTCCAGTGCAATGCTACGTGCTGCGCCTTGTGTGGCCTTGGCAAACACCAACTCTCGCAGTTCTGTGAACGCCGAGGTCATGAGCCGTAGCGCGCCATAGCCCACCAGCAAAGCCACAGGCACCACCAAGACTTGCGCCGGATCACTTGGCTTGAAGCTCATGGCATCCACCAAATTTTTCAGCAAGATGGGCACACTGACGTTGGCCAGCTTGGCGCCCACCATGAACATCAGCGCAGCGGCCACTCGCCATTTGTAAGCCAACAAATAGGGCAACAAACGCTTCAATGTACGGCCATCCGAGTCTTTTTGGGGCGGCTGCGCGACGGCGGTTCCGGGTGTGGCAGGTGCTGTGGGGGCGGAAGAACTTTCACCGTGATGGCGCATGGGTCACAATCTGAATCAAAATCAAGCCCTCATTGTGCCCCCGTCTTGACGTCATCACCGAAGGTCCCTCTATGAACCCTCCTGAAAAAGTAGCCTTGCCCACCGACCAAGAGCTGGTGCTCAAGGTCATCCCCATGCCCGCCGACTGCAATGCCAATGGCGATATTTTTGGTGGTTGGGTCATGGCTCAGGTCGACTTGGCTGGTGCCGTGCTCCCCGCCAGACTGGTACGCGGCCGCATGGCCACTGTGGCTGTGAATGAATTCATCTTCAAGCAACCGGTCAAAGTGGGCGATCTGCTTTCGTTTTTTTCACGCATCACGCGCGTTGGTCGAACGTCCATCACGGTGCAAGTGGAAGTGTTTGCAGAGCGCTTTTCCAACCAGGGGGAGTTCATCAAGGTGACAGAAGCGCGCCTAACCTATGTGGCCATCGATGCAGATGGCAAACCGACGCCTGTGCCAGAACGCTAAAGCTTGAGGAATGACTTCTGTGCTCAGGGCGCGATGCCCCAGCGACCTGAGTTCAAGAGGTGAGATAGGCCGCGGTGCCCGTTGACAGCAACTTACCGTCGGCCGCACGAAACTCCATGCGCGCATTGCCCACCCGGGCACCCACGCGAACGGCTTCAGCATGAATGACAAATTCGTCCCCAATGCCAGGGCGTAAAAAGTCGATGCGCAAATCTATGGTGCTGTGACGGGCAAACCGCTCAAGCCGTTTGGCAGGCGCTTCGTCCATGTGTTTGGCACCGAGGGCTGCCAAAACAGCCAAGCTGCCCATGGCGTCCAACACCGCACTGATCACGCCACCGTGAATTCGATGGTACGCAAAGTGCCCTACCAATTCGGGTTTCATGGTGAGGTGCGCCACGATGCCAGTGGCTTCAATGCTTGAAACCTTCAACCCCATCCATTGGTTGAAAAGAATTTTGTCTTCGTAGATCTCGCGCAAACCTTCGATGAACTCAGGCTCAAAAGTAACCTGCGGTGGGATGTCTGCGCGAGAGGAAGTCATGGGGCATTCTAAGTTGAGAGATCAACTTAGATTTTAGAGAAGTCGGGCTTGCGTTTTTCCATGAAGGCGCCAAATGCCTCACGCGCTGCAGGCTCGGTGAGCATGCGGCGGAAACTTTGCCCCTCTTCACCCATGCGCTCAATCAGCACCTTGGATTGACCGCTCTTCATCAAACGCTTGGTCTCAACCAAAGCAGACAAAGGTTTGGCCGCCAACTTTTTGGCTTGCGCTTGTGCGTAGCCATTGACTTCTGTGGGTGGCACCACGCGATTGACCAAGCCAATCTCCAGCGCGGCTTCTGCAAAAAAAGCTTCGCCCAACAACAAGGCTTCAGCAGCTCGGTGATAGCCAAACATTTGCGGGGCCAACACACTGGAGGCAAACTCAGGGCACAAACCCAAATTCACAAAGGGCATGGAGAACGCAGCATTGTCACCCGCGTAGACCAAGTCGCAATGGAAAAGCAAGGTGGTGCCAATGCCCACAGCAGGACCTGCTACGGCGGCAATGGCGGGCTTCTCAAAGGTGGTCAACGCGCGCATGAAATGGAACACGGGCGAGTCCACCGTGGAAGGTGGCTTGTTCAAAAAATCACCAATGTCGTTGCCGGCACTGAAGATCGATTCGTGGCCTTGAATCACCAAGACACGGATGGCGGGATCGGCTTGCGCCTGGTCGACGGCTTGCGCCATGGCGGCGTACATATCGCCTGTGATGGAATTCTTTTTGTCGAGGCGGTTGAAGGTGAGGGTCATCACCCCGGCGTCGATGTGGGTCAAGATGTCTGACATGGTCTGGTGTCTTTCTATCGATTCAATGGGTTTCAGTTGGTGCCGGGTACACGAACCCAAGTTTGCGTACGACCGAAGGGACCGATCGAACCACGCACTTCCAGTTTCGCGCCATTCTCAATGGGGGTGAGACGAAGGCCATAAGTTTTGCCGTTTTCAGGATCGAGAATTTCGCCGTCTTCCCAGACATTTTTACCGCTGGCTTTTTTGGCGCCTCGAATAATCTCAAGCCCCAACACCGCTTGGTTCTTGCGGTCGTCGCTGCACTTGTCGCACTTGGCATTCTGATCTGCGTCTTTGCGTAGCAATTTTTCAACGCGCCCCTTGATCACACCTTGCTGCTCCACGATCACCACCATGCTTTTGAGCTCACCGGTTTTGTCGTCAATGGTGTGCCACTGACCCACAGGCGAGTTGGCCATGGCGCTGGTCGCCAAAGCGGCAACGCCCAACATGATGAATGATTTCAACAGTTGGGACAAATGGAATGAGGATTGCATGGATGTTTCCTTCGGAGGGGTTGGTCAGTGTTCAATGTTCAAGCCAAAGCCAAATCGGTGTCCATCAAGACATCTGCACCCGAGCGTGCAGTGTTCATCAGCGTCAGCGTTTCGGGCAACAGACGCGCAAAGTAGAAACGCGCTGTTTGCAATTTGGCTTTGTAGAAAGGATCGGGGCGTTGTGCTTCTTCTTCAGCCGCTGCAATTTTGGCCAAAGCCACTTGCGCCATGCGAGCCCAGAAGTAAGCAAACACGAGGTGGCCGGCCACACGCAAATAATCGACAGACGCGGCGCCCACTTCATCGGCATTGCCCATGGCCTTCATGCCAATTTCGGTGGTGAACTGGGTCATCTTCTGGCCCAAGTCTGCCAGTGGCTTGATGAACTCGGCCATGGCTTCGTTGCCCATTTCTTGCGCCACCAGTTTGCCAATCAACTTGCCAAATTTCTGCAAGCTGGCACCTTGATTGCCCAAGACTTTGCGGCCGAGCAAGTCGAGTGCTTGAATGCCATTGGTGCCTTCATAGATCATGTTGATGCGTGCGTCGCGCACATACTGCTCCATGCCCCACTCTTTGATGTAGCCGTGACCGCCAAACACTTGCTGGCACATGGTGGTGGCTTGATAACCGTTGTCGGTCAAGAAGGCTTTCACAATAGGCGTCAACAGCGCCAAAATTTCGGCAGAGTCGGCGCGCACTTTTTCATCGGGATGGTTCAGTTCTTTATCGATCAACAAGGCGCCATAGCAGGCCAAAGCTCGGCCCCCTTCAGCATAGGCCTTGGCCGTCAACAACATACGGCGCACATCGGGGTGAACCAAAATAGGATCTGCAGGTTTAGCCGGTGCTTTGACGCCCGACAAACTGCGCATTTGGATGCGGTCTTTGGCATAGGCCAAGGCATTTTGATACGCCACCTCGGTCAAGCCCAAAGACTGATTGCCCACGCCCAAACGCGCGCCATTCATCATCACAAACATGGCGGCCAAACCTTTGTTGGGCTGGCCCACCATGTCGCCCACTGCGCCATCGAGCACCATCTGGCACGTGGCATTGCCATGGATCCCCATCTTGTGTTCCAAGCCGCCACAGTAAATGCCATTTCGTTCACCGACCGAACCATCGGCGTTGACTTTGTATTTGGGCACCACAAACAAACTGATGCCTTTGCTGCCCACCGGGGCATCGGGTAAACGTGCCAACACCAAGTGAACAATGTTGCTCGCCAAATCGTGCTCGCCAGCGCTGATGAAAATCTTTTGACCAGTTAAGCGATAAGTGCCATCGGCTTGGGGTTCGGCTTTGGTTCGCAACATGCCCAAATCGGTACCGCAATGAGGCTCTGTCAAGCACATGGTGCCGGTCCACTCACCGCTGGTGAGCTTGGGCAAGTAAGTGCTCTTTTGAGCAGGCGAGCCGTGCGCTGACAAGCATGCATGCGCGCCATGCGACAAGCCTGGGTACATGGTCCAAGCTTGATTGGCGGAGTTCAGCATTTCAAAGAAGCACTGATTGACCACCAAGGGCAATCCTTGACCGCCGTATTCTTCTTCGGCGCTCAATGCCGCCCAGCCGCCTTCCACGTACTTGGCATACGCTTCTTTGAAGCCGGTGGGTGCGGTCACTTCATGGGTGTCGCGATTGAGTTTGCAACCTTCTTCGTCACCCGACACATTCAAGGGGAAGACCACTTCGGCCGCAAATTTACCGCCCTCTTCCAACACCGCATTGATGGTGTCGGCGTCGGTCTCGGCATGCTTGGGCATGGCCTTGAGTTCATTTTCCAAATCGAGCAACTCGTGCAACACAAATTGAAGGTCACGCAGGGGAGGGGTATAGCTGGGCATGTTGGACTTTCAGAAAATTGAGAATTGATACAAAGAATCAGGGCGTGTTGCGCGACACGATGGTGGTGAAACCTTGACGTGCGCGCTCTGCAGCACCCGGGTTGCGCAAAAATCTGGCTTCGTAATGCAAAGCCAAAATAAGGCCATGAATTTCAAAGGCCACCTGCAAAGGATCGGCTTTGGAATTCAAATGTTGTTCTTCTTGTGCTTGTGCAACAGCGCGTTGCAATGCGTTTTGCCAGGTGTTCACTGACGAGGCCAATGCATCCCGCACAGGACCAGGACGATCGTCAAACTCCACAGCACCGCTGATGTAAATGCAGCCCGAATCAATTTCGGTGGAGGTGCGTTGCATCCAGTTGTCAAACAACTTTTGCAAACGGGGCAAGCCGCGTGTGCAACTGAGGGCGGGATAAAACACTTCGCTTTCAAAGCGATCGTGGTATTCACGAATGACGGAAATTTGCAATTCTTCGCGTGAGCCAAAGTGCGCAAACACGCCCGACTTGCTCATGCCAGTCACTTCGGCCAGTGCGCCGATGGACAAGCCTTCCAAGCCAATTTGAGAGGCCAGTCCCAAAGCGGCATCGACGATGGCTGCTTTGGTTTGACGACCTTTCATCAAGCTTCGGCCTCCGGCTTCGTCCGCTGGGCGAAAGGCACTGGCGGCCGCGCCTGCAGAGGAACCGGAAGTGATGTGTCGTACTGTCATGCCGTGAATTTGTAAAAAAGAACGCTCGTTCTATTTTGCATGAAAATGCCAATCCCGGCAAAAAGAAAAGGCGAATCAGGGTTAATCCCGACTCGCCTTGGCGATGGCTTGCTTGGCTTTTGGCCAAGCACCACCTTGATTGAAAAACCTTGATCAGGCTTTGCGTTTGTAGGCCACAACCTTCTGCGTTTGCTCGCCCAAGCCTTCGATGCCCAGGTGCATGACGTCACCCTTCTTGAGGTACACCGGCGCTGGCTTGCCGTCTTTCTTCATGCCCATGCCGACGCCTGGCGGGGTGCCGGTGGTGATGATGTCACCTGGCTCCAAGGTCATGAACTGGCTGACGTAGCTGACCAATTTGGTGACGCCAAAAATCATGGTTTTGGTGGTGCCGGTTTGCATGCGCTGGCCGTTCACATCCAAGAACATTTTGAGGTTCTGAACATTGGGCACTTCGTCTTTGGTCACCATCCAAGGACCGATGGGGCCAAAGGTATCGCAACCCTTGCCCTTGTCCCATGTGCCGCCGCGCTCGATTTGGTACTCGCGTTCGCTGACGTCGTTGATGGTGCAGTAACCCGCCACATAGTCGAGGGCTTCTTTTTGTGACACATAGCTGGCGTGCTTGCCAATGACAATGCCCAACTCAACTTCCCAATCGGTTTTCACAGAGCCTTTGGGCAACATGACTTCGTCGTTGGGGCCTTGAATGCAAGAGGTGGCCTTCATGAACACGATGGGTTCTTTGGGCACGGGCAAGTTGGACTCGGCCGCGTGGTCGGCGTAGTTCAAGCCAATGGCAATGAACTTGCGCACGTTGGCCACGGGGCAACCCATGCGGGGCTTGCCTTTGACCAAGGGCAGCTTGTCGGTTTTGAGTTTGGCCAACTTGGCCAAGACTTTGTCGGACAGTTGGTCGGGGCCGATGTCGGACACCACACCGCTTAAGTCGCGCAGTTTGCCAGCGGCATCAATGAGGCCTGGTTTTTCTTTACCGGGTTGGCCATAGCGAACGAGTTTCATGAAGAAATCCTTAGGTTAAAAATGGGGCTCAAATTGTTGGAGGAACGCTTTTTGAACACGGGTGATTGTGATCGAATTTCGCTCAATAAGTGGAGCGACCACCCGACAAATCAAACACCGCGCCCGTTGAGAAAGAACAGTCTTCTGTCAGCAACCATGTGACCATGGCCGCCACTTCATCGGGCGTACCAAAACGTCCCATTGGAATTTTGGAGAGCATGAACTGAATGTGCTCGGGTGTCATCTGATCGAAGATGGCTGTTTTAACAGCGGCGGGCGTGACGCAGTTCACTCGGACATTGGTATTGGCCAACTCTTTGCCCAATGACTTGGTGATGGTCATCACGGCGGCCTTGCTGGCACTGTAGGCGCTGGCGTTGGGGTTGCCATCTTTGCCCGCCACAGATGCGATGTTGACGATGCGACCTGCAGGACGCTCTTTCAAATGCGGCGTCCATTCGCGGCAGCAATAAAACACGCCGTTGACATTGACGTCCATCACTTGTTGCCACGCATCCACGGGGTAGTTCCACACTTGTGTGTTGGGGCCTGTGATGCCTGCGCAGTTGACCACGGCGTCGACCGGCCCGTTTTTCAAAGTAGCTTCGGTGGCCGCCACCACAGACGCATGCTGCGCCACATCGACTTTGACGGCGTGAACCTTACCGGGATGGTTCAAGCTGGCCACGGCTTTGGCCATGCCGGCTTCATCGCGGTCCCACAAGGTGACGCTACCGCCCGAAGCCAGCACGCGTTCGGCAATGGCGTAGCCCAAGCCGGTGGCACCACCGGTGATGACCGCGTGGCGGCCTTTCATGTCGTATTGGTTCATGGATTTCTTTGATTGAGAAGTTGGATGTGGTTTGAAAAAAAGGCTTAGATGGTCATGCCACCGTCGACCATATAGGCATTGCCCGTGGCAAAGGCCGCTTCATCGGACGCCAAGAACACCACGATGGGTGCAATTTCGTGCGCTTGGGCAATGCGGCCCATGGGTTGGCGCGCCACAAAGTTTTTACGCGCTTGCACGGGATCGGCTTCTGAATTGATGCGATCTTGCAGTGAAGGCGTGTCGACGGTGCCTGGGCAAATGGCGTTGCAGCGAATGCCTTTGGCCACAAAATCGGCCGCCACGCTTTTGGTCAAACCAATGACCGCTGCTTTGGAAGCGCCATAAATAAAGCGATTGGGCAAACCGCGCACACTGGAGCACACGCTGGCCATGTTGATGATGCTGCCACCACCTTGTTCCAGCATTTTGGGCAAGACCGCTTGAATCATCCAAAACTGACCGCGTGCATTCAGGTTGAAAGCAAAGTCCCAATCCTTGTCGGTGGCTTGCAAAATGGTGCCGCCATGGACCACGCCCGCACAATTGAACAAGGCATCGATGCGCGGAATGAGGGCCACTTGTTTTTGAATGTCGTCTTTGTTCATGACATCCAAAACTGCGGTGTGCACATTGGCCACGCCCGCATAAGTTTTGAGCAGCTCTGGATTGACGTCAGTGGCCCACACGGTGGCGCCTTCGGCCACCATGGCCATCACGGCAGCGTGGCCAATGCCCTGGCCCGCAGCTGTGACCAGGATGTTTTTGTTTTTCAATCTCATGCTTTGATCTCCAAATGATTCTCTTGACGCTGGTCGATGGCTTGCCAATCCCATTCAATGCCCAGTCCAGGCGTGTCGGGGGGGTACGCAAAGCCATCTTTGACTTTCATGCGCGAATGCGTGATGTCGTCCAATTGAGGAATGTATTCCACCCAAGTGGCATTGGGAACCGCAGCGCACAAACTGACGTGCAGCTCCATCAAAAAGTGGGGGCACACCGGCACATCGAAGGTTTCGGCCAAATGCGCTGTTTTGATCCAAGGCGTGATGCCACCAATGCGCGCCACGTCGGGCTGCACCACGCTGCAAGCGCCCTGCTCTAAATACTCTCTGAATTGCATGGGGTGGTACATCGACTCGCCCACCGCCACAGGAATGGGAGTGTGTTCGCGCAAGTGCCTGTGACCTGAAACATCTTCAGCGGGCATGGGCTCTTCTAACCATGCCAAATCAAGGCCTTCGAAAGCTTTGGCCCTTCTGACCACTTCTGCACGGTGGAAGCCTTGGTTGGCGTCGGTCATGATGTCGAATGCGGGTCCCACCGCATTGCGCACGGCCGACAAACGCGCCACATCTTCGCTAACATGGGGGCGGCCAATTTTGATTTTGGCGCCTTTGAAACCATCGGCTTTGGCCTGCAGCGTTTGCGCGACCAATTCTTCGGGGGACAAATGAAGCCAGCCGCCCTCGGTGGTGTAAAGCGGCACTTTGCTTTGCGCGCCTCCCAGCAATTGCCACAAAGGCAATTGTTGACTTTGCGCACGCCAATCCCAAAGGGCTGTGTCAACGCAGGCCAAGGCCAAACTGGTCATGGCGCCAACGGCCGTGGCGTGCGTGTGAAAAAACAAATCTTTCCAAATGGCTTCCACATGCACTGGGTTTTTGCCAATGAGCCGAGGAACCAAATGATCTTTGAGCAAAGCCACCACAGAACTGCCGCCGGTGCCAATGGTGTAGGCGTACCCTGTGGCTTGAATGCCATCGCTGCACACCAGGGTGAGCAGAATGGTTTCTTGGGTGACAAAGGATTGAATGGCGTCGGTACGAACAACCTTGGGCGGCAAGTTCACTTGACGCAAATGAACGCGATCGATGGTGACTGAAGTCATGTTGAAAAATGTTGTGACGAGTTCGGGTTTATGCGTAGCCTAATTGACTTGACCCTCGCTCAGGTTCCATGTGAAGATTGTGCAACTGGTCTGACCAATTGTCCAATCCTCGTATTCCCTGAGCTTTGAAATCCATCGAACCCCAACGGCTGTATCGCCAAATTGCCAAGCAAGTCCAAGGATTGATTTCCTCGGGCGAATTTGCTGTGGGTTCACGTTTGCCCGCCGAACGCGATCTGGCCATGCAACTGGGTTTCAGCCGACCCTCTGTGCGCGAAGCGCTCATTGCATTGGAAGTGGAAGGTGTGATTGAAGTGCGCACAGGCTCTGGCATCTACGTCAAATCATTGGGCAAGAAGAAACAAGCCGCACCCAGCACACTCAACACGCCCGCTGAATGGGGGCCGCTTGAAGTGATGCGCGCACGCTCCCTGATAGAAGCCGAAATGGCCGCCCTGGCCGCAGAAGGCGCCAACGCGCAAGACATCAAGCGCATGGCCGCTGCACTCAAGGCCATGCAAAAAGATGCCAAAGCAGGCCGCATCCCCAGAGACAGCGACATCGCCTTTCACATGGCGATCGCCAATGCGTGTGCCAACAGCGTGATGCACGACACCCTCGAACTTTATTTGGAAGCCAGAAATGGCCCTTTGTTCGAACGCTTGGGCGATTACTTTGAATCGCCCGCTTCATGGGCCGCTGCCATTGCAGAACACCAAGAAGTGCTAGAGGCCATCGAAGCCCACGACCCGCAACGTGCGCGCAAAACCATGCAAAAACATTTGAACCAAGCTCACAAACGTTTTAGCGCTAGCTGGCGAAGCGCACCTTCTCGAATTTAGTTTTCTCGCCAGCAATTTTTTTTATTTCAACCCACAGGAGACAACATGAACACCAAACGAAATGCTCTGAAATCGCTCGCCACAGCCAGCGTCGTGGCCCTAGGGCTGTTAGGCGCCATGGGCAGCGGCCTGGCGCAAGCGCAAACCAAATTGAAATGGGCGCACGTCTATGAAACGTCGGAGGCCTATCACACCGAATCTGTTTGGGCTGCAGACGAAATCAAAAAGCGCACCAACGGCAAATATGAAATTCAAGTCTTTCCTGCCTCAACATTGGGCAAAGAAACCGACATCAACCAAGGCCTGACTTTGGGCACGGTGGACATGATCATCAGCGGCACATCTTTTGCTGCTCGTGCCTACCCACGCTTCGGAATAGCTTACTACCCCTTTATTTTCCGTGATGGCGACCACCTGCTGGCCTTCTCCAAAAGCCAAGTCTTTGGCGAAATGGTGAATGAGTTCCGTGCCAAAACTGGCATTCAAGTCACAGCCTACACCTACTACGGCGCACGTCACACCACAGCGCAAAAAGCCTTTACCAATTGCGCTGGCATGAAAGGCATCAAGATTCGCGTGCCTGATGTGCCCGCTTACCGCGCAACACCCGAAGCTTGCGGCGCCAATCCCACACCCATTGCGTTTGCAGAAGTTTATTTGGCCCTGCAAAACGGTACCGTTGAAGCCCAAGAGAATCCTTTGACCACCATTGAAGCCAAGAAGTTCTATGAAGTTCAAAAGGCGATCATGTTGACCGGCCACATCGTTGACGGCTTGACCACTCAAATTGCGCCCCACGTTTGGAACAAACTGAGCGATGCTGAAAAGAAAATTTTCACAGACGTAACACAAGAAGCTGCTGCACGCGCTTCGGCCAAGATCAAAGCACGCGAAGTTGAGTTGGTCGACGAGTTCAAGAAAAAAGGTTTGCAAATTGTGCAAGTCGATCGCAAGTCTTTCCAAGACGCCGTCTTGAAAAACAAACCTTTGGAATCCATGGGCTTCACCAAGGTTGATTTCGACAAGATTCAAGCCGTCAAGTAATCACCATCGCGTGATGCACTTTTGCGCACCCGTGGTACCGGTGCGCATCTCACAGGTTGAGCCTATTGCGCTCAACCTGTGCCCCTATCTCGAGGAGTCCATATGAGCAACCTACCCGACCTTGACGCCATGCCCAAAGTGATGGGCGACGATGGACAATTTCATGCCACCGATGAAGAGGTGGATTTGTCTGGCACCCCCATTGAGGCTTGGGTGGCTTTGGGCTTTTTTTGGGTCTTAGGCGCCACGGTTTTCTACCAATTCTTCACACGTTACGTGCTGAACAACTCAGCTTCTTGGACCGAGGAAATCGCGCGCTATTTGCTGATTGCCACCGTATTCACAGGCGCCACCATTGGCGTCGCCAAAAACAACCACATACAAGTGGACTTCTTTTACAAGTTCATGCCTGCTTGGCTTTCAAAGTTCATGAACACCTTGGTCGATGTGATGCGCATCGGCTTTTTTGCAGCCGCCACATTCCTGACGGGTCAGATGATGGAAAAGTTAGGCAACTACAAAATGACCATCATCGACTTGCCCATGAACATTGTGTACGCCGTGGTCATGGCCGGTTTTGCGGCCATGTGTTTGCGCGCCATCTGGGTCATGAAAGTTCATTGGCAACGCGGCTACACGGTGTTGCAACGTCCTGAGTCAGAAATGACTGACCGCTGAACACAGCACTTCAAGTTCCGAAAGAAATCCGATGTTAAAAATTTTGTTCTTGTTGCTGATGAGTGGCGGCATTCCTGTGGCCATTGCCATGGCGGGTGCTTCCCTGATTTATTTGTTCTGGACACAAAGCTCGCCTCCCTTTGTGGTGATTCACCGCATGGTGTCTGGCATTGACAGCTTTCCATTGTTAGCGGTGCCCTTCTTCATTTTGGCCGGCAACCTCATGAACAACGCCGGCATCACCAACCGCATCTACAACTACGCGTTGGCCTTGGTGGGCTGGATGAAGGGCGGCTTGGGCCACGTGAATGTGGTGGGCTCTGTGGTGTTTGCAGGCATGAGCGGTACCGCCATTGCCGATGCGGCGGGCCTTGGCACCATTGAAATCAAAGCCATGAAAGACCATGGCTACAGCACCGAGTTTGCAGTGGGCGTGACAGCTGCATCGGCCACCTTGGGACCCATCATTCCACCCAGCTTGCCGTTTGTGATTTACGGCATGATGGCCAATGTGTCGGTGGGCTCCTTGTTTTTGGCTGGCATCTTGCCAGGGGCCATGATGGCGCTGCTCATGATGATCACCGTGGCCTACTTTGCACACAAAAACAATTGGGGCTCAGACGTTCCCTTTAACTGGCCACGTGTTTTCAAGGCCTTGGCCGAAACAGCTGTGGTGATTGGCTGGCCACTCTGCATTTGGTACTGTGTGACACAACTTGACACACCGCCACAACTGACCGTCTTCATCGCTTTGGGCATTTTGTTTGCCGCCGATAAGCTCTTTGACTTCCAGGCTGTTCTGCCCATCATGACACCGGTCTTGCTGATTGGCGGCATGACGACTGGTGTGTTCACACCCACAGAAGGCGCCATTGCCGCTTGCGTCTGGGCCATTGTGTTGGGCTTCTTCTGGTATCGCACCCTTCACTTCAAAATGTTTGTGAAGATTTGCCTCGACACCGTCGAAACCACTGCCACTGTCATGTTCATTGTGGCCGCCGCCAGCATCTTTGGCTGGATGCTGACCGCTACTGGCGTCACAGCGGCCATCAGTGAATGGGTGCTGGGCTTCACCCAAGAGCCTTGGAAGTTTTTGCTCTTGGCCAACTTGCTGATGTTGTTCGTGGGTTGCTTCTTAGAACCTACAGCGGCCATCACCATCTTGGTTCCGATTTTAGTGCCCATCTGCCAAAAACTGGGCATTGACTTGGTTCACTTTGGTTTGGTCATGGTGCTCAACCTCATGATCGGTTTGCTGCACCCACCCATGGGCATGGTCTTGTTTGTGTTGGCACGTGTGGCCAAGCTCAGCGTCGAGCGAACCACGGCCGCCATCCTGCCTTGGCTGTTCCCCTTGCTAGGCAGCTTGATCGTCATCACTTATGTGCCCAGCTTGGTGCTGTGGCTCCCTAAACAATTTATGTGATTGAGAACAATGAGTCTTTTCATTCGCCTCCACCCCGCCGATGACGTGGTCATTGCGCGCGCGCAACTGATGAGCGGCACCAGCGTTGACGGCGTGACCGTTCGCGGACTGGTCCCGCCCGGACACAAAGTGGCCACACGTGCCATTCAAGCCGGCGAGCCCGTACGGCGCTACAACCAAATCATTGGCTTTGCCAGCACGGCCATTCAACCTGGCGAGCATGTGCACACGCACAATCTCAACATGGGGCCTGAAAAAGGCAATTTTGAGCGCGACTACGCCTTTGGCCAAGACGTGAAGCCCGAGGCACCGCGCAAGCAAGCCACCTTCATGGGCATCAAACGCTCGGACGGCCGTGTGGCCACACGCAATTACATCGGGGTGTTGTCAAGCGTCAATTGTTCGGCCACAGCAGCACGCGCCATTGCCGATCATTTTTCAAAACGCAACAACCCTGCTGCGCTGGCTAACTTTCCCAACGTGGATGGCGTCGTGGCTTTAACGCACGGCACCGGCTGCGGCATGGACACCGAAGGTTTGGGCATGAAGTTGCTAGAACGCACGCTGGCCGGCTATGCCACACATGCCAACTTCTGGGGCGTGGTCGTCGTCGGCTTGGGCTGCGAAACCAACCAACTGAACACTTGGCTTGCTCACAGCAGCTTAAGAGAAGGCGACACCCTCAAGGTGTTCAACATTCAAGACACAGGCGGTACTCGCTTGACGGTCGAGAAAGGCATCGCACTCATTGAAGAAATGTTGCCGCGCGCCAATCAAGTCAAGCGCGAGCCTTGCAGCGCTGAACACATCACAGTCGGTTTGCAATGCGGTGGCTCCGATGGTTACTCGGGCATCAGTGCCAACCCCGCCTTGGGCGCAGCCGTCGATTTACTGGTGCAACACGGCGGCACCGCCATCCTCAGCGAAACACCTGAAATTTATGGTGCTGAACACTTGCTCACGCGCCGCGCTGTCAAACCAGAAGTGGCACAAAAGCTGATTGACCGCATTCACTGGTGGGAAAAATACACCGAGATCAACGGCGGCGAGATGAACAACAACCCCTCGCCTGGCAACAAAGCCGGCGGTCTCACCACCATCCTTGAAAAGTCA